>DRPN01000124.1 GCA_011374625.1 Bacteroidota bacterium
GTAGGGAATTCTGCCTCATTTTCTTTCAAACTTGCGTTCTGAGCAAAAGATGAAAATAAACTTACAACCATTAACAGGGAGAAACACAACAATAACTTTTCTTTGAAAATCATAAATCAAATTTTCTTATATGAAAACATTTAACTTCAAATATAGAATATTTAACTTATAAGTGGATGCGTTGCAGAAATCTATGAAAAAAAAATGATGACATGAACATGTCCAGTACTTTAACACAAAGTTCTATTTTCCTTTCATCAGCAGTTCCTCAATACCTTTGACAGCACGGTATCCGTCGGCAATAGCACTGATAGCATCTGCTGTTCTGTTAGCAGAATCTCCCCCGGCAAACAGTTTATTAAGAGTGGTTTCTTGTTTTTCATTTACGACAATGCGGCCCCGTTCGATTTTTACTTTTTTGTCAAATTCCTCTTCCAGGAAACTGTAATCACCCTGTTGCCCAATCGCTCCAAGGACTGCAGTTACCTCAATAACCGTATTGCTTCCTTCAATGGCAATCGGTTTTGGCCGTCCGCCATGTTCATCAGGCTCCATTTCGGCTTTGAGATATTCGACAGTAGTAATATGTCTCTTTTCATCTCCGTGGAACTGTATTGGTATGGCCTGCGAGATGATATGTATTCCTTCCGCTTCAGCTCCTTCTATTTCTTCCCAGTCGGCCGGCATGTCCTGAACACGACGCCGGTAAAGAATAGTAACATCAGCACCTAACCGGGCAGAAACCCTGGCGGCATCAATAGCTACATTACCACCACCGATAACAATTACTTTATCACCAATGTCAATCTTTTTCCCGTTATTGATTTCGTAGAGGAAGTTAACAGCCTGAATTGAGCCATGAAGCTCTTCTCCTTCAATACCCAATGTCCAGGGTTTTGGAAAACCTACACCCATAAATACAGCATCATAGTTATGGTAAACCTCCACAAAAGAGATATCTTTTCCTACTTTAGTATTAAAGTGTATCCTGACTCCGATTTTCTGAATATATTCAATCTGCTTATCCAGGCTATCTTCCGGGAACCGGTATCTTGGTATCCCGTACATGGTCATACCTCCTGCTTTAGAGTTAGCTTCGTAAATAGTACAGTCGAATCCTTTTAGTGCCAGGTAATAGGCTGCTGTTAAACCTGAGGGTCCGGCACCAATAATTCCAACTTTAAAGCCATTGGGTTCTTTTATTTCCGGATTAATAATTTCTTTCAACAGATCTGCATTTTCGACCGTTTCGGTGGCATAACGTTTCAACCACCGGATGGCGATGGGATCGCCCCTGTGAGCAATAGCACAAATATCTTCACACCTGCGGGTACAAACCTTACCGCACATTTCAGGTAATGGATTATTGTCATATATTATACGAACGGCATCTTCATCGTTTCCTCCGGCAATGGCATTAATATATTCAGGGATATGCATATGCTCAGGACAAGCCTCGGTACACAAACCACAACTGATACAACGGCTGGCTTCGGCACGCGCCTGTTCTTCATTGTAACCCAGTACCACCTCCGCAAATGATTTGATCCTTTCCATTCCTTCCAGTTCAGGCATCGGTATTCGTCCCAGGTCATTGAGTGATGTCTCTTTGGTACTGAAAAAAGATACTCTTTCATCTCCTTCCGGATTATCCACGCCAGGAGTCCAGAGAAATGAATCAGCGTCTTCGCTAACATAAACATAGTCTTTTGTAAGACTGAGGCTTCCGGTAGGACAAACATCAACACACAAACCACACCAGCAGCAACGTCCGTGATCCACCCTGGGCCGTAATCCTGAATCTCCGTTTTTCCCTTCAATCCCATCAACAGGAATCATATCAATAGCCTGATTCTGACAGATTGTAGAACAGTTTCCACAACCGATACATTCGTCGAGGTTGTTATAATGCAATCCACGGTACCGATCAGCAGCCTCCCTGGGAATAAACGGAACATTGGTCAGTGTATGCGGTTTCTTCCCAAACTGTTTAAGTGCTGTTAGTGGTTTCAGTGTACCTTTCAGATCAAAACTCATATTTTTTTCCTTAACAATGTTAACCTATCGTTCAATTTCCGGCGGGCATGTACCCAAACTATTCATTATTGCAGCCACATCAGCCAGATTTTCACCCACCAGCAGATGTTCGAGCAATGTAATAGCATGTACATAAGCCGCACCCTTAAAATGTGCCCTGCGGGGATTTATACTTCCGTCGCTCGAAAGATACATACCTACCTCACCCCTTACCGCTTCAGTACGGGCATAAGCATCGCCTTTGGGTAAAGCCCATTTCTGCGGATTGGGAACTTTGTTATAATATTCCCCTCCTGGGATATTGTCAATAACCTGCCTGATAATCCTGATGGATTGTCTTATCTCCTGCCGGCGAACCAGAGCACGGGTCCAAATGTCACCTCCTTCTTCAACAGGAACTATAAAATCAAGCTTATCATATATCTCGTAGGGATCGTCAATGCGTATATCACTTCGGATACCACATCCACGTAAGGGAGGTCCGACCACACCCCATTCAACAGCCTTTTCCTTATCAATAATCCCTACACCCTTTGTCCTTTTTTTGAAGATCGCATTATCGAACATCAGATCATCGTAGTCATCCAATCGTTTTTCCAAATAATCCATTGTATCGATTACCTTTTTTTCAAATCCTTTCGGAAAATCACGGCGCACACCACCCGGCCAGATATACATATGATATACCCTGGCACCTGTCAAAGCTTCAAACAGATCAAGAATATAATTTCTGTCACCAACACTCCACTGTCCGACTGTGTATAGTCCGAGTGATCCGGATTGTCCTCCATACCAAAGAAGGTATGAGCCGATACGGGCAAGCTCAAGGACAAGAACGCGTATATATTTTGCCCGTTCAGGAACTTCGCGACCTTCTATCATTTCCACAGCACGGGCATATGACTCTTCCACCGGATCGGGCTCGGGAACACAGAAACGACAGAGTAGTGTAAAACTCTGGAGCCAGTTTCTTTTTTCGATCAGTTTTTCAAAAGAGCGATGCAGGTATCCCACTTCGGTTGCAGCCTTAACAATTGTATCACCTTCCACTTTTAATCTAACCATCATATTACCCGTGATACCGGGGTGCTGCGGACCAATATACAGAGTTGTTGCTTTTTCTCTCATCGTTTGTATTTTTTGGCAAATTCAGGTAATACCTCGCCGGTACGTTTCTCAACAGTTTCACGTACATCCAGGGCATCTTCTCTACCGGGCCTTTCCCAGTAAGTTTTAGCAGCATATGCTTCTGTATCAAAATCCCGTCGCATCGGCGGTGGTCCATTCCAATCTTCGAGCAAAAATTCTTCCGGTGCTTCCAGTCCGGTAAACTGAATACCATACATCTCCTTCATCTCACGTTCATAAGTATTTGCCTGACGCCAAATCATATCTATATTGTCCATAACCGGGTTACTTCTGTCCACACGTGTATGGATAAAGACTTTGATTTTTTCTTCGGGCGACCAAAGGATAAAGATCATTTCGAACTCACCTTCTTCAAGCCAGTCAACACAAGAGATATGAGAAAGATGTTTAAAGCCCATTTCCTCTTTTAAGTAGAAGAGAATAGAAGGAACAGTTTCTTTCTTTACACTGAAATCCAGGCGATTGTAAGAAAATTCTTTCTCCACGGCATCACTGAAATGCAACTTAATACGATCAATTATTGTTGTTTTTATTTCTTCCATCATCATGTTGGTTACCAGTTATATTCAGGCATTTTCCAATTTGTTATTACTTTTTTCTGATTGTCCCGATACCATTTAAGATTCTCCTTATACTCTTTTGCTCCGTTTGCTTTTCCATCCTGTATCAGCTCCTGAAGTTTTGCAAAACCGGAAAGGACCGCTTCCGGCCGGGGCATACATCCGTTAATATAAACATCCACGGGTAAATATCTGTCAAGAGCCTTAATAGTATTATACGAATCCCAGTACATACCACCATTAATCGTACATGAACCGAAGCCAATAACATATTTGGGATCTTGCATTTGTTCATAAACACGAATTACCCGCTTAAGTGATTTCGTGGTGAGATATCCGGTGATCAAAAGTAAATCAGCCTGCCGTGGAGTTGCAGCACCCCGTACCCCCAAACGCTCAGCATCATACCTGGAAGTCATTGTGGGAGGTAATTCAATTGCACCGCATCCTGTTCCATACGCCAGTATCCATAATGAGTGCTTCCTGGCATAATTCCGGATAATATCTACAATCTTCTGTGAATTTTTATCGTTTATCATCTTTTCACTTTTTTATCATAAGAATGCAGCTTGTAAAATTGCAAGCAGCCCAAATAGTGTTGGCCAGCCCCAGAAAAAGCGTACTGATTGCTCAGTACGATACCTCGGGCTTACGATCCCGTACAACACAGGAATCAAGTAAAGAATAAAAGTTTTGACAACAAGAATTATCAGGTTATTTGCCCCACCCATAAAGATATCTACATAAAGAGTAAGTTTAGCAAAGGCAAACACTGCCCCGGACGACATCATAACAAACAGGTACTTTCCTCCATTTTCAGACATAGGTCCGGATGCCAGCTCCTGCGGTGCTCCCACAATATCAAAAGGAGCATACCGGAACATTCCAAGCATAGCCAGTACAGCGGCAATGAAAGCAAAAGGTGATGTGAACATCAGCCATTTTCCCGTCTCAGCCTGGATATTCATCAAGTCGACAATAGAAGTTGTTTTATACTGAATCATCAGTGCAACAAGAGCCATTACCCATGGAATTTCGAAGCCTACAATCTGGCTGAGCCCACGTGTAACACCTATAGCTGAATTCGGATTACCGGTCTGACCTGCTCCCAGCGCCATCCCAAGGGGGCCGAAAACCATGATGTAAATCAGAAATATCAAATCGCCATGAAAATTGAGGTTTGTAAAAAAACTGCCGCCATTAAAGATTGGTATGATCAATAGTGACATTACTGCGGTAACCATCATAAAAGCCGGTCCCATGTGATGCATAATACCATGATGTATAGAAGTATCTTTGGAAAAAAGCTTGAATACATCAAAAAAGTTTTGATACCAGGGTGGACCAATTCTGTTTTGTACACGAGCTGTAACTATTCGGCTCAGCCCCATATAGGTAATTCCTACAAAAAAGGCCAACACAAACGACACTATTGCTCCCCATGTATATTGTAATATCTCTCCCATTATATTAAATATATTAACCGAATAAATTGTTTTTTAACAGTAATAATATCACCAAAAATATCATAACATAAATGGCATATGTCTGGCCATTTCCATTATAGATACGCCGGGTAAAGTCAAAGAGAATATCTATTGCTTTACCAAACTCACGGTAATAGGTAATCATTCTCTTTTTCATCACCGGCCCGGCAGCGCGCAAAAAAGGCTGAAAGAAATTGATCGAAAAAGTAAGGTTCTCATCCTCAAGTGGCACCTCTCCTGATGAACTGATATCTTTTGTAGTAACATATCTCATAGTTTTCCATCCTTTTACCGTTAACAGAATAAGAAAGAAAAGAAAGATTCCGGCAATTGCATAAACAAGTGGTTTTAACAACACCTGGTCACCCCATTCGTTGAAGAGGACAGACATGCTCCAGAGATGTCCTTCGGTAGGTGCATATCCCAGAGACTGCATAGCTATATCAGCCGGTTTTAATATAATGCCGGGAAATGTTCCCAGAACAACGGTACCTATTGCCAGGATCATCATAGGAACTACCATTAACGCCGGTGCTTCTTTAACATGTTCCCATTCTTTTTCTTCCTGCCCCAGGAAAAATCCGAACAAGAACTTATAACAGTACAGGAATGCTGCCGTACTGGCAAAAAAGATAGCAATGACAAGAATATAATGGTTGCTGTTAATAAGCGATTCATAAAGCATCCATTTTCCAACAAACCCACCAAGAGGCGGGATACCGGCGAGTGCAATAATTGCAAGAAGAGATGCAATAAAGGTCCATGGCATTTTTCGGATCAGACCGGTAACTTCAGTAAAGTTTACAGTACCTGTTTGTCGTTCAACAGCACCAACAGCCATAAATAAAGTACCTTTGAATAGTCCGTGAAGAACTGCAAGGAAAAGTGCCGATAACATAGCCAACTCGGTTCCGATAGCCACCCCGGTAATAATATATCCCAACTGGGCAATAGAAGAATAAGCCAGTAATTTCCGGGCATCATCCTGCGAAACTGCCCATAACGTACCCATAATAGCAGTAATAGCTCCCAGCCAGGCAAAAATCTCTTTAAACCATGTACTATCCGGAAGATAGGAAATCATGGTAACAAAAACGATAATCATTCCATATATCCCCATTTTTGACAATGCTCCTGAGAAAACACTTGAATATGCCATAGGAGAATTGGAATAAGCGTCAGGGGCCCATACATGTAAAGGCATCATAGCAGCTTTAACCGAGAAAGCAATAAGGAAAAGGATTGGGACAAATATCTGAAGAACCGGAGTAAATTGCGGATAGCTTGTGATCATATCACCGATCGCCAGACTGTGAATATTCGTATAAACTAATACAATGGCTGTTAGCATAGCATATGCTCCGATGGTACTAAAAATAATATAATTGATCCCATTCCGCTGAACATTTTTTCCGTTGTAGATTACAATGAAATAAGATGACCAGGTCATTATCTCCCAGAAGACAAAAAATGAAACAAGATCGCGGCTCATCAGAATTCCCAGCATGGAAAGAATACTTACCAGGAAATTAAAATAGAAATATCCCAGCCGCTCTTTTCCTCTCATATAAGCCAAAGCATAAAACGCAGCAAGAGTACTAAGTCCCAGAACAATCAGTGAGAAATACCAGCCGAAAGCAGTTATCCCCCACTGCAAATTGAGCCCTGCAAGTGAAAAACTTACTGTGTCTCCCTTCTTTATAAATAGATAAAAGAATACGCCGGCAGCTAAAACAGTTAGCAGGAAAAATATATCTCTAAGCAATCCGGA
>DRPN01000029.1 GCA_011374625.1 Bacteroidota bacterium
ATACCATTCTGACCTAATGTTCCAGTAAGACAACTTGTTCCACTTCTATGCATACCAAGAATCAAAATACATCTGGATGATATCTGTTTTTTCATTTTTTATTAGGAGTTGTTTCGCTGGAATTCATATTAACCCATCATGCCCCACCACCACACTCCCGGGCCTTAAATACTTCTCCACGCGGCGGGAGATTTTTTCCGGGGTTTGGCGGGGGGAGAAGTCGCCGGTCATAAGGTCCCACATGAAGATGATGTATTTCTGCTTCAGGTGGCGTATCTGGGAGGGACGGATGCGGCCGTAAGGCGGACGGAATAACCGGCTGCCAATGATTTTGTCAGCCCGCTCTATGTCTTCAAAATATTTCTTGTTAGAGGTGGTCCAGCCGCTGAGGTGGCTGTAGGTATGATTGCCCACGCCGTGTCCTTCTTTTTTTATCCGTTCAAAAATGGCCGGGAATTTTTCTACCTGTCTGCCGACACAAAAGAAGGTGGCTTTGATGCCGTGTTCCGCCAGCAGGTCGAGGAGGCGGGGCGTACCTTCCGGGTCGGGTCCGTCGTCGAAGGTAAGATAGACCGCATTGTCTTCGGCGGGCATACGCCACACCAGGTCAGGGAAGAGTCTTCGTAATAAGTCCGGTGGCCGGTAGTAGAACATCATTGCCGCTTTCAGGAGGTTTGAAGGATTTTGCTGTACTTATTATATATTTCTCTCAACTGCTTCTGCCGTTCAGGCGTGTCATACTGCCGGGAGATTTCTGCAACATTTTGCAGGATGTACATATCCAGTGGAATGACCTGGTCCAGACCGGTCATCTTGTTCCTGGGCAGGGTGAGGAAGAAATCCAGCTCTTCTTTCATGTTTTCCACGAGCCGGTCAGCGATGTTTCGGGCACGGGCCGTATCCCCTACCAGATAATAATCATTGATCAGAGGCATGGCAAAATAGTTGAAATCTACGATTCTGTCGGGGATGAGCTGCAAGCATTTGTCCAGCACTTTGCGGGCCGAATCTTTTCGGCCTTCTTCGATCAGAGTGGAGGCCAGGCGGCTGAAAACATTCCGGTAGTTGGAAAGCATACGCCGGTTGTTTTCGTCCAGATAGACATGGGGATCGGTGATGTTCCCCCAAACGAATTTATTCATGAGATTATCATACATGATGCGGCTATCCACCCGGCCTGCCTCGGGATTCCGGTCCTTTTCCCGGATGGGTACCACCCGGTAAGCCATGCCTTCGTCCTGGAAATAGTTCTGCAGTCCCAGGTAGGAGGAGGAGTTGACCGTGATGGCAAAATAAACAGGTCGGTTCCATTCGTTGTTGGAAAGCAGGTCGAGTACCATCAGATCATTTTTGTACACTACATTTTTATTGTAATTCCATTGTATACGTGACACAATTTTATCCGCTGACCATGGTGGTACGGTTCCGTTCCGTACAACTTTGGCAGAATCTACCGGAATATAAAACATGTTGGTGGGGAAATAATCGGCCAATTCTCCTCTGCCGTAAGGACTGGGGATCTTTGTCTTGGGGTTGTCATCGGCCACAAAACGCATCAGTTCTTTGAGATTGTAATATTGGTTGATCCGGTTCCGGATAAGCACGATATCGCGTTTTCCCAGGTACTGGTCACGGGTGAGTGAGAAAGGTACGGGATCGGAGTCATAGGCTTTTCTGCGCAATTGGTCAATATACCAGTCTGCTCCCAGGTAGCTGAGGTTGGTGACCCGTACGTCGGTGCGGAAGCCTTCAACTTCCTGTACATACCAGAGAGGGAAGGTGTCGTTGTCGCCGTTGGTGAAAAGGATAGCGTCCTTTGCACAGGAACTGAGATAGTTCTTGGCAAAGTCGCGGGCCGTATAACGACCTGACCGGTCATGATCATCCCAGTTTTCTTTGGCCATGAGGCCGGGTATAAAAAGAAGGGTTAGCAGGGTGATAAATAATGCCTTTCCTGCATGTGGAATCTTTTTGGGAAGGGCTTCCACCAGACCGGCAACTCCGATTCCGATCCAGATAGCAAAGGCATAAAAAGAGCCGGCATAGGCATAATCCCGTTCACGGGGCTGGTGTGGATACTGGTTCAGATAAACGACGATGGCCACACCCGTAAAGATAAACAGGAGCATTACCACCCAGAAATCCTTGCCGGCCCGTTTGTAATGAAACCAGGCACCGATGAGTCCCAGGAGGAGAGGTAGCAGATAATACCGGTTGCGGGCACGGTTGTTTTTCAGGTGAGAGGGCAGCTTGGCCTGGTCACCCAGACGGGGGTTGTCAATGAAGGGGATCCCGCTGATCCAGTTACCGTGGATCACATCCCCGTGTCCCTGGATATCATTCTGTCGTCCTGCAAAGTTCCACATGAAATAACGCAGGTACATAAAACCCAGCTGGTAACGGAAGAAAAAGCGCAGGTTTTCTCCAAAGGTGGGGACTGTCTCCGTCTGTGTCTTCCCTCCCAGGTTGACTTGTACCGGTTTACCCCTGATATGTGCCCATTGCTTGTAGTCTTTGATATGATTGGCATCGCGACTGTACATACGGGGAAAGATCGTTGTGAAACGGGGGTCATACACATACTTCACCTTTCGCTTGATCACGGCATATTTCCCGTCTTTAGGCACCCAGGTCTTTTTGGTGTATTGAATATCCGTGATGGGGGCATTGTAATAAGGACCTTTGAACAGCGGCCGGTCGCCGTATTGCTCCCGGTTGAGGTAATACAGTAGTGAGAATACATTGTCCGGATTGTTTTGATCCATAGGAGTGTCGGCATTGGCACGGATCACCGTGGCGGTATAGGAAGAATAGCCGATCAACAAAACAGTGAGACTCAACAGGGCTGTATTCAGAATGGGTTTTTTCCTGCGAAGGGAATAACGGATACCCCAGACGATTCCGGTGATCAGCAGGACCAGATAAAACAATACCCCCGTGTGATAAGGCAGTCCGAAGCCATTGACGAAAAGCAACTCGAACCATGATCCGATGATCACCGTACCGGGGATGATGACATACATGATGAGCCATAACAAGACAATGGCGATCAGGAAAGTTACCACGATCCCTTTGGGGGTAGGCTGGTATTTTCGGAAATAATAAACGAAAACAATTGCCGGGATAGCCAGTAAATTCAGCAGGTGTATACCGATGGAGAGGCCGATGAGATAAAAAATCAGGATAATCCAGCGGTTGGCATATTTGGTATTGGCCTCATTCTCCCATTTCAGGATAGCCCAGAAAACCATTGCCGTAATGAGGGAGGAGGTGGCATAGACCTCTCCTTCAACGGCCGAGAACCAGAAAGTATCAGAAAAAGTGTAGGCGAAAGCACCTACCAGGCCACTGCCCAGGATGGTCAGGATCTGGCCGGTAGTGAGTTTGTCATTGTCAGGTTTGTATATCTTGCGCACCAGGTGGGTGATGGTCCAGAACAGGAATAGGATGGTCAGACCGCTGGCCAGGGCCGACCAGGAGTTGATCAGCATCGCAACATGTTGTGGGTCTTTCGCGAAAAGCGAGAAGAAACGCCCGATGAGCATAAACAGGGGCGCTCCGGGAGGATGGCCTACTTCCAGCTTATCCGCCGTGGCAATGAATTCCCCACAGTCCCAGAAACTGGCGGTGGGCTCCATGGTGGAGAGATAGACGAAAGAGGCGATGACAAAGACGATCCATCCTGTAATCCGGTTGTATTTCCTGAAGCTGTCCATGCTCTGCAAATAAAAGATAAGGTGGGGTAAAATTAGTAAAATAATGGAAGAAAATATGCAAAACCTGTCATTGCACCGGCTATTGGCATTCAAACAATTAACCGACCCTGCCAGGATACTTCGTACGCTGGCAGGGTCAGGGTATGTAAAAACATTTTTTCCCTTATCTAATGAAATACAAGGGAGATTGTTTAATTTGCAGGGAATTTTGGATTGTGCGATGCAAAGAGCAGGATATTTTTTATTAGGATGGGTATTTTTTCTGATGCAAATTGTACCGGCGAACGGGCAGGAGAGCATATTGCCCGTTTTGAACCGTGCGGACAGTCTGCAGGCAGAAAATGCAAAGACCCTTTTTTTACGCCTATCCAACAATAATTTTCTGTTCGATGCGGAATATTTCAGCCCGCTGGAAGACGGCTATACATGGATCGGCCTGCAATTTCAACCTGAGATCTTTTATCAGGTCTCACAGCATTTCCTGATCCATGGCGGCGTGTACCTGCTGAAATATTCCGGGCGGAAAGAAATCTCGGATGTTCGTCCTGTATTTTCAGTAACCTATCAATTCAATCCGGCGGTTTCGCTGATCATGGGAACCCTGTACGGTTCGCTGAATCACCGTCTTCCGGAGCCATTATATCAATATGACCGTTCCATATTTGATTATCCGGAAGAGGGAGTGCAGACACTGGTTCACACTTCCTGGCTGGAAGGGGATTACTGGCTGCAGTGGCGTAATTTTATTTTACCGGGTGACCCGCATCAGGAGGAGTTGGTTTTCGGGACCTCTTCCCTGTTCAAAATATCTTCGGAAGATATGGACTGGCGTTTTTCCATACCGGTATATACGCTGATCAACCACAGAGGGGGACAAATAGATGCTTCGCCCCGGCCGGTGCATACCTTCGGGAACCTGGCTGCCGGGGTGAAAGTTGACAAAGATTTATCAGGCAATTTTTTTCGGAATCTTGTCCTGAGCATGGTGGCATATAACTATTTTGATCAATCCGGTACTGCCTTGTTCCCTCTTTTCTCCTCGGGATTTGCCCTGCAGCCTGAGGCGTCGGTGTCGGGGAAAACCCTCTCCCTGCGGGGCGGATATTGGTATGGCCATGATTTTTATTCCCTGCTCGGTGAGCCGTTGTTTGCCACAGCATCCGGAAAGACAGGGTTTAATGCTGCTTATCACAACCGCCATCTTCTGACGCTTAAATTGCAGTTTCAGAAAAATTTGGAAAAAGGTCTGAATTTTTTCTTTTATGGTAACGGATTTTATGACCTTGGTCTGGGAAGGTTTGATTACAATGTCGGGCTGCAGTTGCTGTTCAATATGGATGTGAGATTGGCAGGACCGAAAAGATAAAGGGCGGTGTTTTCGCATTGTCTCTTTATCGCGTCATCACTTCATCGTATTGGATTTGTCAGGTGGTTTCACGCAGATTTCTCAGCTTTTTATGATAAACCGCCAGGGTACATTTTTCCAGTGGTCGCCGGCGTAGTCCACGCCAATACGCGGCGAGGTGGCGTATCCGGGCCTGAGGCCGGTATCTTCAAGCCATATGCGGGTGGAGGAGGTAAGGTCTTCTTTGTTGAAAGTTTTGTCAATTTTCAGATGGCGGGTCAGTTTGCCGGGGCCGTCATAACCTTCGATGTTCCGGATCAAAACAGCCTGGGGATGGTCGGCCGGGCCTGTGACGATATTCATCATCCAGTACATCCCATATATTAAATAAATGTATAATATACCACCGGGCTCATACATGACGGAGGTGCGGGGCGTTTTGCCTTTACTGGCATGGCAGGCTAAGTCTTCCTCACCGCGGTAGGCCTCCACCTCGGTGATCATGAAAGAGACGGTTGTTCCGTCATCATATTTTCGGACCAGTAATTTCCCCAGTAGTTCCGGAGCTACCTTAAGCACATCACGACGGAAAAAAAAATGGTTCAGACGGATATTCATAGTTATCTGTTTCACATCTGTTTCACACTGAAGACGCAAAGATCAGCACAAAGATTGCAAAATTTCAATTACAAAATTCCAAATAAATGTATTATGTATTAATCCCTATCAAACCGGGTATATGGTTCTCCATTAAATGCGAGCACTTTTGTTGATTTTCTTTTGCGAAAATTTGACGGCTGCAAATTACTGATATTATACTGAATCATCAGGAATCAGACAGACCTGTTAAAGAACATCTGAAAAAAATGAAGAAATCTTATAATATCACTTACGGATTATATATATTTGGACGAATATTGTCTAATATTTAAATATTCGTATATTTTGGAGACAAAAGTAGTAAATACGAAACGGGAACAGATCAAAAAGACGGCAAAAGAACTTTTCTGGAAATTCGGCATCAGAAAGGTTAGTACGGAAGAGATCTGTAAAGAATCAGGTGTAAGTAAAATGACTTTTTACAAGCATTATCCCAATAAGTTTGCTCTTGCCGTTGAGATATTTGAAGATTTAGCCGATGATCTGTATGCCTGGTTTGATGAAATGATTCACAGTGATATTCCTTTTGAAGAAAAACTGAAAAAGTTGATATTTAAAAAGATGGAGGCTGCAGAGAAGATGAGTATGGAGTTCATACGGGATGTGTACAGTGCAGACATTACCGAAGTGCGGGAAATGATGTTCGAGTTGATGAAGAAAAACAATGCGCTGACCGAAACATTCCTGGAGATAGGGAAGAGAGAAGGGTACATCAGGAAAGATTTACAAAACAACTTCATACAGTATCAACTGAATCAGATTGTTACGATGATGCAGGATAATGAATTACTGTCCCTGTTTGAAAACTCGCAAGCCTTGACAAAAGCTATTTTGGATTACTTTTTTTACGGGATCATGAACCCTGTGGAACGAAAAATATGAGGTGCAATTCACTGAATATTGTCCTGTTCATCCTGTTAACCGGATCGGGTTTTGGTCAGGATTCGTTGTGGGTAGGCGGGCAGTTGTCGGGTTTTGCTGGTTATGCTCCGGAGGATCCCCTGGAAGGGATAGCCGGGGGGCGATATCTTCCGGAAATGAATTATGCCCTGAAATTTCAGAACAACCATCAACTGGATTTAGATATCGGTGCAAATCTGTACGGCAATGCGCAGGTTCATCCTTTTGATACGTCTCATTCAAATGGGGGAATTAATCTCTACCGCTTGTGGGCGCGGTATACGGGGAAACAGTTTGAAATACGTGCCGGATTGCAAAAAATCAATTTCGGTTC
>DRPN01000135.1 GCA_011374625.1 Bacteroidota bacterium
GACAGGCTAAGCCGGGGTAAAAATTTATTTTCGGGGTAAAAGTTTGTCAAGCTGGTTGACCGGATAGTCCGGAATGACCTCAAGTGTATGCTTAAGCCACTGGAACGGTTCCACATCATTAATTGTTTATTTCAATTGAAAAGTATACCAGTATTTCAGTTTAAAAGTATACCATTTTTTTGAAAAAAAAAGGTTCATCCGCATAACAGCTATCCGGAGAATTTTGAAATCAGGTATGATCATGAGATATTTTTGGGAGACAGGATCGTGATATATAAGAACATCCTGTCGTCAGGCGAAATCATTTATTCGATTATACGGATGAAAGATGGAAAAACCGCAGGAGTTGCCAGTATCTGTTAGTTTATTTAATTGGTAAGATTTTTGCTTATATTCTTTGAATATCACGGAGAATATTATACTTGTACGAAAAGATTACTATTTTTATTCCAAAATATGAAAGATTGAGACGGGTTATTACATTTATTATTACAGGAGGGGTTCTTCTTGCCATTCTTTCCCGGTGTGTGGTGGAACAATATGGAATTTTGCGGAAAAAGAATAGAAATCTTTCCTATCTGTATATTCCGGGTCGATCTCCTTTGCGTCCGCAATATCAGGTTTATCATTCCACGGATTCCTTGTCCTTGCTGCGGATGAGTATTGTTCCCAACCAGTTACTTTTTAATCAGGCCAATGAAGAAGGGAATTATCTTTCTTTCTTGGATATTCATTTTCGTTTATTCCGGATCATGAGAAACAAAACCATGCTGGCAGATTCAGGTAAAGTCCATTATACTGTGAACCTGAAAAATATAAAAAGAAAGACCGTCGAGAAGAATATTCTTTTGCATTGTACGTTTGGTGAAAAATATATTCTTGAGGTGATAGCCATTGACCGGGTACGGAAAACAGCCGTTCAGAACTTTCTTTATGTGGATAAACGTACCTGTTATTCCATGCAGAATTACATGGTTATTGACGTCAAAACACGACAGCAGGTTTTTTCTTATGTTGTGGATTCATCCAAGGCTATGAAAATCGTGTATCGCGACCAGCAACCACATGATTTTTATGTCAGATATTTTAGACCTGATACTTTGATTCCTCCACCGCCTAACATGGCAATATCTGCTCCTGTACCCGGCGACAAGCCGGACAGCATATGGAAGATCACCCGCTTTGATACTGTGCCGATCAGGTTATACCGGAAGGGCATCTATCAGTTTAGTATTGATTCAACTGTAAAAGAAGGAGTTAGTCTCTTTAACTTTGGACCTCATTATCCCGGAATTATCACCCCTGACCAACTGGCCGAACCATTGGCCTATCTTCTGAATAAGTCGGAAATGATGACGCTGATGAAACAACCCGGCCGCAAACTGGCGGTGGATAAATTTTGGCTGGGAACTACCGATAATGTTGAAAAAGCACGGGAACTCATACGCATTTATTACAATCGCGTTTATTATGCCAATATCTTCTTTACCAGTTATAAAGAAGGCTGGCGTACAGACAGGGGGATGATATATCTGATCTACGGACCTCCCGACGACCTGACCAAAAGCATTAAACAGGAAGTATGGTCCTATGGGGAGGGCGATAGTAAGATATCCTTCAAGTTTAAAAAAATAGATAATCCTTTTTCCTTAAATGTGTACCGGTTGATAAGGGGGGAAGCTATTGAGACACGCTGGGTGGAGGCAGTCCGTACCTGGCGGCAGGGAAATGTTTTTGTAATCGGAAATAAATAATACTTGAGGTGTATTTGTCTGTAGGGAATAAGAATCTAATAAGTTGAAAGGGTGAAAATAATATACGGAACAAGACCAGTGATTGAGGCCATTGAAGCCGGAAAGGATATAGAAAAGATATTCCTGAAAAAAGGAATGCAAGGCCCCCGGCTCAGAGATCTCTTTGCTCTGGTACGTCAGTATGGGATCCCTTTTCAATTTGTGCCTCCCGAAAAATTGAATCGTCTATACCCCGGGAAGCACCAGGGAGTAATAGCCCTCTTATCAGTAGTGGAGTACCAGAATATCGAAACAATTCTTCCCGGATTGTTTGAGCAAGGGGAAACCCCTTTTGTTATGGTGCTTGACCGGCTTACTGATGTGCGAAATATGGGAGCCGTTGCCAGAACGGCGGAAGCTGCCGGTTGCCATGCGTTGATAATGCCCGGCAAAAACGCGGCTATGATTAATGAGGATGCCGTAAAAACTTCTGCCGGAGCTCTGATGCATCTTCCTCTGTGCAGGACGGAGAATCTTTTGGAAATAATATGGTTTTTAAAAAACTCCGGACTAAAGATCATTGCCGGAACGGAAAAAGGAACGAAAAATTTCTACGAACCTGACATGACCGGCCCCCTGGCGCTAATCCTGGGGTCGGAAGAAAAAGGAATAGATCCTCAGATATTGAAAATTTCTGACCATCTGGTTACAATCCCGATGCTTGGAAAGGTAGAATCCCTAAATGTCTCGGTGGCAGCCGGGATTCTGATGTATGAGGTTGTAAAACAGCGGATGAAAGAACACAAGGATAATTAAGAATTGATTCGAAGACAATGAAATAAAAAAATATACATATTTAAATACATATTTAAATATGTATATTTATCCCGCTAGTTATTTTTTTTCTCAGCTAGTTGAAGGATATCGTAGCCGGAAGGCTCCTGATAGACCTGAAGGTCAAATTCCGGAATAGCGGCAAAGATATGGTCGAAAATATCTGCCTGGATCATCTCATAGTTTACCCATTGTTGGTCTTTGCTGAAGACATATATTTCAAGGGGCAACCCTTTTTCGGAAGATTGCAACTGCCGTACCATGAATGTCATCTCGGTATGGATCATCGGATGGTGTTTCAGGTATTCTTCTATGTATTTCCGAAAAGTACCGATATTCGTCATTCTACGTCCGTTAACAAGGACACTGTTATCGATGTTATATTTTTTATTATATTCGGCAATTTCCTTTTCTTTCTGATTGATATAATTCTGTAATACCTGTATTCTTCTATATTTTTCGATCATTTCGGGTGTACAAAAACGGATGCTTTTAATGTCAATATACACGGATTTTTTAATACGGCGACCTCCGGATTCTTCCATGCCCCGCCAGTTTTTAAAAGATTCGGATACCAGGGAGTAGGTAGGGATGGTTACTATGGTTTTATCCCAGTTTTGGACTTTTACGGTGTAAAGGGAAATTTCCAGGACGGTACCGTCGGCGCCCCGGCTGGGCATCTCAATCCAGTCGCCTGGTTTCAGCATATCGTTGCCCGAGATCTGGAGGCTGGCCACAAAACCCAGGATCGTGTCTTTGAAAATCAGCATGATTACGGCAGCCATGGCCCCCAGGCCTGTAAACAAACTCAACACGGAGACGTTGAACAATATGGAAATGGTGAACATCAATCCGGAAAAATAAACGAGTACCTGGATAACCTGTATATATCCTTTGATAGGACGATTTCTGGAAACGGGCAATGTCAGGTAAAAACTATGGAAAGCGTTAAGCAGAGAATTGGTTAGAAGGACTGTAACAATCAGGAGGTACAATCCCAATGCTTTTTTCAGAATCGTTAATAAACCGGGATAGTTATGGAGAAACAGTGGTATCGCCAGGTAGAGAAACAGGATCGGTACGATGTGGGAGAGTTTCTCAAAAATTTTGTGTTTCAAAAGAATATCATCTCTTTTCGTTTTGGTTTTCTTAATGAAGCGTGCCACGGTGTTGAGGAGGATCTTTTTGGTGAGCCAGTAAATCACATAACTGGCCAGGATCAGGATGATCAGCCAGGCGGCTCCAGCCAGCCATAAAGCCATGTTTTCGGAAAGACCGGATTTGACAAGAATATTTTTCAGAAAAGAAACGTCCATTTTTTAAAATATTCGGATATTTGCAGTACAAAAATAGCTTTATATTTTGATTTTCCCGGATAAAACTTTTGTTTTTCAGCTTATTGTTTCATTTACTTTTTTGGTATTCGAAAATCTTTTAATTTCGATCACTTTACAGAAATATTTTAACGTAGGTGGCATCATATACAAAAAAGGAAATCATCCGGGGTATCCGGAACAACGAAAATCATATTATCCATTGGTTATATAAACAGATATTGCCTTTTTTGGAGGCCTATATTGGTAACTTAGGAGGATCTGCTGCCGATGCCAAAGACCTGTTCCAGGAAGCTATGATTATTGTTTTTCAAAAAGTCAGAAGAGAGTCTTTTGAACCAAAAAAAAATATTCCGGAGTATCTCATTGGGATTTGCAAAAAGATGTGGTTTGACAGATTATCTGAAAGACAAAAAAGACTGAATTTTGAGTATTTGGAAGGGAAAGAAGATGGTTTATATGATGAGATGTTTGTTGAACCTGATCCTCCTGTAAATCCGCAAGAAGTAAAACGCACCCTTTATATCAGGCATATTACGGCTCTTAGAAAGGAATGTCGTGAAATACTCTATCTGGTAAGACAGGGCGTTACGCCGGAGGAGATCAGCCGGATATTCGGATATTCCGATCCCAAAATTATATATAACAAAAAAGCATATTGTTTAAAGAAGCTTATCGGGAGAATCAAAAATGATCCTGAATATCCGCTATAAACGTGAGGAATGATTTTTCCTGAGATAAGTGAAAAGCAGGATAATTCCTGTCAGAGTTATGATTGCCAGAATGATAAGAAAGTAAAATGGAAAATATACAGGTGCGGCGTTTCCCATTATCTGGTATCCTGCCCAGAAATAAGGGTTGGATTTAAGGGGTCCGGCACTTTCCAGATAAGTGATCTTGGCTTTTTGCAGCGCCCGGTCTACCGGCATGCCTTTCACAAGGTTCTTGTAAAACAGGGTCATGATAGAAGCCCCTGTACGATCTTGGATTTCCCACAATGTCAAGACAAGACGGGTACTCCCGGCATACATGAAACTTCGTGCAAGGCTCATAATTCCTTCTCCCTTGCTAAGCTTTCCACTGCCGCTGTTACAGGCGCTTAGAACCGCCAAATTGGTTTTTAACTTCAAGGCATAGATTTCATAAGCGTTCAGAAAACCATCTTCCGATTCCGAAGAGTCGGGAGGCTGGGTGAATACCAGTTTGGAGTATAACGGATGCTGATTATCCAGGATGGTATGCATGGCCAGGTGAATGATGTCATACCGGGAAGCATGGGTTTTGAAATAGTGTTCGCTGGCCTGTTTTCCTTCAACCGCCCGCCCGAAAGTGTAATGACATACTTCTTCGACTTCTTTGCGGGCAAAAGGTAAGGGGTAAAGATGGTAATTCCGGAATTGTCTTGCCTGCATGATATGATGAAGATCCATCCCCTCTTTCGGATATTCGGGAGCAAAGGCAATGAGGCGGTTGAAAAATTTCCGGCGTCTGGGGGGATTCTCAAAATGTAAGGTAGATGAGTAGGAATAGCTGATGGGGTGCTGATAAACAAGATAAGGCAACCTGCGATAGGAAGGCATGCTTTCTTTGGGTATATGGCTAATTAATACATCGAACGGGACCTCGGTGATCTTTTCATCCGGGATAATAATGAGGCTTTTCCCCTTGATCAAAGAATCAACCGGTTTGATCAGATTTTGATACAGATTATAAGATGAGTGCAAGAAATCATAGAAATTGGAGGTGGCTTTTTTGTTAAACTGCTTTTGTTGAAGAATTTTCCAGAAAATCCTGATGTATTCATCCAGATCGGGGTCGGCCTCATGAATGATCAGATGTGTTTTGTTCTTTGTCAGGCAGAAAATATATATCCGGTTTCGGATGATCTCGTACTCCAGGATAGCCTGACCGTATTTTAGTTGCTTCATGGCAAACCCGGCAGGGATGGAAGAAATGTCATACTTTAAATGGTAGTATCTCGGGTACTTTTTTTCCATATCCCGGATCAGCGAGTCTTTTTGTATACGCAGACGGAATGCTTTGGTCTCGTATTTTTTGATTTTTTGCGGATCCGGTGATACTTTGCTTCTTTCTTTGTAAAGCAGCTCTTCATAGGCGCCCAGTTCTTCCGTAAGGTCATTCTCGGTGCTGAGCAGGGTGTCAGGGATACCGGCATAGGTGATGGCCCGGGTGGTGCGCATCGCCGAAAGCAGGTCGGTGGCCCGGCTCTCTTCCGAGAATCCGAAAGCCCTGTACAGATATTCTTTCCTGCCGGTGACCCGGTATAATCTGACGGCAAGCAAAAATGCATTCCGATAAGTTTCTTCCTCGTGCGCGGCTAACAATAATCTGCTTTGTGTGCTGCGAATAAGTTGTCTGATCCTTTTCACAAGATCCACGGCTTGCTGCTGCGATTGCAGAGCCGCCTGCAGGTATTTAAGATCCTGATCCCTGTCGTACATTGCTTCCAGCCTGTTAGCCTTGTCTTTTAAGGATGATAAGAAAATTTCCCTGGAAAAAACTTTTTCCGGAGAAGGGTTTTCGAAAATGTTTTCGCAATCAAAATGGGGCGAGTTGGCGATCATGGATTTCTGTATGTAGAACAGGGCAGAGTCCGGCAGTTCCTTTTTCCAGTAATAAACTTCTAATTTCAGATAACACCGGGCTGTTTTCGGATGTCTTTCCCCGTATTTACTCTGATACAGTTTTAGGGCTTTTACCAGATAGCTCCGGCCCTCTGCAAGCCGGTCCTCATTGATAAGCGCCCACCCGTAGTTCTGATAGAGATCTGCCAGGCGCCAGTTATTTTCACCGTATTGTTGTTTAATATTTTCAATGGATTTTCTGAAAGAGTCATTGGCTTTTTCCGGTTTGTTCCAGTCAAGATACA
>DRPN01000130.1 GCA_011374625.1 Bacteroidota bacterium
ACCGGGCACAGCTAGGTCACGAACAGTTTTACTGTGAGTAACTGGTTACATGGGTGAAGAAAATTTTTATTTTCTTCATTATTGATAAAACAAAAATTTTTAAACAGATGAAAAAAATAGATGAATGAAAAAAAATAAAGCATTATACATTTTAATGAGTGTAACGGTTGTGGCTATTATTCTGGCAGTGATTGGGAAAAAAGCCGGTTGGTTTGGAAAAGAAATGACCTACAAAGTTGCGGTGGAAAAAGGGAAATACCGTACCATCATTGAAACGGTCAGTGCTAACGGTAAGATTCAACCGGAAACGGAAGTAAAACTGGCTCCGGATGTTTCCGGTGAGATCGTCGAACTGAATGTAAAGGAAGGAGATTATGTGCATGCCGGTGACCTGCTGGTGCGTATAAAACCGGATGTTTACATGTCAGCACGTGACCGGGCAGCAGCAGCGGTACATTCAGCGAAAGCGCGACTGACTCAGGCAGAAACAAAATTTATCCTGGCCAGACAAAATTATGATAGAAACAAGAAACTGTATGAGCATCAGACCATCTCAGAAGCTGATTTTGAGAATGCGGAGTCTAATTATAAAATGGCCAAAGCGGATGTAGATGCAGCACGCTACTCTCTGTTAAGTGCCCAAGCCAGCCTGAAAGAAGCGGAAGAAAATCTGATCAAAACCAAGATATATGCTCCGATGTCAGGAACCATTTCAAAGCTGAATGTGGAAAAAGGAGAAAGGGTGGTTGGAACCTCTATGATGGCTGGTACTGAAATGCTGCGTATTGCTGATCTGAGCATCATGGAAGTGTTGGTGGAAGTGAATGAAAACGATATCATACGCGTTCGTACCGGAGATACTGCCATCGTTGAGGTAGATGCCTATTTGGGGGATAAATTCAAAGGAACGGTGACAGAAATCGCCAACTCTGCTTCCACTACCGGAGTATCTGTAGATCAGGTTACCAGCTTTAATGTGAAGGTCAGATTGTTACGGGATTCTTACAAACATCTTATTACGGAAGCCATTCCCAATCCTTTTCGCCCGGGAATGTCGGCAACCGTGGATATTCAGACGAACCGTAAAGAACATGTGCTTTCAGTGCCTATACAGGCTGTTACAACACGAACAGATACATTATCTTCCGGTGAAGATGAAGAGGTGGTTCTTACGGAGGATGGAAAAACCAAAGAGGTGGTTTTTGTTGTTAAAGGAGATTATGCCATTCGGCAGGAGGTGAAAACCGGTATCCAGGATGATAATTTCATTGAGATAAATAAGGGTGTTTCTGATCAGGATGATGTGATCGTGGCTCCCTACAATGTTATTGCTAAAAAACTTCAGGATAGTTCCCGTGTTGAAGTAGTTCCCAAAAAAGAACTTTTCAAGGTGGGGGGAAAATAAACCATAGAGTAAATATGTCTTTGATTCTGAATATTGAAACCTCCTCCGATATCTGTTCGGTGGCCTTGGGGAAAAATGAAAAAACACTGGATATTATAAAAAGTCAGGAGGAAAGAAATCACGCCAGGATCCTTACTTTGCTTATCGATAAAATACTGAAAAATAACAATCTGGAAATCAGGGATCTGAATGCGGTGGCTGTCAGCAAAGGCCCCGGCTCTTATACGGGTTTAAGGATTGGTGTTTCGACCGCCAAAGGACTGTCCTATGGATTAAACATTCCACTCATTGCCGTATCTACACTGGAAGCGATGGCTGAGGGAGCTTTAGCCGGAATACGAAAAGAAATGCCTGAAATCCCTCAGGATACCTGGCTGTGCCCCATGATCGATGCTAGGCGCATGGAAGTATATCTTTCCTTTTATAATATGGCAGGAAATCAACAAACAGATATTCAGGCGAAGATAATTACACCCCGATCGTTTGAAAAAATCCTAACGAAAAGAAAAATCGTTTTTTTCGGAACAGGCAGTGAAAAATGCAAGAAGGCGCTTGTCCATCCTAATGTCAGGTTTTTTGAAAATATCCGGCCATCGGCGGAATACATGGTTCCTTTATCTTTTGAACATTTTCAAAAACAGACATTTGAAGATGTTGCTTATTTTGAGCCTTTTTATCTGAAAGAATTTGTGCCCACGATCCCTGAAAACAAATTAAAAACAGACCGGTAATTGCAGGAGAACAAATAAAAAGGAGATGAAAAAAAGTATGATGTTTCGTAGCACTTTATTTTTTCTGATATTTATATCATGTACCGGGGTACTAACAGTCCGTGGAGGAGATCCGGTAAGATATGGCCCGGGTGAAAAACTGCATTACAACATTAATTTCTCATTCGTACCGGCGGGAGATGCTTATCTTTTAGTTAAGAGGGATACCCTGGACGGGAAGAAAGTATGGCACATTAAACTATGGGGACGCACTTCCGGACTGGCTGATGTTATATACAAAGTGCGTGACAGATACGAATGTTATATGGATCCGTTCACCCAGTTTCCTCTTAAAGCGATACGGGATATCCATGAAGGTAACTATAAAAGGTACAATGAAGTGATTTTTGATCATTATGCCCGGAAAGATTCTTCTGTTGTATACAGTCAGACACGAGGCAAAGTTGTAGTTCCGAAAAACATCTATGATATACTTACAGGGTTTTATTATTTCAGAGAACATTATGCGGGATATTCTTTCAGAAAGCGGGAAACGGTACTTATACAGACTTATTTTACGGATGAACTGTGGCCTTTGAAAATCCGCTACTTGGGGAAAGATATTGTAAAAGTTGGAAAGAAGGAAATTCGATGTCTTAAATTCGGCCCTGTGACGGAGGTAGGAAGAGCATTCAAAAAAGAAAATGATATGTCCTTGTGGCTAACCGACGATGATAATTTTCTTCCTGTAAAGATTTGGATAAATCTTAAAGTGGGCTCCTTCCGGATTAATCTGGCGGATTACAAAGGGTTGCGTTACCCTGTATCAGCTTTTATAAGTAAGGAGTAAAAGCCTTAAGCAAAAGGCCAAAGAATACATTGGGTAATTCCGGTAATTCCATTATTTTTGTAAAAACAACATGAAAAAGGGAATATGGCAACCACAGCGGATTTCAGAAACGGATTATGTATTGAATTTAACAATGATCTTTACACCATAGTTCAGTTCCAACATGTCAAACCCGGCAAAGGACCGGCTTTTGTGCGCACCAGGTTAAAGAGCCTTACTACCGGCAGGGTGATTGACAAGACATTTCCGTAGGACACAAGGTGACGGTGGCTCGCATTGAACGGAGACCTTATCAATTTCTTTATAAAGATGACATGGGATATCATTTTATGCACCGTGAAACGTTTGAACAGGTCTCCATTGAAGAAGGGTTGATCTCCAATCCCGATCTGATGAAAGAAGGACAGGATGTGGAGATCGTTTTTCATGCCGAGACAGAAACCCCTCTTTCCGTTGATCTTCCCCCCTATGTTGAGTTGGAAGTAACCTATACCGAACCCGGTGTTAAGGGAGATACAACTTCCACTACGGCCATGAAGCCAGCCACCCTGGAGACAGGGGCTACCATTAGTGTTCCGTTGTTTATTAACCAGGGAGAAAAAATAAAAGTCGATACGAGAACACGTTCTTACGGGGAAAGGGTAAAAGGATAACTTAAACTGTTTTTATGGCCAGTAATGCAACCCAGAAGAGGCTGGAGGATTCAAAGTTAAAACTGAATGCCCTGCTGGAGGTGACGCAGGCGATTAATCAGAATAAATCGCCGGAAGAGTTACTAACCCTCATGGAGAAATTCCTGGTAAAGGACCTGAATATTGGGAAGATAGCCATTTTCAAAAAAAACGGGGAGTGGAATTGTATCTATCACTCGGGGTGTGATATTAGTGATTGTGATAAAATTGATATTGAAAAACAGTTGCTGCCGGTCAGGGAGATTACCTCCGTGGTGGGGGCGACCGGCGAAGATGCCATTACCGGGTTTGATTATATCATCCCCGTGATCAACAACAATGTGATGATGGCTTATGTGCTGATCGGAGATATCGTAGAGGGAGAAGGGATAAGCCCGCTGATCAAACACTTCAATTTTATCCAGACTATTACCAATATTGTGTTGGTAGCTATTGAGAACATCCGGTTGTTCCAGGAAAGTCTTGAGCAGGAAAGAATGAAGAAAGAGCTGGAACTGGCCAAAAAAATGCAAACCCTTCTGATCCCCGACAATAGTATTCTGCCTTCTAATCATTGTCTGCGTGTATGGGGATTTTATCAACCTCACTTTTCAATCGGAGGTGACTATTATGACTGTATTCAACTAAGCAGACATACCTATGGTTTTTGTATTGCAGATGTCTCGGGAAAAGGGATCTCGGCAGCTTTGCTAATGGCTAATTTCCAAGCTAACCTGAGAGCGTTGTATACGTATGATATCCCGCTGAAAAAACTGATACGTACCTTGAATCAGCGAGTAGTGGAAAATGCCAACGGAGAAAAATTCATTACACTTTTTCTGGCAAAATACAACTGTGAAACCCGCATACTTGAATATGTGAATGCGGCTCATAACCCTCCGGTGGTTTATCTGACGGAAGATGATAAGATATTGAAACTTCACAGCAATACGGTGGGCATCGGTATGCTGGATGAAATGCCCGATTTTGTGAAAGAAACCCTGAAGCTTAACCAGCGTACCAAGATCATCTGTTATACCGACGGATTGTCTGAACTACCAGACGAAAACGAGAAAGAAATCGGTACGGCCCCTATCGAAAAGAATATAAGTAACCAGAAGGATATTTATCACAATATCCAGTCCCTGATCCGGGAAGAAGACATTACCCCTGAGAACTCACGTTGTTTTGATGATGTCTCGATACTGGGTGTTGAGATTTTTTAGGCTCAAGGATCAGTCAGTGATCCCGGACGGATTGGAAAACATTTTTCCCTTTGGAATAATTCAGGTCTAAAGCAACCAATATGGCCAAAAAGCTCCAGAAAGGAATAGCTGCCTTGTCCGTATCCAGAAAATTATTCATCAAGCCATGGATAAAATAGGAGCTTAATCCGGTCAATAAAGCGACAGATAAATTGCTTACCCACCTTTCTTTTGCTCTGGAATAAACCTTCAATCCTATCAGAAATGCGAGGATAAAAACTCCGAGAACGGTGAGAAATCCCGGGAGGCCGCTTTCCGCCAGCGGACCAAGATATTCACTATGGGCATTGCCCCGGTCTCCGAAATCAGTACTGATGATAGTACGATCATTGGACTTTTGGAAAGGAGCATATTGAAACATATAGGTGCCGGGGCCCCATCCCAGCACCGGTTTATTATCAAACATACGAAGGGCGCATTTCCAGCGGTTTATTCGTTCCATGTTAGAAGCATCCGTCTGAATATTTGCAATTGAACTGATATGTCGGGCAAAGCTGGTGGAAGATTCCCGCTTGTTTCTTTCCAGTTTCTGCAGGACTATGGTGCGGTAGGAAAAGAAAAGACCTGCGAGAATAACAGAGAACAGCACAATGGTTACGAAACGAACGCGAAGTTTTATGAGGACAAAAATACCGAAAGCCAGGGCAAGGCTCAGCCAGGCAGCCCGGCTGTAACTGAATACAAGGGCTGTAATAAATAACAGAAACAAAAAAAATACGACCCATCTTGAGGCCAGACGCATTTTTTTCCGGACGAAGAGCATCCCTCCAAGTACCGGAATAAACATGGCCAATATGGCACCATAAGCGGTATGGTCATTGTAAAACGGCTTCATGGCCGAATGAGCAGCTTTTTGGTTGATTAATCCTGCCTGTGCCTGATTGAAAAAAGTAAAAAGGATTACCAGAGTCAACGGGATCATATAAAGCCATAGAAAACGGGGGATATTTCCGGGATTTTTAAAAATCTCATATGCGAAAAAATATGCTCCGGCAATAAACCAAAAATGTGAAATAAAAAATTTCAACGATACCATCGGCATAGTGCTGGTGAGTGAAGAGATCAGCATCCATATTAAATAGATCGCAATGGCGATGGTCAGGGGATGGAACAAAAAAGCCCTTTCTGTAGTTCCTTTCAGGGAGAGACGATAGATAAGAATGAAAAGAAGCAAAATCAGCAGAGACTCGGAAGGTATGGAGAGATTATAGGACAATTGCGGAAAAAATTCCTGAAGTGGAATGGATAACGGTGTGAAAAAAACAATACTGAGGTAAAAAATATCCAGGCGGTAAAAAGCAAGGAAAAAGAACAGCAAAATCAACGGAAGCAATAATACAGGATAGATTTCATAGTATATAAAAATCAGTTCCGTAATCAGAAATAAGGAGGAAAGGCTGTAAAACCAATATGTTTCCTTTTTAGCCGGCAAAGTGCAGCGGTTTATTTAGTCTGTTCTCGAACGGATAGCTTCAATGATCAGCAATAAAATTACCGCAAACAGAAATGACGAAAGGGTGGTGGCCATGACAATGAGCGACCGTTTTGGAGTTGTCTTTTTATCCGGGATTTCAGCTTTTTTGATAATGTAAATGTGCGGGAGATTTTGTTCTGCCTCCACGCGTGCTTCCGAATATTTTAATCGCAGATTGCTCAGTCGTTCAATGGAGTAGGAGAATTTTTCCCGGAGTGCCAGAAAACTACCGCCGTATTTAGACAAGATTTGCAGTTTATTCTGAATATCCTTCAGCATGTTTTGATCATTGTTACGCACTGCTTCGGCAAAAGCTTCATTTAAACCTCTTGACTGGGAAGATACATCGTAAATCCCCAAATTGCTTAGAAATAACAGAGAGTCCTGTAACTCATTTACTTCCTGCTGCAA
>DRPN01000175.1 GCA_011374625.1 Bacteroidota bacterium
ATGATCTTTCCGTCTTCCAGAATGACGAGAATTCCTCCTGCCAGACCAACGACCAGTGCTGCCGATAATATATCCCTTGCTCCCTCCATAAACTCTTTGGTAATTTTGTTTCCGTCATAGTTCATTGCGATTCCGGAAAATATACCCATAGCAAAAAACAAGCCGGCTATTTCTTCAATATACCAGGAATAACCCATCACCCCTACGATCAGGAAAACAATGGTAAATGCCAGCAGGTTCAATATGAAAAAGTGTACCGACTTACGTAATGATAAAACAGAAAACAGGACAAAAAAGGCCGTAGCTACGGGAACCATCGGAAGTGTTTCGGATGTGTTGCCTATCTTCATATGGGTCATTGGATAAATCACAGAAAAAATGATCAGGCCAACAGAAATGAACAGGAATACAAACCAGGCAACCACAGGTGTATGATATGTAACGGTTTCTTCATTATTTACAGCCCCCCTTTCACGCCAGTATGTATCATCCTCATACACAACAGAAGATTTTGGATTTCTCTTCACTTTAGCTGCATATCTGAGTATCCAGGCTATCCCGAAAATATTTAATACGAACCAGCTGAACAGGCGGTAACCAAAACCCGAAAACAGAGGAAGGTCGGCAATTCCCTGGGCAATACCAATGGTAAACGGATTCAACACCGCACCGGCAAACCCCAGACCGGCAGCAACAAAAACCATACTCACACCTACAATGGAATCATAACCCATCGAAATAGCCAATGGGACGAGGATAATGATGAAAGCAATGGTTTCCTCGCTCATCCCAAATACAGCACCAAAGACACTGAAAACAAGCATCACCAGTGTAATGATGAGGTTGTGCACCCCCACTTTTTTTAAAAATTTGTTTCTTTCCAGTTTCTGTGCCTGTTTTAGAAAGGACAGGATGCCTATGTCAATGGCTTTACTGCTGTTAACAATCCAAAAAGCGCCGCCGATCATTATAATAAAAACAATGATGCCCGCCTGCCTTTCAAATCCTTTGAAAAAAGCCGTAAAAATCTGCCAGGTCTGTCTTTCGCTGTCCACGTAATGAAACGACCCTTTTTCAATTACGGTTCGTTCCACTCCGTTGACCATTATTTTCTGCCGCGCGTATTCGCCACCGGGAATAAACCAGGTCATGATGGCTGCCAGAATGATAATGGAAAAAATGATTACATAGGTATGCGGAATTTTCTTTATCATATGACGGTTTAATTTAAAATTCTCAAAGATAATCCGAATTTCAAAACTTTGTACTTTTAACCTATGAATCCACTTCAGGTTAAGGCACCGGTTTTATTTGAATTTGCCCGGTTTATTCAATCAGGTAATCATTCTTTTGATGCTGCCACTTTGCATCAGGCAAAGAGGGTTGCTGCCGACACTATTGGTGTACTATTCAGCGGCGTTAAAACAGAAGCATTCAAACGCGCACTGGAGCAAAAAAGCCGCCTATTTGGCAAAGGCAGCTTCGGCATATGGGGAACAACGGAAGAAACTGTTTTATCGGGCGCTGTTTTTTACAATGCCCTGGCTATCAGTTCTACCGATTTTGATGAAGGACACCGGAAAGCGGTAGGGCACCCGGCAAGTTTGATAGTCCCGGTTGCTTTCACCCTTGGGGAATCACTAAAATGTTCCTACAACAAAATCCTTGAATCGATCATTATCGGTTATGAAACAGCCACACGTTTCAGTCATGCCAGAATACCGGAAAAAATCGACACCTATTCAAGTGGCCGGTGGGGTGCCGTGGGAACGGCCGCCACAGTAGCTTATCTGCTTGAACTGGATACAGAACAAACCATGCATGCCCTCAGTAATGCCTGGATTCTGTCGCCTGTAATGCTGGGTGGTTCCACCGATGTAAGTACCGGCTCCATGTCGAAAGAGGGTGTAGCATGGGCAATACAATCAGGCTTGCAGAGTGCCTTACTGGCCGAAAAAGATTTCGTAGGTCCTTACTTGTTCGTTGATAATCATGATGATCTGGACAGTAGTAATTTACTGGAGGGATTAGGTGAAAGCTGGCTGATCAATTCCAATTATTTCAAACCATATGCCTGTTGCCGATGGTTGCATGCGGCGGTAGAAGCGGCTGATCTTATCAGAAGAAAACATCATTTCATGCCGGCTGACATAACGGAAATCGAAATAAAAATATTTGGCAGGGCCATTGATCTTATGGATGAAAAATTTCCCCGGAATCCGGTGCAGGCACAGTTTCATTTACCATACGTAGTTGCCTGCCTGCTAATCAATGATCATGTGTTGCCGGAACATTTCTCTATCAACAGCCTGAAGAACGAGCAAATCAAGGCGCTGGTAGATCGTGCCACATTAACAGAAGAGAAAAGATACAATGATGTTTTCCCTGCAGAACTTCCTTCGTCGGTGACCATTAAAACCGAGAAAAATACTTTTTACGAAGAAGTGCTGACTGCTCCCTGGGATGCCGGGTGTCCGCCTTCGGAGGAAGAACTAAAAGAAAAATTCTTACTACAGACCGGGGAGGAAAAAATTCCGCTTTGGAATATCCTGTTTTCAGAAGAAACAAAACCCGAGGCCTTACTAAAACTTTTATAAAATGATCATCGTTGCCGGGGCCGCACCAAGAGTTGAAAAACACCTGCTGAAAACAGAAAAACACTGTTTCCATTGCAACAACACCAGCAGATGGGTGTTGCAGAAAACAAGGCATTTTATCACGCTGTTCTTTCTTCCGGTTGCACCTTACAAAACCGACTATCTGATGTATTGTCCTATCTGCGGAAATACAATTAAACTGAATAAGGAAGATTACGAACAAAAAATTCGTTTTGAAGCCGAATCAACCTAAAATTTTTCATCGTATTTCGTCCACAAGAAGTCGCCAAGTTCTATGGCTCTTTCCATCACCCCAATTCCTTTCTTTCCCGTATAATCCGTCAGGAAAATTTTGGCTTCTTTGGGGTTCTTTTCGTACAATTTCAGTGCCTGCTCATCAATCGAGGGTAATTCCTCGACAAACGACTTTTGCATCGGCAGCCAAACAGCATCTACATCTTTGTGCATATCACCCCAGCGCTGGGCGGTTAAAGTTCCCAGACGGTTAAATATCCACCAGGCTGATTTCATCGTATAGCCATTTACCCGTCCGGGAGTTTTGTAATAGTCGGGCAGGTCAGTTACGCCACTGTAAACAGGCACATAAATGGAAGACGATACATTATCCATAGCCAGCCATTCAACTCCTCCTATTTCATCAGGCAGCCAATCACGCAACTGTATAATGGTGGCATACATGGTATACCAGCGCGCGATGGTACGCTCACCAAGCCATCCCCATCCGCCGTTAATTTTAAACAGTTTGTTGGCATCATAAGGCATGTGCGGACTGGCCAAAGGGGAGATTATCGTTTTACCGTTTTCATCGGTTACCGTTAAGGTTTGGCGCATATCGAAAGGCGTTTCGGCATAATAATCCCGGAATATACTCATCAGTTTTTCCAGCGTCACCAGCGTGTCGGGTTTTACCGAGAAGGGGTAATTTTCGGCATTGGGGTCTAGTTTCAGCGAAGGTGCCAGTATATCGAACACGCGCCACTCCCTGCGGCGGGCAGCCAGCGAAGTCCGGCTATGAGGCGCATAGGCATAACAGAAACGAAACGTCTCTTTTTCAGGATCCCACCATCCGTTTTCTTCGGCTACTTCGTAAATATTTTCTGAAGCCATAAAATAATCTGGATTATCCAGGTCCATTTCTTTAATAGTACTCGCATTGGCATTCACCCCAACATGGCCATCAGGCACACGCTGGGCAGCCCATACCGCTCCAACTTTCCCAGCTCCCGGACCAACCACTTCAAAGTGCCACACTTCATTTTCGTCGGCAATGGTAAGGCATTCTCCCGCATCATTCCAGCCGTATTCAGCCAGTAATTCACCGGCCAGTTTTATAGCTCCACGGGCTGTCGATTCTCTTTCGAGCATCAGCTTGCACAATCGCTGACAGTCAATCAGTCCGGCATCACTTTGCAATTCTTCCCTGCCGCCAAAAGTAGATTCGCCAATACCCAGCTGTTTCGTATTTAAACTGGGGTAAGCCGTGTTGATGTATCCGTTTGTTCGTTTTACCTGTGGTATTTCTCCAATCTTTTGATGGCCATATGCCGGCATCGCCAGTGTATCGTTTTTTACCCGTTTGTACATCGGCACTGTTTCTCCTTTTTTATGCTGCGCGGGCAGTACTATATCAATCCACGATCTTGTCCTGTGGCTGTCGTCTGTGTGTGAAGTAATGACTGATCCGTCCGCCGTAGCCAGTTTGCCTAATGTGATCGATGTACAAGCCTCAGGAAAGCCACCTTCCCAGTCGCTTTTATCAATCGTTTGTGCTGTTACCATTATTGGAAAAGCAAGGGATAATACCCATAATGTCACTGTTTTTCTCATACGTTTTTTTGTTATTTATACCATTCAAAAAGTTTATAATGATCGCCATCCATTCCGATGGCTTTGTATGTTGCTATGGCTGGTTTGTTGGCCGAATCAACATACAGTCTCAGTCCGGCAACCTCCTCATCACTACGGATCATCTGCTGCACAAAAGCATACATTTTTCGAAACACTCCCTGTCCCCTTTTTTCAGGAACCACGTATACCGACTGTATCCATAAAAACCATTTATCCCGCCAGTCGCTCCACTCGCTGGTTAGCAGCATAGACGCAATAATTATATGGTCATCCACCGCCACCAGATATTTACCTTTTGCCGGATCTAAAAATACGCTTTTTACACCTAAATGAACTGTATCCGCATCAAGTTTCAGACTTTCTGTTTCCCATGCCATTTTGATTTGAAAGTCAGCAATAACATCCTTATCTTCTTCTGTTGCCAATCTGATTTGAACCATCTTTTTTAATACTTTTGTCCGTACACAAATGTAATCATTCTGCTATTCTGATGAGCGACCGGTTGACACATGAATGCGGTATTGCCTTAATAAGGCTTTTAAAACCTCTGGAGTATTATCTTGCCAAGTACGGAACCTCCTTTTACGGCTTGCAAAAAATGCATCTTTTGTTGCAAAAACAGCATAACCGTGGCCAGGACGGAGCCGGTATAGCCGAAGTGAAACTCGACTTGCCGCCCGGATACCGGTACATTAACAGAGTTCGGTCGAACGATAATTCGCCGATTAAAGATCTATTCAACCGTGTTTACAATAATTTGCAGGAAGCAACAAAAGACAATACAAAACGACTGTATGATCCCAGCTGGCTGAAACTGAACGCCGAATTTACAGGAGAGCTGTTTCTGGGCCATTTGCGGTATGGCACATTTGGCGGAAACAGTATTTCAAGTCTCCACCCGATGGTACGGGTAAACAACTGGAAAACAAAAAACCTGGTGCTGGCCGGAAACTTTAATATGACCAACAACAGCGAAATGTTTCAAACGCTGGTTGACATTGGGCAGTACCCGGTGGAAACTTCCGATACCGTAACCGTACTTGAAAAAATAGGCCACTATCTTGACGAAGAAAACGAACGTCTTTATCGCCATTTCAAAGAAGAAGGATTTTCAAAAACAGAAACAACGGGAAAAATTATCAAAGAGCTGGATGTTCTGGAGATCCTTAGGAAATCAGCTAAACGGTGGGATGGCGGATATGTGATTGGTGGCTTATTCGGCCACGGCGATGCATTTATCATGCGTGATCCGAACGGCATCAGGCCGGCTTTTTATTATATGGACGATGAAATTGTAGTAGCAGCATCCGAACGGCCGGTAATTCAAACAGCCCTGAATGTGTCGGTCGATGAAGTAAAAGAACTGGAGCCCGGACATGCGTTGATCGTAAAAAAAGACGGAAGAGTTTCCGTGTCAGGATTTTCCGATAAGCGACCGGTAAAAGCATGTTCGTTTGAGCGTATTTACTTTTCGCGCGGAACGGATAAAGACATCTATCAGGAGCGTAAAAGACTGGGTGCTTACCTGGCCGGTTCCATACTGGAAGAAATCAATTACAATTTTGACCATACGGTGTTTTCTTTCATTCCCAACACTGCATCGGTTGCCTTCCAGGGATTGCTTGACGAAATTCATGAGTTCAGGGCAAGAATGATACAGGAACAAATCGTCAAGTCAACATCGGTATTATCCAAAAAGCAACTGCAAAAGCTATTTGCCGATAAGTTAAGGGTAGAAGCTATTGCCGTAAAAGATGTGAAACTGCGCACTTTTATTACAGAAGATGTTCAGCGTGATGACCTGGTGGCGCATGTATACGATGTTACCTATGGCATTATCAATGAAAATAAAGACACGATTGTTGTTATTGACGACTCAATCGTACGGGGAACAACGTTAAAGCAAAGTATTATCACGATGCTTGACAGACTGCATCCTAAAAAAATTGTTATTGCTTCTTCGGCTCCCCAAATCAGATATCCGGATTGTTATGGTATCGACATGGCTCGTTTGAATGATTTTATAGCACTTAAAGCCGCCATCGAGGTGCTTAAAGACACGCAGCAAGACCACATTATCAATGATGTGTATAAAAAATCTAAAGCTCAGGAACATCTTCCCAAGGAAGAGATAACCAATTATGTGAAGGATATTTACAAACCGTTTACGGCACAACAGATATCA
>DRPN01000174.1 GCA_011374625.1 Bacteroidota bacterium
ATTTCATCCGATTTTTGTTTTTTTGTTTTATCTTCCATAACCCAAAAAAGAATTAAAAGTTAGTATAATGTTATTTTCTTTTCAAAAATAAAATAAAAAAAACAAATCACAGCGATTATTAAAAATAATTTTTTGTATTCAAATCAACAGATAAATAAAACGGGATGATCTTCAGCTTGTTTAAACATATTCAGATTATCGGGTCCTGACTTTTCGAAGTTCCCGGGCCATCTGATTAGCGAAGATAAATTCATTTAGCAACTTATTGTCCGAAAAAAGAATTTCCTGTTTATTCCCTTCCCATGCTTTGCGGCCGTTATGGATAAAAACGATTTTCTCACCGATTCCCATAACCGAATTCATATCGTGGGTGTTGACAATCGTGGTAGTCTGAAATTCTTCGGTAATTTCCTTGATAAGCTGGTCAATCAGGATGGCTGTCTGTGGGTCGAGGCCGGAGTTGGGTTCGTCACAGAAAAGATATTCGGGGTTCAGGGCAATGGCTCGGGCCAGACCCACCCGTTTTTTCATTCCTCCGCTTATTTCCGAAGGATAAAGGTGATTGGCATTGACCACATTTACTTTTTTCAGGCAGTAATTGGCACGTTCCCGTTTTTCTTCATGGCTCATCCCGGTAAACATGTCGAGGGGAAATATCACATTTTGCTCGACGGTGGCTGAATCAAAAAGAGCGGATCCCTGGAACAGCATCCCGATTTTCTTGCGTATTTCTTTTTTACGGATAAAATCCAGTTTCGAAAAAGGCCGGTCCTGGTAGAATATTTCACCAGCAGAGGGTTCGAAAAGTCCGACAATGCATTTTAATAAGACGGTTTTACCCGAACCGCTTCTGCCAATGATAAGATTGGTTTTTCCTTTTTCAAAAGTACAGGAAATATCATCCAGAACGGTCACACCATCAAAAACCTTTACCAAATGTTCTACCCGTATCATGAAAGTATCAATTGAGTAAGGATCACATTGAAAAGCAGAATATTTATACTACTGTATACTACAGCTCTGGTACTGGCTTGTCCCACTTCCAACGCACCTCCTTCAACCGTATAACCCTGATAAGATGAAACGGTAACAATAATAAATGCAAAAACAATAGTTTTGATCAGGGCATACGTGACATAGAAAGGGTTAAAAGCATATTGCACCCCGTAAAGAAAATCGGTTACAGAAATCACCTGGGTTATTACCACCGAGATCCAACCCCCGAAAATTCCGGTAATGATACTGATTATCATTAAAAAGGGATGAAAAAACAAAGCTGACACGATTTTTGGGAGGATCAGATAAGAGGCAGAATTGATCCCCATAATCTCCAATGCATCAATTTGTTCGGTAATACGCATGGTGCCGAGTTCCGAAGCAATATTGGAACCAATCTTCCCGGCCAGGATCAGGGCTACCATCGTGGAGGAAAACTCGAGAATCATTGAATCCCTGCAACCTAACCCAATGAGGTATTTTGGCAATAAAGGATTTTCTGTATTATAAGCGGTTTGCAGGGTTATAACCGACCCCATGAAAACAGAAATTATAACAACGATCCCAAGAGAACTGACCCCTATGTTGTTCAGCTCATAAAGGAACTGCCTGTAATAAACCTTCCATTTTTCAGGCCTGGAAAAAACTTTCCAGAGCAGAATAAAATAACTCCCGAAATGATAAAACAATTTAAGCATATCTTTGTTTTATTTTGTAAAAATAAGAATTTTAACGAATCAATATTATTTATTTATCTTTGAAATCAAAATAAAATCGAATGAACAAGCATCATTATTGTTTAATCATGGCCGGTGGCGTTGGCAGCCGGTTCTGGCCTTTAAGTCGTGTAAACAAACCCAAACAATTTCTGGATATATTGGGGGTTGGTAAATCATTGTTGCAGATGACCTATGCCCGGTTTATAAATATATGTCCAAGGGAAAATATATTCATTGTTACTAACGAAGAATATACGGATATTGTTTTGGAACAATTACCGGAGATTAATCCCGAACGTGTTATTTCGGAGCCTTTACGTAAAAATACGGCTCCCTGTGTTATCTATTCGAGCTATAAAATACATAAGATTGACCCGGAAGCAGTGATTGTCGTATCTCCCTCCGATCATTTTATTCAGGATGAAAAGAAATTTCTTACCCTCGTAAAAGAGGGACTGACTTTTGCGGCAGGTAACGATGCTCTCGTCACCCTTGGCATTGAACCTCTCCGGCCTGAAACGGGGTATGGGTACATTCAGATTAAAAAAGGAGGCATGAAATACACCCATAACAAAAACATAAAAAAGGTAAAAACCTTTACGGAAAAACCGGACCTTAAAATGGCTGAGTTATTTTTGAAAAGCGGAGATTTCTACTGGAACTCGGGTATTTTTATCTGGTCGGTTCGTACGATTCTTAATGCATTTGAGAAGCACATGCCTGATCTTTATCATTTATTTTCCGAAGGAGAAGAAGTTTATAACACAGACCGGGAAAAAGAATTTATTTTCAAAACCTATGCTAATTGTACTGAAATATCTATTGATTATGCGATTATGGAGAAAGCTGAAAATGTTTATGTTCTTTGTTCGGATTTCGGTTGGTCGGATCTAGGTACCTGGAATTCGCTTTATGAGCATTCGCAAAGAGATGATCACGGAAATGTAGTGACCGGAGGAAAAATACTTCTTTATGATACACATAATTCAATTATCCGGACTGATAATAACCGATTGGTAGTGATAAATGGGTTGGATGAATTTATCGTGGTACAATCCGGGGAAATCTTGTTGATCTGTCCGAAACAAGAAGAACAGAGGATCAAGCAATTTGTAAATGATGTCCAGATCAGGACGAAAGATCAATATATATAAAAAAGTAATAAGGCAAAAGGGAAAAGAAAAAAGCAGCTATTTTCGCTATCAACTTTATTAAAACTACGTTGATTAAAGAGGAAATTCCCCTTTGTCTTGGAAAGCATGAAACTTCGGCTGATAAGAAAAGCAAAAGTAAGAAAGGAAAGGGTTAATGTAAATTTTGCTGTAGCTCCGGGTGATTACACAGGGATAGAAGAAGGGAAGAACAAGCTTTGAAAAAAGGGGTTATGGTTTCCGCTGTTCTTATCGGAAAAAATGGAATAATAAAAAAACCGCTCGAGTAAGCGGTTTTTATTTTTTATAAAGTTTAGTTTGATTAATATTCCCAGAGGTCCTGCTCCATATTGAAGATCGAATTTTTAATTCGCTCTGATTCAAGTAAAGCAGCCCTGCCTGTTTCATATTCATCAATGGTTCTGTTGTCATAAACATTGGATTCGGCAATAATATATCCGGAAAATCTGCGTTGCAGGAAGAGATCATCGTAAGAAATCTTCTGGGCATCATTATAAGGGTTGTAAACCTCATGGTTGGCTAAAATGTTCCTGAATTCGGGATAGTAGATCCAGAATAATTTTCTTTTTTCCATTTGATTGGTATTAGTATTCATGCTGAGGCGGACAGGACATAATCCCAGGATCCTGACATTCAGGGAAGATAATTTTTTATCGAAATACCAGACTTCCTGAATAATATATTCTTTTACTTCTGAAGTATTGGCTTTGATGACGATAGTTGTGTCATGCATAATTCCGTTTTCGTCAGCCACCTGAATAGTTTCCGATCCGGCGCCAAATTTTTTCTCGATATCGTCCTGAGTAATTTCAATGGTCATATCGTCTTTTATCGGATCGTATACTTTTACTTCTCCGGCCCGGATGGCATCATAGATTACGTCTATAAGACTTTTCCGGTCGCCGATGGGTTCGGTTGGATAATAAAGAGGCAGGTTTATTTTTTGTCTCAAGTCCACCAGGCGCCACACTTTCTTGGCCCACATCACATCTGCTTCTCTGAGGTAAGGATAAGGAACAGGTATTCGGTTTTGCATGGATTTTTTGTAAATCCATTTTTCCTGGTTTTCATCCTGTGCCTGCACACATAAGAAGGCGGGGCCCATTACGAACATCATAATAATGATCAATCCAAACGCTTTTTTCATAACAGGACAATTCTTTAAGGTTATTTTATTGAATGGTAAATATTATCGGATTCAGTTCTCGGGTCGTATTATCAGGACCCACAGCTTTGATATCGTCAAAGATGACACGTTGTCCTCTTCTCATCTGATTGATAAATCCCTTTTGCTTTGGTGTCAGGCGGTTGCTGCTGGATGTCTCGTCATAAGTGAATCCTTTGATGACCACAGACATTCTAAAGGAGGTTACCTTGAATTTAAGGTCGAAATCAAAGTTTTCCATTTCAGCAAGCACAACACTTTGGGCAGCGAGTGAGGCTTTATTGATAGGGCCTCCTTTTTTACCGGCAATCTTGGCAACCGGGTCAGGCACACGTTTTACCCTGAAAGGAATACCCGGGAAAGAGATGTTTTTTTCATTTACATTTGCTGTTACACGCACCAAGGCTGTTTTGCCGGGTACTTTGGGTCGAACGATCCAGGAACCCCGAAATTTTTTGGTTTTTCCCCTTTTGATGATACCGTTGGTCATGGAAGCGGATATTTTATCCGAGCCCACACCAGGAACCGAAATGTCTACCGGGTTATCCACACCTACATAAAACACATTCATGGCGGTAGGTGAAACAACCACATTGGGAGCAGCTACCGTATATTTTTCCTGGAAAGGAAAGGCGATAGTATCTCCTGATGGGGATTTAATACGGATCAGACCACCCCATACTTTTTCTCCGGTACTATTGGCTGGTATTTCGTAGATACCCCGTCCACTTTTATTTACCGGCAGTTCCTGATATCTTCCCGTCATAACATAATTAAAAGTTCCGTCCGGATTAGTGACCTTCTTATAAGGGCCAACTAATACTTGGGGGGTGGTGGTAGTATCAGTAGCGGCAATAAATACTTCTGCATGGTAGTTTCCTCCTTCCATCACATAATTACTTCTGGCAGAGACAAAAGCTTCCAATTTGTTAACCTTGAAGTCCTTGGCTTCTATCTGTCCGTAGAGATAGTTAAGGATTTGTCCTTCTGTATTTCTAATATCACTTTGCAGTTTGGAGAGAATGGTGATCACCGCGATCAGGGGCAGTGTATGGAAGTTATGTATTTCCCAGGTTACTTTTTCCCCTCCCGGATCTGTAGCATCGGAAGTGTCCAGAGTTCGTTTGATGGCTTCGGAAACGTTATTGTCTTTATTCCCGATGATCTGCAGAAGAAAGTCCCGGTATTCGTCAAGGGCATGGTGTAAGTCATAGGCTTTCCCATTCATATTGGCTCCGATCATGATCTGTGAAGGTACATTGTTTTCATCTATTTTGTGAATATTTTCCACAATGATGTTTTTACCCTTGATGGCTTCTGAATTTTTACCTTCAGCTGTACGTATGATTTCAAGTTTAAGGTTTTGAATATAATTAAACATTTCGTCAGCCCTTTGTTTTACCTGCAGGGCTTTATCTCTCCATGGACCGGCTTTCTGTGGATTACTGGCCGCTTTGCTGTTAAAATCATCATACACCAGCTTATTTCGTTCTACGTTGATTTTTGTGGTTTCCGTAAGACTTTCATCAACAAGTTTAAAAGCTTCTACAGCTTCTTTTGAGACATTTAAAGCCAGGAGTGATGTTAGCACCAGATACATCATCCCGATCATTTTTTGTCTCGGAGTCTCTTTTCCGTGGGCCATAATATTATTCGTTTATGGAAAAAATGCGATCAATAATTTAGCTTATTTTCTCATTATGTTCATCGCGGCAAGCATGTTTCCGTAAATGGTATTGAGTTCGGAAAGGTTCTCACTGAGTTTGGTGACTTCTTCTTTGTATCTGCTTGAACTTTCTGCAGAAGCTTTCAGGTCTTCCATCATTTGGGCGAGGCCCGAATAAGTATCTTCTGCCCGTTTGAGATGTTCGTTGGAAATCTGTAACTGCAGTTCATATACAGCATTCAGAGCGGATAGGTTTTTATTCAGTGTTTCGAGATTTTTATTATAGGATTTGCTTCCGTCTTCGATGTGAGTAAACGATTCTGCCAGTCTCTGATAGTTGGTCCCTGATTCATAAATAAGATTGGCTGTCTTATCATAAGATTCGGAAAGACGATTTACCGAGCTTTTTAGTTCTTCGGTGGAACTGACATAATTTTCAGTATGCTTATCGACGGTCTCAGCAGCTTTCACCATACTTTCGGAATATTTATTGGTCGCGACAGCAGCGCCTGAAATATCATTCAGTTTTTCTGCCGTTTCACTCAGTCTGTTAAGACCCTGTCCCAGTTTATTGAAGAGATCGGGTGTAATCTCTCCTTCCTCGAGCATTTTGTCAAACTTTTCCAGTGCAGTGCCGGAACCGCCATACCCTCTTCCACGTCTTTCTCCGGAAGGAAGCTCCAGCTCATCTTCGTCGGAAAGACCTGCCAGTTCGGGATATACCAGAGTCCAGTCCGGTTCTTCATGGGGAGGTTCGAAAGCTGAAAAGAAAAAAATGATTGCTTCGGTACTTAACC
>DRPN01000026.1 GCA_011374625.1 Bacteroidota bacterium
ACCCTGTTAGGGTAAGTGTCTTTTAACACCTGGGCCAGATCATCAGCTCTGGGACAGTAGCCGCACCGAAGCCCGCCAAATTTTTCGATAACAACATTTTTGGGTAACGGGTCGGTAGAAACCAGCGTCTGGGCTGTCAGATTCCAAAAAGACAGCAAAAACAGAATCAGTACCGGTATGGTATAAACTTTTCTCATCCGGTAAGTCTTTGGTTTTTTGCATAATACCGGCAAAACCCACTTAGTCCACATTCGGCACATTTTGGTTTTCTCGCCATACAAACGTATCTCCCGTGAAGGATCAGCCAGTGGTGCGCCAACGGGATCAGTTCCTCAGGAATGTGTGCCACCAGTTCTTTTTCTGTTTGCAGCGGATTCCTTGAGTTTGTGGTCAACCCAATCCTCTCCGAAACCCGGAACACATGTGTGTCCACTGCCATGGCCGGTTTGTTATACACTACCGATGCAATTACATTGGCTGTCTTTCGACCAACCCCGGGCAATTTTTGCAACTCATCCACATCATCGGGGACCGTACTGCCAAACTCATTCACCAGCATTTTGGCCATGCCCGATAAATGTTTGGCTTTGTTGTTGGGATAAGAGCAACTTTTTATCAGTTCAAAGATAAGTTCCGTATCCGCTTCGGCAAGGGTTTCAACAGTGGGAAATTGCTTAAAAAACTCTTCGGTAATAATATTCACCCGCTTATCGGTACACTGGGCTGATAAGATCACGGCTACAATCAATTCGTATGGTGCACCATAATCAAGTTCCGTTTCAGCCACAGGCATATGTTGCTGAAAATAGGCTATCAGTTTCCGGTATCGCTCTTTTTTCGTCAAATCCCATTATTTTTGAGAGGTCAATATAACAAAAAAACCGCTATGATGACTCATAACGGTTTCTGTCTTTTTTTGACTAATCGCTCGATTAGTTTAAAAGGATATCCAGATTACCCAGCGTATTTGTTTTGATCACTTTGAGTGCGGCGGAATAACCGAAAACAAAACTTAAAGCCAGTTTTGAAGGGTTACATCCGTTTTTATTTAAATCGCTGACTGGTTTTTGATTTTTTTGAATATCCTTTGATTCATTCGGAGTAAAGTGTTTTATCATCTACGTTATTTAAGTGAAACTTAACTTATCACATCAATAACGCAGCTATCTTATGAAATATTATTCAGACGCTGAATTTTTTCTGAACAAAGAAACTTAAGGCCGATCATGACCCTGATCCTGATAAATAATGAAAGTAAACCAAACCGGTTTATTTGTGAGGGTCCAGAGGTTCCCTTTTCCGGTAATTATATTAACTTGTAAGAACTAACTTACGTTCTTCAATAAGTTTCCGTAAATTAATCAATGCATAGCGCATACGACCCAAAGCCGTGTTGATGCTCACATCGGTTTGTTCGGCAATATCCCTGAAGCTAAGTCCGGCATAACACCGCAGCATGATCACCTCTTTCTGCTCATCCGGCAAATACTGCAACAATTTATTGACGTCCGAATGAATCTGTTTGGTTACCAGCCGCTCTTCAACCGATGGGTCGGTCAGGCGTATTGTGTCAAACACATCATACTCATTGTTCTGGCTCTCAACGAAAGATACTTTCTTGGATTTACGGAAATGATCAATAATAAGATTGTGTGCTATCCGCATCACCCACTGGATAAACTTACCTTCATCCCTGTAATTACCTTGTTTTAAGGTATTGATCACTTTCAAATAAGTATCCTGAAAAATATCATCTGCCAGTTGCTTATCTTTTACCAGTAAAAAGATATACGAATAGAGACGATTCTGATGTCTTTTAATGAGAACTTGAAGACTGGCATGATTACCGTTCAAATAGCTTTTGATGAGTTGTTTCTCATCAGCTTTTGCTAAATCCATATTACCTGATTTTGTGTATGTCGTTACAAAAAGGTAAATGTTTTATTCGATAATCGTCCTCCTATTGGTTGGTTAAAAAATTACGTTTGCTAGATGCAAATATATATATAAAATTTACAAAAGCAAATATTATTCTAATTTTGTCGATCAATCAATTTGCTGATGTATACGGACATAAACAAAATTAGTTCCAGAGATTATATCGTTGTTGTTAAATCGCGGGTCAACAATCTGAAAAACCTCAGCGTGGCTTTACCACGTAATAAATTGATTGTGATAACAGGCCTTTCCGGGTCGGGGAAATCATCACTGGCTTTCGATACGTTGTATGCCGACGGGCAGCGCCGGTATGTGGAAAGCCTGAGTTCGTATGCCCGGCAATTTTTAGGCCGGATGGACAAACCTGACGTTGATGCAATCAAAGGTATATCGCCTGCTATTGCCATCGAGCAAAAGGTAAAAACACGCAACCCGCGGTCAACTGTAGGCACATCAACGGAGGTTTATGAGTATATTAAACTGCTCTATGCACGCATCGGGAAAACCTACTCACCAATATCGGGGCGTGAGGTAAAAAGACATTCTGTTGCCGATGTGGTTGAATTTGCCAAAGGTTTGCCTGAGAATATGTCTATTCTTATTTATGCACCGATAATTCTTAATGGCGACCGCACGCTGAAACAACAACTTACTGTTCTTATGCAGCAGGGGTTCAGCAGGATGATCTATAAAGGAAAAATGGAGAAAATAGAAGATGTTCTTCAGCACATCAGCAGCAAGGAAAAAAAAGGAGCGAATTATCTTGTTATTGATCGCATTATCATTGATAAAGAAGACCCGGACATGGCTTCCAGAGTAGCTGATTCAGCACAAACTGCTTTTTACGAAGGGCAGGGAACCTGCCTGGTTGATTATACGGTGAATGACAAAACAAAAACAGCGACGTTCAGCAATAAGTTTGAGCTGGACGGAATTATTTTTGAAGAACCGAGCGTGAATATGTTTACGTTTAATAACCCATACGGCGCCTGTAAAACATGCGAAGGCTTCGGCAGCATTATCGGCATTGACGAAGACCTGGTGGTTCCCAACAAACGACTTTCGGTGTACGACAACTGTGTTGCCTGCTGGAAGGGTGAAAAAATGAAGGAGTGGAAAGAAGAATTACTGGCTAATGCCTATAAATTCGATTTTCCGGTACATAAACCTTATTACCGTTTAAGCGAAGAGGAAAAAGAGCTGCTGTGGAACGGTAACGAGTATTTTGAAGGTATCCATGCTTTTTTCAGGCATGTCGAAGAGCAAACCTACAAAATCCAGTACCGCGTGATGCTATCACGTTACAGAGGAAAAACAAAGTGCCCCGATTGCAGAGGAACCCGGCTACGTAAAGATGCCAATTACGTCAAAATAAGCGGGAAAGCAATTGACGAACTCGTGGAAATGCAACTGGAAGATGCGTACCATTTTTTTGAAAATATTAAACTGAACAAACACGACCGTAAAGTTGCTTCCCGCCTGCTTGTAGAAATCACCAACCGATTACAGTTTCTTAACGATGTAGGCCTGGGATACCTGACGATGAACCGGCTTTCCAATTCGCTGTCAGGAGGCGAATCGCAGCGGATTAATCTGGCTACTTCATTGGGAAGCAGTCTGGTGGGTTCCATGTATATTTTAGATGAACCCAGCATTGGTTTGCACCCGCGCGACACAGACAGGCTTATCGATGTGTTGAAGCGGTTACGCGACCTGGGGAATACGGTTATTGTTGTGGAGCATGAAGAGAAGATCATCGAAAAAGCCGATGAAATCATCGATATAGGACCGGAAGCAGGCGAACACGGAGGTGAGCTGGTTTTTCAGGGAAGTTTTGGCAAGTTGAAGGACAACGACACCAGCTACACGGCATTGTACCTGACCCACCGCAAAAAAATAAGTGTTCCGGAACGACGCAGGAAATGGAAGGATTTTATCGAGGTGAAAGGGGCTATGGAAAATAACCTGAAAAATCTGGACGTCAGGTTTCCTTTGAATACGTTAACAGCTATAACAGGCGTGAGCGGATCGGGGAAATCAACTTTGGTACGGGATATTTTATATCCGGCCTTAAAAAGACGGTTTGGCGGTATTGTTGACAAGACCGGAAAATTCGGCGTACTCGATGGTGAGCTGAACAGCATCGGGTCTGTGGAATATGTAGATCAGAACCCGATCGGACGCTCCTCACGCTCTAATCCGGCTACCTATTTAAAAACATTTGACGATATCCGCTATTTGTTTGCCCAGCAATCGCTGGCAAAACTCAGGGGATATAAACCCGGTTATTTTTCGTTTAATATTCCGGGCGGACGGTGCGAACAATGCGAAGGCGAAGGCACCATCAAAGTGGAAATGCAGTTTCTGGCCGACATACACCTCACCTGTGATGAATGTCACGGAAAACGATACAAAGATGAAGTGCTTGAAATAAAATACAGGGAGAAATCCATCACGGATATTCTGGAAATGACGGTAACGCAAGCCATCGAATTTTTTCAAACTGCCGAAAAGGTCACCTCTACCGAAAAAAAGATCGTTGAAAAACTCCAGCCGCTGAAAGAAGTAGGGCTTGGCTACCTGCGGCTGGGGCAACCTTCAAATACCTTGAGCGGTGGCGAAGCACAACGCATTAAACTGGCCTTCTTTCTCTCAAAAGGAAGCAGCAACACCCCTACCCTGTTTATTTTTGACGAACCGACAACCGGGCTGCACATCCACGACATCAGCAAACTGTTACATGCGTTCAATGCGCTGATAGAGATCGGACATTCAATCATTGTGATCGAGCACAACATGGAAGTAGTTAAATCAGCCGACTGGATCATTGACCTGGGGCCTGAAGGCGGTGACAAGGGAGGAAAGATTGTTTTTGAAGGCACACCGGAAGACCTGTCGCAATACAAAGACTCATATACGGGAAGGTATTTGAAAGAGAACTTAAAAGGCTCTTCTCGCTTTCCAACCCACTAATGCATACCTCTTTTACCTCCTCTTACTTTTTTTTCAGGACTTTTGGGAGGTTTCTTCCTTTCTGGTTCTATCGTATCTGATGGCACAGGTTCTTTTTTGGTAAACTTTTGCACCGTTTCTTTATCCAGCAATTCAAACGACCATTCATCTGCATTATCAGGTGGCAGCAGATATACGTCATCGCCTCTTTCGAGACCGGCCAGAATAATGATATCCGTTTCGTTACTCTTACCCGTGATCACCTGCCAGCGCATACGGTCTTTATACACAAATGTGATGGAATCGTTGGCGTTAACGCATTCGATCGGCACAAATAAAACGCTGTCGATTATTTCGGTAATGATCCTGTTTTTTGTCGTCATGGACGGCCGCAAAATGGAATCAAATCCGTTGACATGGATGATTACTTCGAAAACTTTAGCATTGGAGTTCTGCATTTGCTCTCCCATATTAGCTACCTCGAATACGTCACCGGTAAAATGTTTCCCCGGGAAAGCATCCACTTCAATTTCTGCTTTCTGCCCCACAGATACTTTACTGATGTCGATTTCGTTGACATACGTCCGGCTGTTCATTGCCGAAAGGTTGGGCAGGGTAGCCACCACATTGTCCCATGCACTGATCTGTGCCCCGACACCCTGCTTTTTTCCGTCCCAGCCTCTTTTGTAGTTCAGCATACCCGATTTTGGGGCTTTAATAACAAATTCGTCTTTTAGTTTTGTGTATTCATCCAGCTTGCGTTGTGCTTTTCTGAGGTTGGTTTCCACCTCCCTCATGTCGGCATTGGCTTTCTGCAGTTTCAGCGAATAATTTTCCATCGCCTGCCTGTAAGCTCTTTCTGTTTTCTCCAGATCGATTTTCACCTGGCGCTGGGTGGCTGGCGGTTCATAAATAGACTGGTCAACAACGATCTGCTTCTCTTCCATGGCATACCGCAGGTTGATCAGTTCATCGCGGGCATTACGCATTGTCATGGTGGTGTCGAGCTGACTTTTCACAAATTGTGTCTGGAGTTTTTCCACTTCCAGCTCCTGGTCTTTGATCTTGTTTTCGAGGTCGCTCCTGTCAAGCGTAGCGATCCACTGCCCCGAGTCCACCACCGTTCCGTCGGGAATAATATCTTCGATGCGGTACTGAAAAATACGTGCATTGCGCAATGCGATGGGGTTTGGCCCCATAATCTTTTCGCTGCTGCGTGCTTCCAGTTCGCCGGTAGTTGTAATATCAATAACGAAGGTGCCGCTTTTCACTTCGGTAATGATCGTGTTGCTGCTTAACTCTTCCGGTGTGGAGAAATACCAGACCAGCAGAATGATGAGTGCAATGGATACAATAATTGTGAGGATATTTTTTTGCTTCATGAGCCTGATAATTGGCTTGTAAAAGTATTGAAACTGTATGACCTTACCAACGGCACGATGTAATTTTGTTTTGGTTAGCTCGCTGAATGGGTTTCAGCTTATTAGCTGACAATCGAAATACTAATTTGTACAATAAGTTTTATTCATTAAATGTTTGTTATTACTTTTATACACACATAAAAAATGTCTACTTTTAGAACAATAT
>DRPN01000103.1 GCA_011374625.1 Bacteroidota bacterium
GTGGGATATTTCCGGATCGATAAAGATGGTTTTTATCAGGATGTAAATGAAACCTGGTTGAAACTTTATAAATATGATTCTGAAGATGAAATCATTGGAAAACATTATTCTCTGAGCCGTACAAAGGAAGATTTTGTAAAACTGCAGGAAATGGCGGATAAAGTCCTGCAGGGAGAGGTTATTCCGATGGCTGAGACACGGCGTTACTGCAAAGACGGGACAACCGGGTATCATACCATTACCATGACCCCTGTTTATTACGGAGAGGAGATCGTGGGTTTTGAAGGGTTTATCGTGGATATTACCGATAAGAAACAAAAGGAACAAAAGTCATAGAACGGTAGTGTCTGCCCGAAAGAACATTGAAGATTCTTTTCTTGAAGAAAGACTCGTATGACCACCGTACATTAACTGTATGATAATATTTTTTAATAATCCCCCGGTTTTTTTAATTTTGGCCCTATAACATTTCCTTACAAGGCCGGCACGCACATATGATCACATTTGATATTGTACTGGTATTTATCGTATTGATCTTTATCGTCGTATCCTTATATACGGGATTGCTGGGACCGGTTTTTACTTTTATCTTAGGCGTGGTGGTGCTGGGATTTTTCAGGATACTGACTCCCGGCGAGATGCTCAGTGGCTTTGCCAATGAGCAGGTGATGATCGTCATTCTTTTGTTGCTTATCGGCGAGGTGATCCGTAAAACGGCCATTGCTGAACTGGTGTTTGACCGGTACTTCAGAAAAGCACGTTCGTACAATGGGTTCATGAGCCGGATGGTTTTTATGGTTTCCGTATTTTCCGCTTTCCTGAACAACACCCCTTTGGTAGCTGTAATGATGCCTTATGTACGCACCTGGTCAAAACGGTATAACATTTCACCATCCAAATTGCTGATTCCTCTTTCCTATGCAGCCATCTTGGGAGGCAGTGCAACCCTTATCGGAACATCCACTAACCTGATCGTAAATGGCATGGTAACGGATCAGCATATCGTTTCAGGACTGCCAAGTCTGGGGATCTTTGATTTTGTATGGGTAGGGGTTCCCATGATCGTACTTGGAGGTATCTATTTGCTGTTGGTCGGCAAGAAACTGTTGCCTGCCAGAAAAGATTCGGAAGAATCATCTTCTACGGGGATAAGAACCTATTTTATTGAAGTACAGATAAAAAACAATTCTCCCCTGGTTGGACAGACGATAGAAGAGTCGGGATTGCGTAATCTTCCCGGTTTGTATCTGGTGGAAATACACAGGATGGGAAAACGTATTTTTGTCGTTTCCAACAACCTGACCCTGGAAAAAGGGGATAAACTCACTTTCGCCGGTGAAAATAAAAAGATTTCCCTGCTTACAAAACCGGAATACGGCCTGAGTATTCCGTCTGCCGGCATGCTACAACGTAAGAAACATGCCAATTTGCTGGAGATCGTGATCTCTCCCAACTCCTCAATGATCGGGAAGCCATTGCGGGATGTCAATTTCCGTGCCCGTTATAATGCAGCCGTTATCGGGATTTATCGCAATGAAGAATCCATTCCGCCGCGTATACGTGAAACAATATTGCAGGCCGGTGATGTGCTTATGCTCTACGCCGGTTCCGACTTTTCTACCCTTTCACGTGACAGTCACGATTTTTATTTTGTTTCGAAGGTAAAAGAGATTGAAAAAGTGGAAGGATACAAGATCGTTATCCTCTTATCCGGACTGGCGCTTATCATCCTTTTATCCGCTCTTAAGTTGATCTCACTTTTTATGGGATTGGTTGTATTGCTAATGGTCGTTTTGATTTTGAAGATGACCAAAGCTAAGGATCTGGCCCGAAGCATTGATTATAATCTGGGGTTGATCATTGTGATGTCTCTGGCACTGGGTACGGCCATGATCAAAACGGGGGCTGCCGACCTGGTAGCCCATTATGTGATTGTACTGCTCATCCCCCTGGGCAAGATTGCTGTGCTGACCGGTATTTATGCCATTACGGCTGTTATCGCTGCCTATGTTACCAACAAGGCAGCTGTAGCCATCATGTTTCCCATATCCCTGTCCATATCCTTGCAGCTGCACCTCCCGGCCATGCCTTTTATACTCGTGGTGGCTTATGCCTCGGCTGCCAATTTTATGACTCCCATAGGGTATCAGACCAACCTGATGGTGTATGGTCCCGGGGCTTATAAATTTAAGGATTACTTCCGTATTGGATTCCCGCTTACCGTAATCTATATGATCGTTGCCGTAACCGTGTTAAGTTTGAAATATTTTTAGAGTTAGTTAGTTATTAACAATATTTTTCGTATGAAACGTCCATGATAAAATAATTATGATTTTAACATACACGTGCATAATTATTTTATCATGGTAAGTTCCATCTGACCTTTGAAAAATAAAAATAAACAGATGAAAAAAAAAATCCGGGATAAATGGATCATACATGCTTTGAATACTGCCCTCAAAGCAGGCACTGCCATTCTTGAAGTATATGAAATGTCCGATCAGGGAATATCTTTAAAGGAAGACCTTTCTCCCATTACCTTGGCAGATCGCCGGTCGGATACTATTATCAAGAATATGCTCCGGACAACCGATATACCTGTGTTTACGGAAGAAAGCAGCAATGTCCCTTATGAGATAAGAAAAACCTGGGATCAATATTGGCTGGTTGATCCCCTGGATGGTACCAAAGAGTTTATTCATCACTATGATGAATTTACTGTAAATATTGCCCTGATTGAGGAAGGGGTCCCCGTATTCGGGGTTATCTATGTTCCGGTGTACAGGCAACTTTATTTTGCTATAAAAGAACGAGGCGCTTACCGAATCGAAAATATTATCGAAACCTTTTCTGACAATACTGAATTATCAAATATACTTGATCATGCCATACGACTGCCTGACCGGACTCATGCCGGGATACACGTTGTCGTCAGCCGTTCGCATATGTCTTCCGAAACGAAAGCTTATATTGGTGAAAAACTGGGGGACGAACCTTTTAAGATAGTTTCTGCCGGAAGCTCGTTAAAATTCTGTCGTGTGGCCGAAGGAGAAGCCGATCTGTATCCGCGACTGGGCCCAACTATGGAATGGGACATTGCGGCAGGTATCGTAATCGTAACAGAAGCAGGAGGCACGGTCAGGCAATATGACGGAAAACCGTTGTTATTCAACCGGGAAAATCTTCTGAATCCATGGTTTGTAGTTGCATCCGAAGAAATAACTAAAAATATAATATTGAAATAAAATGACATCACGAGAAAGAATACTTACGACCATTCAGCACAAAGAACCCGACCGGGTGCCTGTAGATTTCGGGTCCACGCCCAGTTCGGGAATATCGGCTATTGCCTATAGTAACCTTATTAATTATCTGGGATATCGGGATCTTCCTGTCCGGGTATATGATGTGGTACAGCAATTGGCAGAACCCGACGAGAAACTGCTCGACTTGTTTGAGATTGATGTGATTGATGTGGGACGAGCTTACAATACGGATCCGAACCGGTGGTATGATATGCATCTCTCCAACGGAGCACCTGCCCAATATCCGGTATGGTTCAGACCGGAACAGAAACCCGACGGTTCGTGGAAGGCGTTTGACAAGACAGGCCGATATATTGCTCGTATGCCTGCAGGCGGTACTTTTTTCGATCAGGTATATTTCCCTTATTATGACGGATATCCCGCCTCCTATAAAGACCTTGCGGAGATCATGGATACCGCTATGTGGGGGGCTTTCCCCACAGCACCCTGGGACCGTGCCAGAGAAGAAGATTTCTGGCCTAATCTGCGAAAAACATGTATTGATCTGAAAAAGAACACCGACCGGGCCCTGATGCTTGGCGCCGGGTGCAATCTTTTTGAGTGGGGAACGTTTTTGCGCCGTATGGATAATTTTCTGATGGATCTGATCCTGCAGCCGGAAGAAGTGGAACGATTGCTGGACGCTCTGATGGAAATTCATATGGATACACTTGAAAAAATATGTCACTGGGTTGGAGATGTGGTGGATATTGTGCGTTTTGGAGATGACCTGGGCACCCAGCAAGGCCCTTTCATGAATCCGGAGATTTACCACAAGCTTTTCAAACCGAGGCATACACAGCTGGCCGAATATGTGCATAAAAACAGCAGTATGCATACTTACCTGCATTCCTGCGGTTCTATCTACCAGATGATTCCCGACCTGATAGAAGCCGGCATAGAGATACTAAACCCGGTGCAGACCAATGCTGCGGATATGGAACCGGAACGTCTGAAAAAGGAATTTGGCAAGGACCTTACTTTCTGGGGAGGAGGCATCGAGACAGCCTATGTTCTGAATGTGGGTACGCCCGAAGAAGTGCGCAAAATGGTTTTAGAAAGACTGGAGATATTTTCACCTGGCGGTGGGTATGTATTCAATACCGTACACAATATCCTGCCGGAAGTGCCTCCTGAAAATATCATGGCTATGTTCAATGCCATCCGTGAGTTTAATGGACAGAATCCAATAATTTTATAGCATACCCGGATCCGTACGTCCGGAGGATTTTTTTCCGGGCATTGAAAAACCCTGCTCATAATATTGTGCAAATTAAATTCAGATGATGGAGAAAGAGATGACCAAAGGGGTCAGGACTTTGCTGGGAGATCCCAGAAAGGCGGTAATTAAATTATCCGGTCCCATGATGATTGCCATGTTGGTACAATCACTTTATAACATTGTGGATGGAATATGGGTAGCCGGTCTTGGCTCGGAGGCTCTGGCGGCCATTGGTCTGTTTTTCCCTCTGTTCATGATAATCCTGTCGCTGGCCAATGGAATTGGTGTGGGAGGTAGTTCCGCCATATCCCGAAAAATAGGGGCCAATGACAGAAATAAGGCTGATTCGGCAGCAATTCATACCCTAATTATTGGTTTGCTCATAGGATTGTTGATCACCATTACGATATATCCTTTCCTGGAAAATCTTTTTGTTGCCATTGGAGCTAAAGGAGATGTAATCCCTATGGTAGTGAAATATTCCAGAGTGTTGGTTGGAGGTTCCCTTATATTGATATTTTCCAATATCGTTAGTGGAATTCTTCGCGGAGAAGGAGACATGAAACGGACTATGTTGGCTATGGTTACCGGCTCCGTAATAAATATTATTTTAGATCCACTCTTTATTTACACGCTTAAAATGGGTATTGCCGGCGCTGCCTGGGCCACTCTGTTATCGATTACGCTTACGTCCGCGCTTATGTTTTCCTGGCTTTTTATTAAAAAAAACACCTATGTATCCTTTCATTTTTGTGGTTTTCGTTTTAATGGAAAGATCATTAGAGAAATCCTGCGGGTTGGTATTCCAGCTTCATTTGCCCAGTTATCCATGGCACTGGCTATGTTCTTTTTGAATATGATCATTGTTAAAATTGCCGGAAGTAACGGGATAGCTGTTTTTACCAGCGCCTGGCGTATTATGCTGATTGGTATTGTTCCGTTGACAGGCATTGCCATCGGCGTTACGGCTGTAACCGGAGCCTCCTATGGCGCCAGAGATATTGAAAAACTAAATACTGCTTATCTCTATGCAATAAAAATTGGGGTTTTGATGGAGTTGGGAGTTGTAGTATTTATTTTTATCCTGGCTCCCCAGATATCATGGCTGTTTACCTATTCCAATAATGCTTCGCACCTGGCTCCCGCCCTGACACAAGCAATGCGATGGTTGGTATGGTTTCTCCCCGGCGTTCCCTTAGGCATGCTTACATCCTCTATGTTCCAAGGTATTGGGCAGGGAGAAAAATCGTTGGCAGTTACTATCCTGCGTACTATTGTTTTTCAGTTATTTTTCAGTTATCTTTTTGGAATCTCCCTGCATTTTGGAATTGTTGGCGTTTGGGCAGGTATCATCCTGGGAAATATAACAGCCTCTATCATCGGCTTTATATGGGGAAGAAGAGTCGTAAATAAACTGTCCGGACTATTTTCTGAACACTTGTTTTTTGAATACACGAACAAAAATGTATGACGTTAAACATGAAACCCACCCGGAGAAGTACCCGGAACCATACTGATTTTTCTACGTAGGAATGTGGCGTAAACCTGGGAAAAAAGTAGTGGGAGCTTTTATTCTCCCGCTACACAGGACAGACTCTGCGTTAAACGTAAAGCCTTCTTTCTGGTAATTACAAAATTATGTTTTTTTGAGATTTTTCCTCTAAAAATAATATGTATTTTTATTCGCCTGGTTGAATTTTTCAATTCATAAAACTTGGGATAAAGTATATTATAACTCTGATGTCTAATCTGGTCTGTTCTTTTACGGGGTTTTCCTGGGTGTCAGGAGTCATCTCTCGTCAGGGTTAAACCGTCTGATCTTGTAATTGATCGCAGCAATAAAAATGCTCATAAACGGACTGATGAGGTTGAAAAAGGCATAAGGAAGGTAAGTTAA
>DRPN01000091.1 GCA_011374625.1 Bacteroidota bacterium
ATAAAAATACTTTCTTTTTTTACTTTTACCTAACAGGCAGAGAAATTTATACGGTTGTAAAGAAAAGATATTATAAGGTTTTCCCAAATCAATTTTAACTCAGATTCACAAAACCTTAATTATTAACTCAGAATCCACCCACTCAGAACCCCTAATATGCTTTAGCAAAGAGCACTCTTCTATTGGAAGGTTTACCGGTCACAATACATTTCCCTTCTTCTTCCGGTGCATCTACAGGGATAATACGCAGGGTGGCTTTTGTATCATCTTTGATCTTCATCTCGGTTTCTGCAGTTCCATCCCAGTGGGCCAAAACAAAACCTCCTTCTTTCTCAATCACCTCACGGAACTCTTCATAAGTATTCACTTTATGAATATGGTTATCCCTGTATACCAAGGCTTTATTATATATTTGTTGCTGTATATCACCCAGGAGGGCTGGTATTTTTGCTGCCAGTCCTTCCAGTGAATAGGTATGTTTTTCCATTGTATCACGGCGGGTTACTTCAGCAGTGTTGTTGGCCAGGTCCCTGGGACCTATGGCAATCCGTACAGGCACTCCTTTTACTTCATATTCTGCGAATTTCCAGCCGGGTTTGCGGGTATCCCGGTCATCATATTTGGCAGATAAGCCAAGATTTTTCAATTCTTCGAGCAGTTTTTCAGCTACTACGGTAATTTGTTTCAGCTGTTCCTTCTTTTTATAGATAGGAATAATAATAACTTGCAACGGTGCCAGTTTGGGAGGAAGAATCAGTCCGTTATCGTCTGAATGGGCCATGATCAGGGCTCCCATAAGGCGAGTGGATACTCCCCAGGAGGTGGCCCATACGTATTCAAGTTTTCCGGATTTATCCAGAAATTTCACATCGAACGCTTTGGCAAAATTCTGTCCCAGAAAATGGGACGTTCCTACCTGTAATGCTTTTCCGTCCTGCATAAGTGCTTCTATGGCATAGGTGTCCAATGCACCGGCAAAGCGTTCATTTTCCGACTTTACGCCTTTCAGTACCGGTATGGCCATGTATTTCTCGGCGAATTCTGCATAAAGGTTGATGATCTTCAGTGTTTCCTCAATCGCTTCTTCCCTGGTAGCATGAGCTGTATGCCCTTCCTGCCAGAGAAATTCTGTCGTACGGAGAAACAATCTGGTACGCATCTCCCATCTTACTACATTGGCCCACTGATTGATCAACAGTGGCAGATCACGGTACGACTGGATCCAACCCTTGTAAGTGTTCCAAATGATCGTCTCTGAGGTGGGACGTACGATCAGCTCTTCCTCTAGTTTGGCATCTTCATCTACGATCACCCTCTTGCCGTCCGGGTCGTTTTTTAAACGATAGTGGGTGACTACCGCACATTCTTTGGCGAAACCTTCCACATGGGAAGCCTCTTTGCTAAAAAAAGATTTGGGGATAAACAAGGGGAAGTATGCATTTACATGTCCTGTGTCCTTGAACATCTTATCCAATTGGGCCTGGATCTTTTCCCAGATTGCATAACCGTACGGTTTTATAACCATACAACCCCTGACGGCAGAATTTTCTGCCAGATCAGCTCTGGTTACTATGTTGTTATACCATTGTGAGTAGTCTTCCGAACGAGGGGTGATTTCTTTTGCCATAATTTTTGGTATGGTATTTGAATTATTTTGGTTGAGAATTGCAAAGAAAAAAATTATCAACGACAAATAAAAACAATGGGAGGTAGTTATGAAAACAAATCTTACATATAAAACACTGATGATTCTGATATCATCACTTTTTTTACCCTCTGCTTACTCATCTGCTGCCGGATATGAGGAAGGTTATGTTCATGTTGGGGCCACAGTTACCTTTCATGCTCCGGTTGTATCCTATGCATTCAGGATCCGGCACTTTTATCATCCTGCGACCGTCATAAATTATTTTTATGATCCGGTGTTTACCGATGCATACTGGTATCCCTACGATGCATATTACTGGGATGATCCTTTTTATATGGGAAGCAGTTTTTATGTTGGGTATACGGGATATGTCGGTTTTTCCTTTGGTGTTTCCCGGAGTTATCCGAGATATTACAGAAGCAGGTACGCGTGGAGAGCTCCTGTATACCATTCCTGGCGCTACAGGCCAGTGGTTTATTATAATTACAGAGTTCCTTACTACTATTCCTCTTTCCATTTTTCAAACCGATATTATTATGGGAACTATTACATCCGTAATACCTATTACAACAATTACTACTACCAGGATGGTTATCGTTCAAACAACCACATCAGCAATCATGTGAATAATCGTACAAATTATTCCCGGGGAAATTCTCACACCCAGGTAGAAAACAGGGGGCGTTCGCAGGTACAGGGACAGGTATCACGGAGGAGCTACGGAGTTCGCAACAGTGTAAACAGTAGAAGAGTAGCGAGCGGTAATTTTTCCCAAGGAACTGTTTCCGGGTATTCTTCATCTGCAGCCGTGCGTGCCGAGAGTGCCCGTCAGGTCAGAACCGTCCAGACCAATACGAGGGGTAACGGAAGAACAGTCACTTTGGATACACACAGAAGAAATACGGTGCAACGTTCCTCCGGTATCTCAACCAGGACCGCTACAACACGAAGTAATTATAATGCAAATGGTCGTAGCAGAACCCAGGCTGCGCATACCACTGCTGTGAGATCACGAACTAAAACGGGATACAGGATTCCCCAAACCACTGTAAAACGGGTAAATGTTAACAAGCCGGCCGTCAGGCATTCCTCCGGTCATATTACAACAAAAACTCATTCGTCCCGTTCTGCAGGAACCACCAGACGGTCTGTTGAAAAAAATATTTCCCGGGGTCATCGCAGATAGGATAGATAGTCAAAAAAAGAGCCATACGGCTCTTTTTTTGACTATCCGTTTGTATCTGTTTGTTTAAATGTTTTTTACTGTTTTTTGTTATTTTCAGGAAAGTTTTTATACATTTGTTCGTATAAAAGAAAAAGAAATAATAGTTTATAGGTTCTTGAAAAACAGTTTTTGGTATGATATTTGTTTTTTATTTAATGAGAAAAAATTTATGAAGGAGGAACCAGAAATGAAAAACAGATTTTTAATAATACCTGCTTTTATAGCAGCTTTGATTCTGGGGGGATGTGCATCAAGTGGTTATATCACGGATGATGTTTATTATATCCCGCAGGATAACGCTTTCCTTCAGGCAGGCACAACCGTGAAAACAAATACAGAAACAACCGCCCAACAGCCGGCAGAAGCTTCGGGAGATGAGGTTTTTACTGCTATTGATGATTATTACAGGGATAATACCTATAACGAGGATACCTTGCAGTTAAGCCAGCAGGAAGCTAATGCCAATCAGGGAGGCAATGTTATTATCAACAATTATGATGGTTCCTATGCCGCACGTATAAACCATTTCTTTTATCCTTCCATGGGCTTTGGTTATTATGATCCTTTCTTTTATGGCGGAAGGTTTTATGATCCGTTTTATAGCCCAGGACTGAGTTTTTCCATGGGATACGGTTTCGGTTACGGCTACGGTTACGGCCTTGGCCTGGGCCTGGGATACGGTTATCCTTTCTATAATTCATGGTATAACCCATTTTATCTATATTCTCCTTATTCTTACTATCCGTATTATGGAGGATACTATGGATATACGGGCGTCTATCTTATGCCGTATAAAGATTACGAAACCTACAACCCAAAATACGGACACCGGAATACGGTAGTCTCTAATCGTCTTTACAGCCCGAGGAGCGGCGCATCTGCTTCACCGGCCAAAAGCAGTTTTATTCCTTCCGATTCGAGAAGGGTGAGTGGAAGCCGGAGGGCTACAGGTACTTCTGCTGCGGCCACACAGCCCAGGACTACTTCAGGCATGGCTACTACAAGAACGAGGGGTACCGGGACAACCGTTACTACGGAAAAAAAGACTATGACCCGTACCACATATCAGCCCAGGCGCACCTCTCAGGGTACGACTCATGTAAGGACTACCCGGCTGCCGCAGAGTACAACTAACCGGACAACTACAATTCAGCACCGGACCACCACGACGACCAGAAGTACGGGAAGAACATACGTGCCGAGATATACCAATACCAAAGCTACCAGAACCACCACACGTCCGTCCTATAACCCTTCGTCGTATAATATTGGAACGTCACGGTCGAAATCGGTTACCTCTTCTCCCGTAAGAAAGAGTTACTCTACACCTGTTGTGAAACGGAGCAGTTCGTCCTATATGCCACGAAGGAGTTATACTCCTACTCATTCGTCCTATAATCGTTCATCGTTTTCTTCATCTTCCATTTCTGCTCCACGTACTTCTTCCACTAGTTCACGTTCCTCCGAAAGCGGCGGAAGAAGACGCTGATGTCTTGACTTCTGTGACTGATTTGCTGTTGATGTATTTGCCTGTTAAAATAACAGGAAGTGATATTTTTTGCCTGTTGGTGAAATTTTTTAACCGGAAAAAATGAAAACAATGAATAAAAAAGATATAATCCTTATCCTCGTGCTTGCGGTTTTTCTTCCGCTTTCACTTGACACCCTGGCACAAAATGAAGAAGATGCACTTCGTTATTCACAACTTTTCGATGCCGGACTCACTGCCAGGTCTTTAAGTATGGGAGGAGCCTTTGGTGCTCTCGGGGCCGATATGTCGGAGATGTCTATCAATCCTGCAGGGATTGCTGTGTACCGAAGAAGCGTTTTTTCCATTACCCCTACCTACATGTATGATAATACCCATGCTACTTATTTGGGGAAAAGAGCGTATGATTCGAATTCTCATTTTTCTCTGGGAAATATCGGGATGGTTTATACCTATAATACCGGCCAGGACAACGGATGGGTAAACTTTAATTTCGGATTCTCCTCACAGAAAAGAACAGATTTCTATAAGAATATGACCATATCCGCTATCAATGACCATAGCTCAATGCTGGATTATTTTGCAGATTATGCAGATGGTAAAACCCTTGATATGCTGGATGACTACGGGGAAGGGCTGGCGTTTGATACATGGCTGATCGATACGGTGTCGGGAAATCCCACCCAATATGAGACTGTATTATCCCAATATGGTGATTTCCCGAATTCAACATATGGCGAATCACAGAGGAGACAAGTCAGTACTTATGGTAATATTACCGAAACGAACTTTAATATTTCTGCCAATTATGGGTACAAATTTTATGTAGGAGGAACCTTTACCATTCGTTCGCTCAATTATCACCATAAGATGAAACATTCTGAAGATGACCTGAATAATGAGATCTTTGATTTTAATTATTTTGATTATATCTTTTATCTGAATACTCGTGGCACTGCTTATGCTTTCAGTATGGGAGCCATCTTCAGGCCTGTTCCAATACTGAGACTGGGAGCTGCATTCCATTTTCCTACCGTTTATAAATTGCATGACAGCTATTCTTCCATTATTGAATCAGGTTTTGATACGCCGGATGACGAGGGTTATTCAACTTATTCCTCGGAATCGCCCGATGGATATTATGATTATAAATTAAACACTCCTTTCCGGTTTATCGGAAGTGTGGGCTTTCAAATCAAAAAGTTGGGCGTTGTCAGCATGGATTATGAGTATATCGATTATCCCGGGATGAAATTTCAAAACCGGGGCGATAATTATGATTTTTCTCCTACAAATGAAAATATCCGCAGTGCCTACAAAGGAACCAGCAATATCAAAGCGGGGGGTGAAATACATTTTGGTTCCGTTTTCCTGCGCTGTGGAGTGGCTTATTACGGGAGTCCATACAGGTCTGCCGAGTTGAATAAAAATGCTTCCTCAGTATCCTATAGCACCGGGATTGGTTATAAAACCAGAATGTTTTCCGTTGATTTTGGCTATGCTTATCTTACCCACACGGAGAATTATGTATTGTATCCCAATAATGACAGGGATTATGCCTCTACATGGTCGGGAAGGCACCGGGTATCTGGTACGATAAGCTTCAACTTTTAATCCGCCAAAAGGCGGACAAGATTCTAAAGGCCACGCCGCTAGTGGAGAAAGTATTCTTAATAATGCCATACGGACGGGCTGCTGCGAGGGAGTTCATTCCTGCAGGATAATCTCATGCAGGATGAAGAAGCATACGACGTAAGACAGGAAGGCTTTCAGGTCCCTCGTTGAACAAAAGATCAACAATACTCAGATTAGGCTGAAAAGTATAACGGTCGTCAAATACCTGGTGATAAGGCTCCGGTTGAAAAAACGGATCAACAATCCTTTTTTTAGGATGTATGCTTTCCCTGTA
>DRPN01000188.1 GCA_011374625.1 Bacteroidota bacterium
ATAGGTCGTTTTTACAGCCTGCACTCTAACCACCAGCGAAGTACGTGGCAAAGCAAATAAAACGGTCCTGCCGGATAGCGATGATCCGGGGACCAGATTCTTCACAGTCGTTTCAACCGTGGTTTTTGGTGCAAAACATGATGTCAGAAGCAGGGCTGATAGGGAAAAGATAATATACACAAATCGTCTCATAAGTCACGTTTTATTATTACCGATTAATTCTGTTTTTTTATTGTTTTTTCAGTTTTAAGAAAGCTCCTCCCAGATGCTCTATAATATCCGAAGAGATCAGCGCCTCTTCGCCGTGTTCTTTCAGGGCCAGGTCCCCGGCCAGGCCATGTACATATACCCCTGTCAAAGCAGCTTCCAAAGGTTTATAACGTTGTGCCAGCAGGGATAGTATAATTCCGGTAAGCACATCCCCGCTCCCTGCCGTAGCCATGCCGGGATTACCCGTCATGTTAAAGTACACATTGCCGTCAGGTGCCGCGACAGCCGTATGCGCTCCTTTCAGGACAACAATTACAGTATGCTCCTGGGCAAACTTCATGGCCTTATGCACCCGGTCATAACCGTTTTTTGCAGGTCCTGCCATCCGTTCAAACTCTTTGGGGTGTGGGGTCAGGATGGTATTTTCCGGTAATTTTCCGAGCCATTCCGGATGAAGAGCCAGAATATTCAGGGCATCAGCATCCAGCACCAGTGGCACGGAAGCTTTCTGTAGCAGGAGAAGCATTGCTTTTTGCGTATTGTTTCGTGTATCCAGGGCGGGACCTGCGCCAATAGCCGAGTAAGGGGTCAGATCAGGTACCTCACTGAAGATAATGTCCGACTGGTCGCAACTCAGCATAGCTTCCGGCACGGCTGTCTGGATAATATCATTGCCCAGCCGTGGGATATGCGTCGTCAACAACCCCACACCCCCGCGCAAACAAGCCCGTGAAGCAAGTACGGCAGCCCCCATGCGTCCGAACGATCCCGAGATAAGGAGCGCATGCCCGAAAGTGCCCTTATGGCTGAATTTTTTTCTTTTTCTGATAAGAGGAATTATGTCCTCCGGTGTCAGGTAATGGTAAGACGTGGGTTCCCGGGCGATAATATCCGGATGAAGACCTATCGGCAACACTACCCACTCACCGGTATATGGTTCATTCTCGGGAAAGAAAAAGGATAGTTTGGGAAACTGGAATGTCAGCGTATAGTCCGCCTGTAAAATATTCTCAGGAATATTTTCCCGGTTGTCCTCACCGAACAACCCTGAAGGCACATCAATGGCCACCACGGTGGCTCCGGATTCATTGATCTTCTTTACGGCCCTTTCAGGCAGACCCTTCAACGGCCGTGTCAGGCCCGATCCGAACATCCCGTCTATTACCAGGTCATCTTTTCCGAGGTCCGGCAACTCTCTTTCTTCCCTGACAAATGTAATGTCAGCATGGTTCAGTTTTTTCAACCGCTCCATATTGGTATGGCAACTTTCGGACAAATGGTCGCTGATCTGCAGGAGAAATACTTTTACCTTATAACCCGCTCCGATCAGCATCCTCGACAAGGCCAGGCTGTCACCTCCATTGTTTCCCGGCCCGGTAAAAACCAAAACCTGTTTTTCATGAGAAAAATGTGCAGTGACCCATTTGAACAACTGTCCTGCAGCACGTTCCATCAAATCAATGTCCGCGATTGGTTCGTGTTCGATCGTATACGCATCAATCCTGTGCACCTGATTTGTTCGAAAAAGTTTCATAACTCACCTCCCGTATTAGGACAAACAAAGGTAATAAAGTCATACCAAATCTCATAAATCCTGGTTATCACAAAAAACAAAAGACTCACTTCCCGGATTGTATTTCATTTATTCTTGCGGAACAAAGAGCTTAAATACTTTTTACCACCTTCTTTTATTAATAATAACTTTTCCTTGCTTTTTTGACATTTACGAAACAATACCTACGTACGGAAAAATAATCCTGGATCACACAGATCATATTCCTTCAGATCCGATCTTGGTCAATTAAAAAAGATAATTATTTTTGTCATCGACAGAATCAATTATTTACGATAAAAAAAAACAGACTATGTTCAAAGGACATCCCAAAGGACTTTATGTAGCTTTTTTCGCAAACATGGGTGAGCGATTTGGTTATTACACCATGCTTTCCATCTTTACTTTGTACCTACAGGCAAAATTTGGCTGGACTGCCAAAGAGGCAGGACAGGTATACGGAGGATTTTTATTCGGAATTTACTTTTTGCCCCTTTTGGGGGGATTAATCGCTGACAACTGGTGGGGATACGGCAAAACCATTGTGATAGGCACCATTATCATGTTTTCGGGATATGCTATGCTGGCCATTCCCGGACAAAGTAAATATTTTATTTTCGGAGCATTGGCTATCATATCCCTGGGCACCGGTTTCTTCAAAGGAAATCTTCAGGCGCTTGTGGGAAATATGTATGATGATCCCAAATATGACAAAGTCAGAGATTCCGCTTTCAATATTTTCTACATGGGCATCAACATCGGAGCATTTTTTGCCCCCAGTGCTGCTACAGGCATCAGTAACCTGATACTGAAAAAACAGGGACTGATTTACAGCAGTGAAGCTATTGATTTGGCCAATAAGTTCAAAGCCGGAATCATTACTGCCGCCGAGCAACTAAGGCTGGATCAGATCGGGCATCAACAACTTGGCTCTGCTTTTCAAAGTATTTCTGCTTTTGCACAGAAATATATTGAAGGGCTAAGTGCTTCCTACAATGCAGGATTTGCCATTGCTTCCCTGAGCATGATCATTTCTCTGCTCATCTTTATTGGATTCAGAAAGCATTACATACAGGCTGATGTAACCCACAAGCAACAAAAAAAAGCACATGCAGAAAACCTTGTGGTCTTATCCAGAGAAGAAACCAAACAAAGGCTGATTGCCCTGGGGCTGGTTTTTCTGGTGGTTATGTTCTTCTGGATGGCATTTCATCAGAACGGATTCACACTTACTATTTTTGCCAAAAACTATACTGTCAGTGCGGTAAATAGATCCACAGCCGTTTTTTTTAATCTCCAGACACTTTTTCCTTTATTGATCGCCATCGTGGGTTTTATCATGATGTTTGGCAAAGAAACGAGACTCAGGGCCCGTATCATCTGGTTTTTCATTACCGCTGGTGGGGTATTGCTCACCTATTTGATTTCTCGTTCCTATACACCGGACGGAAACCCTATTTCTCCGCAAATTTTTCAGCAATTCAACCCGCTTTTCATCGTCTTTCTCACTCCCGTGATCATTGGGTATTTCGGTTGGTTACAAAAACGAGGAAAAGAACCTTCTTCTCCACGCAAGATCGGGATCGGAATGATCCTCGCAGCCGTGGGATTCTTCATCATGGTAATGGCATCCCGTGGGCTGCAGAGCCCATCGGCACTACAAGGAGGTGTCTCACCGGTATTGCGTTCCCCCTACTGGCTGATCAGCACCTATTTTACCCTGACCATTGCCGAACTATTCTTAAGCCCAATAGGTATTTCTTTTGTCTCCAAAGTAGCTCCCCCCCAGTTCAAGGGACTAATGCAGGGAGGATGGTTTGCTGCCACGGCCATAGGAACCTTATTGGCCGGGCTGATTGGCGCTTTCTGGGACAAATGGGAACTCTGGCAGTTTTTCCTTCTGTTGGTCGTTTTGTGTCTCCTCTCCGCCATATTCATTTTTACCATTATCAAAAAACTGGAGCGAATAGTAAAATCAAAATAGTTCAAAAAAAAACTGATGTAAAAAAAAAATTTGTATAAATTTTTTATATAAATTAGTAATGTTTTATTTTAATGTATCTCAAACATCTTTTCTATGAAAAATGATAAATCTTTTTTAATCTTCTTCCCGGTTCTCCTGCTTGCAGGAACAGTTTTTCTTTTTCAAGGATGCAACAAGATTCCTGACCGCAGCCATCCTAATGTTGTAATCATTTTCATTGATGACCAAGGATATGGCGATATAGGGCCTAACGGGGCCATTGATTACGAGACACCAAATATTGACAAACTGGCTGCTGAAGGGATGCGTTTTACCAATTTCTATGCAGCCCAGGCGGTGTGTAGTGCTTCACGGGCTGGATTGCTCACTGGTTGTTATCCCAACCGGATAGGTATTTCAGGAGCCCTGATGCCCTGGTCAAAGATCGGCATCAGTGACAAGGAGATGACCATCGCCCAGTTGTTAAAACAAAAAGGATATGTTACCGGTATGGTAGGTAAATGGCATTTGGGTTGGCAGAAACGATTCCTCCCGCTTCAGCATGGTTTTGATGATTACCTGGGGCTGCCTTATTCCAACGATATGTGGCCTGTGGATTTTGATGGTAAACCTATAACGAAAAACTCCTCAAGACCCTGGAAATCAAAATACCCTCCCCTGCCTGTCATTGACGGCAACAAGAAAGTCGGGGAGATACGTACCCTGGATGACCAAGGGAAACTCACCACCATGTACACAAAAAGAGCTGTCAAATTTATTGATCAGCACCATAATAAACCTTTTTTCCTATATGTGGCTCATTCGATGGTCCATGTTCCATTGGGTGTTTCAGATAAATTTAAAGGAAAAAGCAAACAGGGACTTTTCGGAGATGTTATGATGGAAGTGGACTGGTCGGTGGGTGAGATCATGAAAGCCCTCGATAAATATCATCTGCGCGACAATACACTGGTGATTTATACAAGCGATAATGGTCCGTGGCTTAACTTCGGCAACCATGCAGGTTCTACCGGAGGTTTGCGCGAAGGCAAGGGTACCAGTTGGGAAGGTGGACAGCGTGAGCCCTGCATCATGCGTTGGCCGGGTGTGATCCCGGAAGGAACCATCTGCAACAAGCTCTCCTCGACCATTGATATCCTGCCCACCCTGGCAACCATTACCGGCGCAAAACTGCCAGACCATAAAATTGACGGTGTAAATATCCTGCCATTAATGAAAGGTATCCCCAATGCCAATCCCCGCAATGTCTTTTACTATTATTACCGCCGCAATAGCCTTGAAGCTATCAGAAAAGGACACTGGAAACTGGTGCTCCCTCATAAATACCGTTCATATGAAGGCGTTTTGCCGGGGCATGACGGTTTCCCCGGTCCTACTAAAACAGATTCCACAGGACTGGCATTGTACAATCTTCGCAGGGATCCCGGTGAAAGATACAATGTCATTGAACAGCACCCTGATGTAGTAGAGGATATTATGAAAGAGGTGGAAAAAGCCAGGAAAGACCTTGGCGATGATCTGACTGGCCAACCCGGAGAAAACCGGAGGAAACCCGGAAAAATCGAAGATAATTCTACTGTGTAAAAAATTAAGCATATATATTAAGGCTTTTATATCTGATTTTTGTACTTTTATACAGAAAACAGTTATCTAGAAACATGGATCAACTTAACATTAATGAAACCTCCAGAACCCCAATGATCCGGTATATTCCGGAAAAGAACAAGATTGAAATAAAAGGGAAATCTATTCCGGAAGATCCACGGGATTTTTTCAATCCTGTACTCAATTGGTTTGAAAAATTTACCAGCTCACCACCGGAATACACGGAGGTAGATGTCAAATTGGAGTATTTCAATACCAGCTCTTCAAAAACTTTTCTTCAGATATTCAAAAAGCTTGAGAATATTCCCAGAAAGAAAGGAAAAGTACAGATAAACTGGTATTTCGAAGTGGATGACTATGATATGAAGGAATGCGGGGAAGATTATAAGACAATGCTAAAAGTTCCTTTTAAAATGATAGAAGTAATGGAATAATAATTATTCATCATACATACCCTCAAAAAAAAACCGTTTGAATTACGGTTTTTTTTCGTTTAATCCTGCCACTACAGTATTTCGTAGCGAGAGAGGGACTCGAACCCTCGACCTCAGGATTATGAATCCTGCGCTCTAACCGGCTGAGCTACCTCGCCATTTTTAAAACTTTTCTATTGAGCGGTGCAAATATACAATTTTCGGTTAAAATTCAATCTTGCTCAAAACAGAAATATTATCCGACGAACTTTTTAAAAGTATTTTTTATTAACCTGAGTTCGATATAAGAAAAGTGGTTCATCACAATAATGCATACCTGATATAATGTAGGTTGTAAATTTATTAAATTTACTCCGTGTCTTTTTAGTCTCCGGAAAAACGGAACCAAATTCTCCCGCGAGCGGCCTTCTCTCACATAAATGATTCTCCTTCTTTC
>DRPN01000050.1 GCA_011374625.1 Bacteroidota bacterium
ATTAATTACCAGATTTTATTTTTAATCATATTGACAACCCTAATTTCCTGCAATAAAACCAGGAGGGTGAAAGTGAAAGAGAAAGACCACGTCGTTACACTGGAAAATAAAAACACGAAACTATCCTTTGATCTTACAAAAGGAACATATTGTGCGACGGACAAATCCTCGGGTAAAAAAGTTCTTTCAGATGCAAAATTGAAGATCAATAACTGGAGTTCTGATGATGAAGGACTCAACAGAACCTGGGGAAAAAGATACATTTCAGACATGCTTGGTACCGGCATGGCATTGGATATATTGCTTGAAAAGAAGAATTACCCGACCATGAAATTTACATTCAGAATTTATGAAGATCATGGATTTATCAATGTTTCGGGGGGTATTATAAACACCTTGGACAGTAGCCTTCAGGTTAAAGAAATTTATGTTGTGGCAGACGCCAACATTTACAAAGGTACGAAGACTTTCAAGGATTTCGCAATGATCGACGGATTCAGCGGAGGAGAACCACTTGAATACGGGCCAAGAATGTATTCTCCGCTCACCAGAAGCAATGCATTAAAATCACGCAACAATATTTTGTTAACATTTACTGAAAATAATGACAGGAAAACATTGGTCTTTGGCGGTTTAACCTACCACGACTTTGAAAAATTTGCTTTCATCGAGCAACCCAGAAAGATTGAACTGAAAAAGGGCCCGGATGGGAAAAATAGTTTGCTTTGCTACCTCGATGTTCCTTCAGACAGCATAGATCGTAACAAGAATGGGGAAAGCCTAATCCTTGAAAAGGGAAAGGAATTGCAAACATGGCATTATCATGAGTTTCGCTGCTCTGAACTGGCAAATTCTGCAAAATCGACAGGGGAGATCATCGTTAAAGCAGAAAATATTGTTCCCGGCAAAAAATATATTCTTGGATTTTCATGGTGGAATGGATACTGGCATGGTAATCATGAGGATAATCATCAGTCAGTTTTCCTGGAATATCCTGACCAGGGTAAAGTGAAAAGAATTCCTCTGCTTAAAAATCAACTGCTGCCAAGATTTGATGGCGTGGAAAAGAAAGATGTTGAGCAGGTGGAATTGTACCTGCCGGAGGAGACCACCAAGGCAGGAACTTTTCGTATTATCGTGACAAAAGGCCAGAAACCGGAACAGGATAAAAATGTTTATCTGAGTGAAATATGGCTCAGGGATGGTTCTGCAAAACCGTTGATTCCGGAAACATTGACCCCGGTTAAGGATTGCATCAGACCCCGTGTCAGTTACATTGCCAATTTATTCGCAAAGGATCCGGTTGGAAAAAAAGTGGATCCCGGGACGACCTATCTTCCCGATGACAATTTTTATATCAACTTTGATACGGAAGATCCGTTTACCGCACTTGAAGATTATGGCAAGCGGGTTGCTTCTGCGCAACAAATAAAACTGAGCATGTACGATTTTCCTACCGTTTGCCTGTGGTATGCCGAGGTCAGCTTTTTTGGCAGGAGCAATGCCGAAAATTCAACGCTTGGTGCTGTTAACGAGATGAAGCACATTAAAAACTCCGGTTTTTTAAATTACAGCAGAGCTGCGGTCAGACTGGTCCCAGATTCCTATTTGCCCAATAACCAGCAGGGATGGTGGGATGATGAACACTGGCAATTGGAAGACACTGACTGGAATCATCGGGGGGTCAGTCATAACGGGCGATATGTTAAACCGTATGAAACCTCGGAAAAGTGGGGCAAAGCTGTTACCGATCTGGGAGGTATTCCTCTTACCTATTTTCAGACTGGTTTCAGATCGGAAGATTATGCAAAACAGTTTCCGGGGCATATGCTTTTTAATAAAACCTACGCATGGAAAGGCGAGCCAGTGGACACAACCGGAGATATTTTTACCAACTGGAAAAATACTTGGATACGCAATGGCAGAGTGGTGTGGGGTTATGATTATACTGACCCGGGATTTCTGGCTCATCTGACCGACGTTTACAGGAACCTGAAAAAAGGAAACATCAAAGGCCTGATGTTCGATTATCCCGCATCCGGATGGGCAAAAGACGGAGGCATGGAAGATCAGTATTCCACCACAGCAGCAGCTTACCGGAATATTTTCAAATACGCGAATGAAGGACTGGGGCCCGGGGCTTATATTCATGAACGGAATATGCAACGCGGAACCGATGTCTCAATTGGCCTTGTTGCTTCAATGCGTACTGAAAATGATACTGATGAAATGGACAGTGTAACAGTAACTCGTTGTGGGTTAAGGTGGTATAAAAACAGGGTATTAACAAACATGGACACGGATTCAAAAAATATCGTACGTTATCAAGATAACCGGGATAAGGTAAGATCAATCCTGACCATGGCATATGTGGTTTCCGGAAGACTCCTTCTTGCCAACAGTTTTTCAGAGTTTTCACCAACTATACTCAGGGATATTACCCGAACCTTCCCCTATCACACCCAACATAAAAGTGCGCGGCCTGTGGACGCCTTCGTCTCACCCTCGCCCATGGTCTATGATTTTGAGGTTGATAAAACCTGGCATCAGGTAACCTTTTACAATCCGGATGAAAAGAAGGGGCGGTTAATCGGGATCAATATGTCAGGACAACCTGTGGATGGTGCTTTGGGGTTAGATAAAAACAAATCATACTATGTTTACGACTTCTGGAATGACAATTATTGCGGAATCATAAAAGGCACTGAACGACTGGAGCAGAGGTTGCGGCCCGGAGAGGCCCGCATGTTATCGGTCAGGGAACAATTTGATCACCCAAGAATAATATCAACCAATCGCCACATAATGCAGGGGTACCTGGATGTGACCAGCACATCATGGGATCCGGAAACTAAAACATTGAGGGGGAGCAGTAAGATCATCGGTAACGATCCTTATGTCATAACCATAGCTGCTGAAGGCTTTGCTCCTGTTGGTAGTTCATGCGGGAGTAGTAATACAAAATCCGAACTGACAACTTTGCCTGATGGTTTAGTGCGTTTAATCTTGACCACTACCAAAAACCTGGAAGAAAATTGGTCAGTGATTTTTAGATAATAATGACTTTTAACAATATTCAGAAAAAGAGCAACAGATTGTTGAAAAAAAATAATCGAGGTTTGAAACGACTTGTGTACCGATGCTGTTAAGGTCTGCTATGTCTGGGTTCAAAACCCGGTGGAAAATTTGGTTAATTCTATTGATCTGCCATTTCCAAAAACACCGGAAGGTTGTCCGATGAAAGACCATAAACCCGTTTTTTACATGGGTGATATAAGAAACCCGGATCAAACACAATACCCACGCCCCAAAATCAAAACCAGCAGGTTCACCGCCAACAGCTCTTTGCTGAAACGGGCTTGATGAAGAAAACAGAAATAATTTTAGAATCAGGATTTAAATAATTAACAATTTTGAAAATAAAATTAAAATGAATCGGAGGAAATTAATATATAATACGATAAAACAGCTTAAAATCAGTATGATTACTGTTTTAATGATTTCTAGTTCTTTTGTCCGTGCCCAGGTTGATGAAAATGTAGTCAGGAAAGTAAAAAGCCGGCTGAATACAACGGGAGAAAATTCACAACAAATTATGGATATGCAACTGAATTTCAATTCAGGCTGGCGTTTTTATTTGGGCGAAATCCCTGGTTTTTATGTTCCTGATTTTGATGACACGGAATGGCGGGTGTTGGATGTTCCTCACGATTGGTCTATCGAAGGCCAATTTGCAGAGGATAACCCCAGTAGCGTATCCGGAGCGTTTTTACCAACTGGGGTTGGGTGTTACCGTAAGTATTTTGTTATGCCTGAAGGTTCAAAAGGAAAACGGATAAAAATAAGATTTGACGGGGTTTATATGAATTCTTCGGTGTACCTGAATGGCATTTTTCTAGGAAATCGTCCCTATGGTTTCAGCACTTTTGAATATGATTTGACTCCTTTTTTAAAATTTGATGGAGAAAAAAATGTAATAGCCGTAAAAGTTGATAATTCGCTGGTTATTAACTGCCGCTGGTACACAGGGTCGGGAATAAACAGAAATGTGTGGTTGAATATTTCTGAACAACAACATTTTAAATCGTTTGGCACATTTTTCAGAACTACCTCAATCACTGGGAATGTTGCTCACCTGGAAGTGGATTGCGAAGTGATTTCAAATAATTATCCTGAAAGCCAAAGAATTAATTTTCAGCGATACCCCGAAGACTGGGTAAAAGTGATAAAAGATGCGAGAATTGTTGCGCAATTAAAAGAAGCCGATGGAAACATTTTTGCTGAAACATCCACATCTTTTAAACTTAGCGACTACACTTCGTTAAAATCAAGCCTGAATTTTGATGTCGCCAATCCAAAACTTTGGTCTGATAAAACCCCATACCTTTACACACTCGAACTTCAATTATGGATTGATGGTCATCTGGTTGATACCGAAAAGCAAAAAGTTGGAATCCGTACAATTGATTTTGATAAAGACAAGGGGATGCTGGTTAATGGGAAGAAGGTAATTGTAAAAGGGGTGTGCCTGCATAAAGATGCCGGATCTTTTGGCACAGCCGTTCCAAAAGATGTTTGGAGGTACCGGCTTGAAAAATTAAAAAAACTGGGCTGCAACGCCATTCGCACGCATGGGCCGGTTGATCCGTCTTTTCTTGACGTGTGTGATGAAATGGGGTTTTACATGATGTCTGAAGCATTTGATGAGTGGAACCGGCGATGGCATTTCGGCTGGTCTGAGGATCCGGCAGGCAAAAAAAAATACACCTACCATAAGTTCTTCAATCAATGGGCTGAAACAGACTTAAAAGATATGGTCAGGAGAGATCGCAACCATCCTTCTGTATTCATGTACTCGGTTGGTAATGAAGTACCCGAACAACGTTATGCCGATGGTACACAAACCTTAAAAAAGCTTATAAACTGGGTTAAGGAAGAAGATAATACCCGCATGGTAACTGCTCCGTGCGACTGGGCTCCGTGGGCCAATGCAAACGGGTTTCTTGACGCCATGGACATTGCCGCCTACAACTATCCCGATCGTTATTTTAAAGAATTATACCGTGAAGAACACGCCCGCTATCCCAACCGCATTATACTTGGCTCTGAAAATTATCAAACACTTGAGAACTGGCTTGCTGTCAGAGATAATCCGTATGTTGTCGGACTTTTTTTGTGGGTAGGTATTGATTACCTTGGCGAATCGCTCCGTTGGCCCCGCCGCGGTTGGGAGTGGGGTTTGATTGATATTGCCAGTTTTGAAAAACCTTTGTATTACTACTGGCAGGCATTCTGGTCGGAAAAACCAATGGTACACATTGCGGTGAACCTCAAGAAAAAAGACCCATTCGAATGGCGATGCTATGACATCGCTTCTCACTGGAATTTTACTCCTGCCGACGTGGATACGGTTTTCGTGTTTAGCAATTGCGAGAAAGTTGAGTTACTTCAAAACGGTAAAAGCCTGGGTGTGAAAGATGTAAATCCAAATACATACCAGGCAATTTACCTTGTTGATTATAAAATAGGTGAGTTAACTGCACATGGTATTCAAAACAAAAAAACAGTGGCAATCCACACACTTAAAACGGCAGGTAAACCTGTAAAACTTGAACTTAAAAATGAAAGAAAATCAGTTCCTGTTGATAATGACAGGCTTATTTTCCTGACCCTTGAAATTCAGGATGAAAAAGGGGTCCGTTGTCCTTCAGCCAACAACGAAATAACGGTGCAGGTAAGCGGCGCCGGTGAATTAATCGGACTCGACTCAGGTAATCAGTTCAGTCACGAACTGTACAAACAAAATAAACGGAAAGCTTACGAAGGAAGATTGCTGCTTACAATCCGTCCAAATCAGGAAGGGATTATAACTGTTCAATGCAGTGCAAACGGCTTAAAACCTGCTAAAGTGGAAATTGAAAATTCTTTCATCAACTGAGATAATAGCGAAATTTAATGAAAATACTGAAAATCATATTTATTTATTATCCATAGGATATGTGTATAGAGATTATCGGGAAGTTCCTATCGGATTAAAGCCGGTGATTATCCGCATGAAAGTTCAACGGTTGTATTGTGAAGAATGCGGGATTACCAGGCAAGAAGAGATACGTATAGCAGATAAAAAAAA
>DRPN01000178.1 GCA_011374625.1 Bacteroidota bacterium
ATCCCAACCTGATCCCTGCCGTGATGAAACTATATTCATAAACCGACTCAGGAAATAATGCAGGAGATCATCGCCCTGATCAGGGATATGAAAAGTCAGTCTGCGGTTTCTTTTTTTTTCCTGCCCTACATGAAATATTTGATCTGCTTAGAAAACAGAAAATGTTTGCTTACTGCTGGCAATCCGGAACTGCTGGCCACCACAGGGCTCTTCAGGTCAAGGCCCGGATATTTTACCGACAGATCAGCCATAATAATTGGTTTCTGGTTTCAGAAGTTAAAGATAATTTCTTTCTCCGAAAATCAAAGTACCGATCCGCACAATTGTACTCCCCTCCCCGACAGCGATCCTGTAATCTCCCGACATCCCCATGGAAATTTCCCTGAAATAATCTTTTTCTGAAAATACTTCGGATTTCAGGGTATCAAAGCATTGATGAAGATAACGGAATTCCCTTCTCACCTGGTCTTCATCACTGGTAAAAGTAGCCATACCCATGACGCCACAAATACGGATATGATCCAGACTGGTCCATGCTTCTCCGTGTAACAATGCCAGTAATTCCTGGAAATCAAAACCGAATTTGGAAGGTTCTTCGGCGATATGTATCTCCAGGAGACAGTCCTGTATCTTATCCCTTTTCACAGCCTCTTTGTGTATCGTCTGCATAAGCTTCAGGCTGTCCACACTATGTATCAGAGTCACAAAAGGCACAATGTATTTTACCTTATTGGTCTGCAGATGGCCGATCATGTGCCAGCGGATATCCTGCGGCAGATGGTCCTTTTTGTCCACCATTTCCTGCACTTTGTTTTCACCGAAATCCCGCTGGCCGGCCTGATAAGCTTCGAGGATATCCTCCACCGGTTTGGTTTTACTGACAGCCACCAATGTCACGTGATCCGGCAGTTCTTTTCGTATCCTTTGCAGATTTTCACCTATCATGACTCATCAAGGCTATGGATTACAAGTCCACTGCGGAGTTTGGGTTCAAACCACGTCGTTTTTGGCGGCATGATATTGCCCGTATCGGCAATCTTCATCAATTGTTCCAATGATACGGGATACAAAGCAAAAGCCACAGCCATCTCTCCGGAATCCACCCTGCGCTTCAACTCCCCAAGACCTCGGATCCCTCCGACAAAATCTATGCGTTCGGACCGGCGCAGATCTTCAATACCCAACAAAGGTTTCAAGACTTGTTCGGAAAGGATCGTCACATCCAGCATACCGATGGGATCCTGGTCGTCATAGGTGCCGGTTCTGGCAATGAGGGCATACCATTTTCCGTCCAGATACATGGAAAACTCATGCAGCCTGGCGGGTTTATAAATTTCTTCCCCTTTTTCCACCACCTCAAAGCCTGCTTTCAATTTTTCCACGAGTTCTGCCGGGGTCATTCCGTTCAAATCTTTCACCACCCGGTTATAATCAATAATGGTAAGCTGATCGTGTGGAAAATGAACAGCCAGAAAAAAGTTATACTCTTCGTCACCCCGGTGGTTGGGATTGTTTTTGCGTTCCTCCAGCCCCACCCGGGCTGCTGCTGCCGTACGGTGATGACCGTCAGCCACGTATGTGTGAGGAATGGCCTCAAACAACTCCACCAGTCGCTCAGACACCTGCCTGTCCTTAATCACCCAGAACTGATGCCTTACCTTATCAGCAGCCATAAAATCATATTCCGGATCGTGTTCTTTCACCCAGGCCGTCACTATACTGTCTATTTCAGATACTGCCCTGTAAGTAAAAAATACCGGTTCAATATTGGCATTGTTGACCATCACATGCCTCATCCGGTCATCCTCCTTGTCAGGACGCGTCAGTTCATGTTTCAGGATCACACCGTTCAGATAGTCATCCACCGCAGCACAACCTACCAGACCATATTGCGTACGTCCCCTCCATGTTTGGGCATATATATATAGGTAATCCCGTTCATCCTGCCTGAGCCATCCATTCTCCAGAAACTTCCGGTAGTTTTCCTTCGCTTTTTCATAAACCGATTCGCTGTGCACATCTATTCCCGGTTCCAAATCTATTTCCGGTTTGATGATGTGAAGCAGGGAATAAGGATTCCCCTCTGCTTCTTTTCTTGCTTCTTCCGAATTCAAAACATCATAAGGCCTCGAAGCCACGCGGGATGCCAGTTCTGCCGGGGGCCGAATCCCTTTGAAAGGTTTTAATACTGCCATGATTGTAAATTCTGAGTTTAGAGTTTAGGGGTTAGAGGATGCATTTTTAAATATGTATTTAAATATGTATAAATATATTTATTTAAATAAATATATTACAGAATCATTGCTACCTGTTTCTGTCAATCCGTATGCCATACTATGGTCTCTTGCATTCCTGCTTTATTTTTGTCTTCTGCCTCCTTATCTTATTTATTCACCTGAAACTTCGTATCTCCTTTTTCAAAGAAGTTAACGATTTGGCGGGCGGCAGCAACGCCGGCATTAATATTGGCTTCAGCAGTCTGGGCGCCCATTTTTTTCGGAGTAAAGAAAAAGCGTCCGGGAAATTCGGCAGCAACAGTTTCGGCACAGTCGGGAGCAATGTCGGAGACATAACGAAAATCTTCCCTTTCGCGGAATATCCGCAACAGGTCTTCTTCATGAATGATTTCCTTCCGGGCTGTATTGACCAGGGTAGCCCCCCGGGGCATACGTTTCATCAGGTCATAGTTAATGGAACGTACCGTCTTTTCGTTGGCCGGAATATGCAGGGACACGTAACGGGAATTCTCATACAGTTCCTCCACATCATTCACCGGTTTGGTACCATTATTGATAATATCCGTTTTACTGACAAAAGGATCATAAGCAAACGTATCCATTCCAAAGCCTCTGGCTATACGGGCCACTTCGCGGCCTACATGACCGAAAGCATGAATCCCGAGGGTTTTCCCCTTCAGTTCGGTTCCGGGTTTTCCGTTAAACAGGTTGCGGGCCATATACACCATCATTCCCAACGCCAGTTCGGCGACAGCATTCGAATTTTGTCCGGGCGTATTCATGACCACGACCTCTTTCGCCGTAGCTGCCTCCAGGTCAATATTGTCATATCCGGCACCGGCCCTGACCACAATCCTCAACTGTCCGGCAGCTTCGAGCACCTGTTTATCAATCTTATCACTTCGGACTATCAGTCCATCCGCCTCTTTCACCTTATTTATCAGGTCATCCTGAGAGGTATATTTTTCCAATACCTCCGTTTCATATCCGGCCTGATCAAATATTTCACGTATCTGCTCAACCGCTATGGGAGCAAATGGTTTTACCGTTGCAATTAAAATCTTCATAGTTGTATTTTTTTATTTTTTATAGCTCCTGAACGGATATTCAGGCTTTGGATTCATATTCCTGCATCACCCCGATCAAAGCCTTCACACTCTCGAGCGGCAATGCATTGTACAGGGATGCCCTGAACCCTCCGACAGAACGATGGCCTTTGATTCCTATCATGCCTTTTCCGGTGGCATATTCCAGGAACGGTTTTTCCAGTTCGGCATACTCTTCATTCATCACCCAGCATACATTCATCACCGAACGGTCATCCTCATTGGTAATGGTGGGTTTGAACAACTTGTTTCTTTCTATTTCTTCGTACAGTAAAGAGGATTTTTCATGATTTCTTTTCTGCATTCCTTCGACGCCACCATTATCCCTGATCCATATCAGGGTCTGCAGGGCAGCATACACCGGAAGGACAGGAGGCGTATTAAACATCGAGCCTTTGTCAATGTGCGTACGGTAATTAAAGATGGTCGGGATCTTGCGGTCTACTTTGCCGGGGACATCTTCCCGTACAATGACAAACGTCACACCTGCCGGAGCGAGATTTTTTTGAGCTCCGCCGTATATAAGCACGTATTTGGAGACGTCTACCGGACGACTCAGAATATCGGAGGACATATCCGCCACCAAAGGTACGGGAGAATCTATATCTTCTTTAATCTCTGTCCCGTAAATGGTGTTGTTGGTTGTGATATGAAAATAATCGGCATCTTCCGGGATTTTGTACCCTTTTGGAATATAGGAAAAATTTTTGTCTTCGGAGGATGCGACCACCTCCACTTCTCCATATAATTTTGCTTCCTTAATGGCTTTGCTGGCCCAGGCTCCTGTGTTCAGATAAGCGGATTTACGCTGCATCAGGTTCATGGGTGCCACGGTAAACTGGGTGCTGGCCCCACCTCCCAGAAAGAGTACATGATAACCCTCCGGAATGTCCAACAATTTCCTGAACAGGGATTGTGCCTGCTCCATGACTGCCGTGAACTCTTTGCTACGGTGGGAGATTTCCATAATGGACAATCCTGTGCCGGCAAAATCACGGACAGCCTCTATAACATTGTTTATTGTAAACTCGGGCAAAATCGCCGGTCCTGCATAAAAGTTGTGCTTTTTCATTTTCAGATAACTTTAGATTGATAACCATGGTCCAATACTGCAAAATTGCATTAAAAAGAGAAATAAACCATGATCATTGATAAATAAATTGCTGACAATTTCACATTTTTTTCAACGGCACAAGCAGGTCTTTGTCCAGCACGGGGATGATATCCGTAACATCCTGTGTATGACAATACTCTATAACATTGTCCAGTCCCAGTTTTTTCAGACGGTGTCGGTTGGCGGCTTTGTCAATATAGGAAATCAGGTTCGGTTTGGCCAGTAGCCACAGGTCACGTGCTGCTATGGCAGAGTCGCAGATGGAATGGAATTTCCCCGTTTTCAGCAACTTATCCGTTAAGGCACCGGCAAAAACAGAATCTTCCAGACTAAATTTATTCTTCCAGGCGGCACACAGAATTAACACATTCCTTCTCCCGGAGATCAGGTATTCAGTGATAGCGGAGATATTCAGAAATCCCCCCACGAGCACCTGATGATGTTTTCCGGCCATACGAATAGCCTGCGTCCCGTTGGTCGTGCTGTAAACAACCGTTTTTCCGCTGATTTTGTCCGGGGTGAAGTTATCGGGAGAATTTCCAAAGTCGGCAAAATCCAGGATCCTGCCGTCTCTTTCTGCAGCAATGAGATAGCCCTTATTTTTATAAGTACGGGCCTCTTCAACAGTCCTCACGGGGATCAGTTTTTCCACGCCGTTGTGAAAAGCCGTGATAATGGAAGAAGTAGCCCGAAGAATATCCACCACCACCACAATAGCGTCGGGGTTTTCATACAATGGGTACAACAACGGAGAAAAACAAACCTCTATTTTTTGCATTCTTTCTTCCATAAAACAGAATCAGTCTTCCGGCTTATAAAACGGAGGTTTCACTACCCGGGCTAGCAGAAACTTGTTTCGTATGCCTATCCATACAGGTGTTCCTTCTTTCCAATAGCCCTTTTGCAGGTATCCCATGCCTATGCCCTGCTTCAACACAGGGGACATGGTCCCCGAGGTGACTTCGCCGATCTGTTCATGCGCTTCATTGTAAACCGGATAATGCTGTCTGGGGATACCTCTGTCTGTCATAACAAACCCTTTCAGCCGTCGTTCCACCCCTTCCTGTTTTTGTTTCCATAACAAGTCCCTGTCGATAAAATTCTTGCCGTCCACAAACTTGGTAATCCAACCCAGACCTGCCTCGATGGGCGAAGTTTCATCGGTAATATCATTACCGTACAGACAAAATCCCATTTCGAGCCGCAGTGTATCCCTGGCTCCGAGTCCTACCGGTTTGATCCCATATTCTTTCCCGGCATCCATCACGGCTTCCCAGAGCCGAACAGCCTTATCCGCAGGAACATATACTTCACAGCCGCCGGCTCCCGTATATCCCGTGGTGGAAAAGATCGCTCCCGGGATTCCGGCAAACTCTGTCTTTTTAAAGGTATAGTACTTCATGTCCGTCACCGGTACCTTCGTCAGCTTTTGCATGGCTTTCAGGGCCAGTGGTCCCTGGATAGCCAGTTGGGCCACCTCATCGGAGACATTCTCTATTTCTTTTCCTGCTGTCAGGCCCATTTCATTACCACGCTCCACCAACCAATTGTAATCTTTCCCGATATTGGAAGCATTCACCACCAG
>DRPN01000094.1 GCA_011374625.1 Bacteroidota bacterium
ACGGAAATTCGAGACGCCCTGGTTTCTTTTCCTGATTTTCTTTTGTTTTTTTGTTGTCCGCGGTGTTCGTAGTTCGATCGCCTTTTTTTTCTTACAGGTTTCTTTTTCATATTATGTTCCTTCTAATGGGTGGCCCATTTTCGTTCATTTCGTTTCGAGGTTTGACAGTCATTTTATAAACCATACGATATTGATTTTTGTCTCTTACTTTTTCGACATTTATCCAACGTATTATCCCTTTCGGAGTCTTAGTTTTACTGAAAAATAAAATATCCAAAATATTAAACCTCAATTTTTTATACAGGGATATGGCCGCTTTATTATCTGCAAACACTTCCAGGGAGATTTTTTTTAGTTGAAGAGAGTAAAATGCCCATTGTAAAACTGTGGCGCATGCGTGCTTCATAAGGTTCTCAGGACATTCCTTTTCTCCTTTGATTATTCTTCCGAATTCTGCAAACTTTTTATCCATATCAACATTATATATTGAAACTTGTCCAACAGGATTACCAAGAGGTGCTTCTATAAAAAATATAATATCGCTATCGATATTTTCATAACGTGTCAACCATTCAAGCATTTCAGCTTCACTGGGTTGTATCCAGGTGAAAAATGATTGGTATGTTTCTCTCCGCCATTTAGCCATAACCCTAGCATCTTCCCTTTTTATTTGAACTGGCCGCAAACAGGCATTACTGTTTCTTAATGATTCTATTTTTATATGATTCTGAGGTGATTGACTTTCCTTTTTCAGTCTGTGTATCAGTTGTAAGGTGTTCATTATATTATTATCGATTGCGATAGAACGCCTTTATAGTATCAATGATAAAATTTACCTCGTCATCGGACAAATCCGGGTATAATGGGAGTGTAAGAATCTGTGAGAACACTTTTTCAGCGATGGGGAGGGAAGGACGATTGCCATAGCAACGATAAAGATGGATTGGCTTGTAATGTACACCTGTATTAATACCCTTGTCTCGCAAAAAAATACTAAGATCATTTCTATTTTCCGCCTTGATCTCGCATAAATGCCAAGATGATATAAAATCATCTCCATCTTCAGGAGGCATCTTTATCTGGCTAAGTTTTTTCAGGCCTTCTCGATACATACTCACAATCTGCCTGCGTCTCATATTTGCTTTTTCTAACTTCCTTAGCTGTACCAGACCGATAGCAGCCAAAATATCATTTAAATGAGACTTCAGGCCTATCTCATCCACATGATATTCCCACCAGTAGCTTCTATCTAATTTCGTCCTATCCCACGTCCCCTTGTCAATACCCAGCCACCGGTTTCGTTTGGCTCTTTGAGCCATTGCCTCATTATTTAAAGTTATGGCGCCGCCTTCACCCATCGCTAGGTTTTTAACGGCATGAAAGCTAAAACAGCCTATTTCGCCCAGTCCGCCAACAGGATTCCCCTTATATCTTGCGCCTGACGCGTGGGCACAGTCTTCAATTATAGGGATATGCCCTGCAACTTCTTTTAATCTATCCATATCCACTGGTCTCCCACCATAATGCACCGGTATAATTGCCTTGGTTCTCGGCGATATTTTTCGGGCAACATCATCGAGATCAATATTTAAGGTATCCTTATCGATGTCCGCAAAAATAGGTGTGGCAAGATTATAAACCACACAGTGGCCAGTTGACACAAAGGTCATTGTCGGAACAATCACTTCATGTCCATGATTAACCCCCAAAAGTCTCAATGCCATGTCAAGACCGGCCGTACATGAATTTAGCCCCACACATTGTTTTACGCCGCAAAATTCCGCAAACTCCTTTTCAAACTGGGCTGTTTTAGGGCCTAAACCTACCCAACCGGAACGGATAACCTCGGCCACTGCTTCTATTTCTTCATGATCATAGTATGGTTTAAATACTTGAATCATTTCTTCTTACCTCCTATACAACTCAAATAATTCTCCGCATGATTTCTGTTAATATGTGCAGGTAGACGTTTTTCAAACATGTACCCGAAGATTCAATGCCATCGCCTTCTCCATCCAACACATGCCAATGGAGGCTCAAGCCCTTACTTCTCGAGTCGTTTTGATTGACTATTTTTCCGCTTGAACGCTCAAACAGCCGATTTTTTCGGGATGGAAAGCTGAAACCTTCATGCACTGCACATTTACGAAGCCTATCTCTTCAAGGATATTCTTTAACGTTCTAAAGGTCAGCGGAGTCCTGGTTGAGTCCACATGTCTCCACACCGCTCGGTTTTGAAGCGCCCTACGCGCTTCCATTTCGAGTTCTTCTTCCGCAGTGAAGGAATGATCAGCCTTAGGCACCTCTACTATAAGACTGCCCTCATTCTTCAGCACCCTTTTCCACTCAGTGAGAACCTTTGAAATGCGGTCTTTCGTTAGTGTCTGAAGGTAATAGTGGCTGTGAATAAGGTCGATGGAATTATCTTGAAATTGATTTAGATGGGACGGGTCACATTTGACATCATCGAAGGTATTACTAGTCGGAACATCTATGTTTATGAACCCGTTAATCCGTCCTGTCCGTGTAGGAATATTTAACAGTTTCGACCCGTTAGAAGATTCTCCAACTAGAACAGAACCTGGGAGAGTATCTTTGTCAAGGATATAATCGCCAAGGATCATGTAATCCATCCCCCCGACCAGAAAACAATCTATAGCTTCCTTAGGCGTGCAAACGATCGGTTCTCCTCTGACATTTAAAGATGTATTGAGCACTAATCCAATGCCCGTAAGTTTCTTGAATTCCTCGATGAGGCTGTAATAGCGGGCGTTAGAGTCCCTGTCGACCGTATGCACGCGGGCCGTGCCATCGACATGGCAAACGGCTGGAATACGGTCAATCATTTCCTTTTTCGTGTTATATACAAAAAGCATGTATGGAGACTCATGCTCGGAATCAAAATATATTCCGCAATCTTCTTTCAGCACCGATGGCGCAAATGGGCGCCAGTATTCCCGGAATTTAACACGTTTGTTGATTTCGTCCTTCATTGTCGGAACCCGTGGATCACCGAGGATCGAGCGATTGCCCAGAGCCCGGGGGCCGACCTCCATGCGTTCCTGGTACCATCCGACGATTTTGCCTTCAGCGAGTTTCTCAGCGGCGAAACGCGGCGCATCTTCATGTTTGCGAAGCGGAAACCCAGTGGCTTTGATCGCAGAACGAATATCCTCCTCAGGAAACTCGGAGCCGAGATATGGATGTTGCATCACCCACCATGATTTCTCACGCGCCTTATGGTTCGGAACGTGGTTGTAGTAGACATATAAGGCGGCACCCAGCCCCGTACCCCCGTCGTGGGCGGCAGGGTGCATAGAGACATCCTTAAAAGTATTCGCTTTTAGGACTTTTCCGTTGGTGACGCTGTTCAGCGCCACACCTCCCGTCATGCAGAGATATTCTTCACCGGAAATGGCACGCAGCCTCTTGGCCAGACATAGGATAACTTCTTCCGTTATGCGCTGTAAGGCGGCGGCCACATGTGCAAAAGCAGGCTGCGGGTTTCTTGTATCCATTTCTTCGTGAATATCGAATATGTCATTAAACTTTGTATGATCGTAAAGAAAAATACCGTCTGGGTTAATAATCTCTCGGTTGATTTCGAAGTGCCCGGTTTCCGAGTCGTAGTCAATAATGTGATCGCGAAATGTCTGGTAGTAAACATTGGGGGCTCCATAGGAAGAAAGCCCCATGGTCTTCCCTTCCTGCCGGGCGCCGAGGCCAAACCAATAAGTTATAGTTTGGTAGAGGGTACCCAAGGAATGGGGACAATAAATTGCTTCTAATTCCTCAATATGATCTTTATTGCCACGGGCCAGCATCACCGTTTCAAACTCACCACGGCCATCGATCGAGAGAATTGCAGCGGACGGGAAGGGAGACGAGTAAAAAGCACCAGCACAGTGGGCCATGTGATGCTTTACATGGATTACCTCGGCTTTGCGAAAGATGGATTTGAAGTATTTCTCCTGGTTCCTGTAAAGTTGAGCGGAACCATGAGCGTTGCGAACCATCTGAAGGGTGTCCATACTAAATCCGTTCTCCCGATAGTATTTTTCCCATATATGCGCTGCCTTGGTATATTCCGGGGAGGAGAAAGAAAAGGCAATGTATCTGATCTGATCAGGATGAATACCTTGATGTAACATCCCATCAATTAGGGAGTTCAGCGGAATGTTGGGGGTGTGCTTAACACGAGCGAAACGCTCCTCTTCTGCATCAAACACTACGTTACCATTTTGGTCTACAATTGAAACATGGGCATCGTGTCCAGCTGGTTTCATGCCAAGAATATAAAACTTACTTTCATCGTATTCTTCTTTCTTGGCAAGGCTTTCCAGGAAAGCTCGGTTTTGTGCTTCATCCTTCCGCCGTGTGGTTTCGGCCAGCAGTTTGCACACCTCCGGAAAAGTGGAACTCTCTCTAGGAATTTGCGACAGGAGCTCCATTATCTTATCATACTCACCTTTGGGCAAGAGGCATGCGGATTTGTATAAGTTAACTGCATCTTCACTTCGCTCATAAAGCTCACTGGCCCTGTCCAAAAGACTTACGGCCGCTTCCAGATTACCTACTTTGTAAAATGCCAGGGCAAACGTCCTAACCACGTCCCCACTGTGGTCAAAGACCGGCCTCGACTGGAGCCAATTAAGGTTCTGTTGATTTCGAATAAAATGTCGAACGATCTGCTCAACCGCACGAGAATAGTTCCCAATTGCTATCTGATGCAGTATATCCTCAAAATGGCGAGTAAGGGATTGCTCTACCGATTGCTCCCGCAGTGGTTCTTTAATGGATCGTCCGCGAACCGTAATAGCTTTGGGGTAATCAGTGGACATACCTATAGCTCCTCCCTCTCCTACATTAACTTCTTTTACTCCATGAATTCGGGAAACTTCTACGTCGTTTTTCAGTGAGTTCATCTTCTTTCGATAAAGATTACCCTCAAGAACCTCGTAATTTTCATGTACATAACTCATAACCTGAGGGTACTGCTCTATTGACTCTCGTAAATGCCCACTGGGACGTCCTTTTGGTAAAGACGTACAGAAAAACAGGAACAACAAACCTCCTCTTTCCAAATGCTCCGTTAGATGCTGGATCACTGGCATCGGTTCTGGAATATGTTCCAACACGTCATAACAAATCATGATATCATATACTTCTCTTAGGCAATCTTGATTATCAATCTCTATGAAAGAAAATTGACGCTCATTTCTAAAACGCCACTTGGCAAATTCAAAGGTCTGGGACGGAATATCAGCCAAGGTAATATGCAGATTGCTTATATCAAGCAAATGCTTTTCTAAGCAACCAGTACCACAGCCGTAATCCAGTAGTTTAACGGCGCGATGTTTAAATTGATTACAGTATTTGCGAATCATGCTGGCAGTAAACTCAAATCTCTTTGTTTGGGTGTGATAATTATGATAAACGTTGCGATAACACCATATATCGGTTTCATTATATGCGGATTTAATTTGTTCTGTGATTTTTTTCTCTTTTGCATTCCAAACGCTGGTCCAAGTTCTTATAATGCTTTCATTGCTCCCCTTACGTTCTATTTCTGCATCAGTAACATTCTTAAATTCCTTTAGATCCTGATATGCCTTGTGCATTTTGTATCTATCTATCATCTCGGCAATCCTTGCATCCCACGTGTGTCTCGCTAAAACTTCCTTTCTACCGGCTTCCGCAATTGCCTTCCGTTCCTCTCCGTGCGTCAAATAGTGCTCGATCAAATCCATGGCCTCCGACACTGAATTAAACCAGACCAAATGTTTCTTGTTCTGAAACACGGTCTCCATTCCGGGGACATAATGGGTTAAGTGAAAGCCTCCGCTTGCCATGGTATTGACTGTTCTCCTCCAGGACGCATACATCCGGATATCATTCACCCCGTTGATGCCAAGCGTGATTTCGGCGCTAGAACATACCTCGGCGAACTTGTCCTCTGTGACGAATGGATGGATATGTAATGTCTTATATCCTGCTTCCGAAAGGTATTCCCAGTTTTTTCC
>DRPN01000084.1 GCA_011374625.1 Bacteroidota bacterium
CACTTTCCAGATGAAAAATACGAATAAAAATCTAAAGAACCAATCAAAAGTTGTTAAAGTCTCATTTACAGGGAGAAATATAATATTGTACTAGTCAAGACTTAATGCCGGGATTAAAACCGGCTCAAAAAAAATCAATTTGGATTATTAAAAATTATTAATACCATGATAAAAAAAATAATAAGGATTTTTGTTTTTATTACAGTATTTGGAGTTAATCTTTCATGTAAGACTCAGCTAAACGAGATTGGTGATTTGACTCAGAGTACGCTGGGTGTTCTGAATATAAGTAAAGCTCCTTATTTTGCCGATCCATCAGGCAAACAGGATTGCACTGAGGCTATCCTTCGTGCCCTGGATGATGTTACCCGGTGTACTCAGCTTGCCTGGCGACAGACTCTGGCAGAGTTGGAAGCCTTACCTGACCAGGGTGTTCATTATTTAGGCCTTAGCGCTGAGAACCGTAAGGAGAACGGTATTTTACGTGCAACAACCCATATCCGGCTTCCGTATCTTCCGGTGATTTATTTTCCCGAAGGGACTTATCTGGTTTCGAATACACTTTGTTATCGCCATAAAATAGTAAATACTTATGGAAGTGAGATGAACCAGCAGATCCGCATTCGTGGTGCAGGTGTTAACCGGACTATTATCCGGCTGAAAGACAACGCTCCCGGCTTTGGCAATGGTGAATGTAAGCCTGTAATTTCTTTTATGCAGACAGAAAACACTAATGTAGCCACATCAAATTATTGTGAGGATCTGACGATAAACTGTGGCAATGGTAATGCGGGGGCAGTCGGATTGGATTTCTTTGCCAATAATACAGGTGCCGTCCGTAATGTGCGAATTGTAAGTGAGGATGGATTGGGATATGCCGGCCTGCAACTGGGACACAGTAATTATTCCGGTATTCTCATTAAGCATGTTGAAGTGGAGGGTTTCAATCATGGATTACACATCGACTCAGGAACAGGAACTATGTACGCCCATGTGGAAGACGTCAATACCCGGGGACAGCGGGTTTCGGGGATTACGGTAGGAGCGATAAGTGTAAGTCTACGCAATGTTCGCACTGAGCGCGTTCCGGTAGGCCTGACTTGTACCAGTCCCATAGGACATACAGTACTGGTTGATTCCTACCTGAAAGGTACAGGCTCTGTGGGTATTGATCGTCGGGCAGGTGGACTTTATGTTTCGAATGTTACACTTTCAGGATTTGATGATGCCCGCTATATTGATGAATGGGTCAGCCCGCGTGTTTACGGTGAAACCGGTGGGAAGGCCATGCCCCGTTTGCCGGTGGAGGAAACACCTGTTTATCAGGGGAACGGAAAAGGAACAACCGGTGTTCGTCGCTTTGGGGCCATCGGTAATGGAGTAAATGACGATAGTCCCGCAATACAGGCAGCCCTGAATTCCGGTGCAGCAGAAATCATTTTTGAACCTGGCCGCTACCTGTTGAACAACCCGGTTGTGATCCCGGCATCAGTTGAACATATCGACTTTAACTTCTGCGATCTTGTTTCCGGTCTGGATTTGAAACAAACAAATCGGGAAGGATTTGTCATTGGTGGTGACCCGGATGCATCTGCTGCTCCTCCTTTATTTATTGAGCGTCTTATTGCCTGGGAGAATTGGTGTGGAGAACACTGTACCTTCACTCATGCAAGCAGGCGTACAGTTTGTTTTAAAGACATGCAGACCCAAACCCTGCCGTTTTATCGCAATACAGTATCCGGGGGTAAAGTATTCTTCGACAATGTGGCAGCTACTACTGGAGCAAAACCCGGTACCCATGGTCATGGGCGTTGTGTTGTTTCGCTTAGGGGACAAAAGGTATGGGCGCGCCAGCTTAATCCGGAGCGGGGCGAGCCGGCGATTCTTAATGATGGCGGAGACCTGGTCCTGATGGGCTTTAAAAGTGAGGGCCGTGGAATTGTGGTTCATACAAAAAACGGAGGACGCACTGAGGTAATGGGAGGCGTTGCGTGTTTTGGGAGGCCAACAAGTTCGGCATTTGTGGCTGAAAACGCACAGATGCGCATTTCAACAACCACCTATGGCTGTTGTGGGGCGAATTCATATTACGGAACGGCCGTTAAAGACACCAGGAAAGAAAAGACAACAATAATTAAAGCGGAAGATCTGCCACAACGCCCTTTTGATGATGGATCAAGACAGGGATATGTGATTCCTTTATATAAGTAAAATTTGAGATAATAGGTGTTTAGTTTCACCACGTTGTTGGGTGTGAAGATTTAAATTTCCCGCCCCGCGGGGCGGGAAATTTAAGTTGGAAAAAATACCTTGCTTTGTAAATTGTTTAACTAAAAAATTTACTACTATGCAAGCGTATCATTCCAATGCAACGACAAATGTACATATTCGTTGCCAAATACAAAAAAGTCATTTGCCTGTGAACATCCTGGCAGAAAAATATCAAATCTCTGAAAATACTGTGTCAAAGTGGAAGAGCAGAACGAGACCGAGCGATATTGGTTCCAGACCTCACCATATCCATTATGCTCTTTCTTCACTGGAACAGGAGCTCATTAAATCAGTCCGCAGAGCTACCTGGCTGCCGTTGGATGAAATAACAGAAGTGGCTCAGCAAACTCAATCCATCCGCCTCACGCAGCGCTGTGTACCGAACCCTACGTGTAGTAGAGCTAAACAAAGTACCGCAAAAAGAGCGGGAAAGGGCAAAGAAATTCAAGGCTTATGAGCCCGGTTATTTGCACATTGACGTTACCTACTTGCCAAAAATGAATGGTAAGCGCCAATATTCCTCTAAAAATAATTTTTATTCGCCTGGTTGAATTTTTCAATTCATAATACTTGGGATTAACATATTTTTGCGACCTTAGCCGGAAACAATAATTTGGATTCTTTCTATTGCCTTAACCCATGCTGTCCTTTTTTGGCTGGTGGCATACGGAATGTATAAGAAAAAATATTTATAAACTTGAAGGATCGTTATAAAATACAACTGGCTTCCCTGTTTATGACCTGGTCGGGACAGGATATTCTGCGAATGGAGGAGTTGCCTCCCTCCGGTTCCAATCGGGAGTATGTGCGCATTTTCGGCCCTGATGATACCGCTATCGGCGTATTTAATCCCGACCGGAAAGAAAACCGTGCTTTTCTTTCTTTTTCAAAGCATTTTAAGGAATACGGATTGCCGGTTCCGTTGGTATATGCCGAATCGGAAGACGGTCTGTTGTACCTGGAAGAGGATCTGGGCAATGTAACGTTGTTTAGTTTTTTGACGGAGGTAAGGGAGCAGGAGGGTTTTACGGAGGAGATCATACGTGTTTACGAGAAGGTGCTGGATCATCTGGTGCGTTTTCAGGTAGAAGCCGGTCCGTCGGTGGACTACTCTGTATGTTATCCCCGGGCATCCTTCGACAAACAATCCATGTTGTGGGATCTGCACTATTTTAAATATTATTTTCTGAAACTGGCAAAAGTAGCCTTTGACGAGCAACTGCTGGAGGAAGACTTTCATCATTTTTCCGATTATCTGATCTCGGCAGGTCAGGAGTATTTTCTGTATCGCGATTTCCAGTCACGCAATGTTATGCTGATCAAAGGAGAACCTTTTTTTATTGATTATCAAGGGGGACGGCGGGGTGCATTGTATTACGATCCGGCTTCCCTGTTATATGACGCCAAGGCTGATTTGCCCGAAGAAGTGCGGCAACATCTGCTGGATTATTATCGGGCAAGCATACAGGGAAAGATAAAAATTGACCCGGATGTTTTTGTGAAATATTTTCAAGGATTTGTGCTGATACGTATCATGCAGACGCTGGGAGCATATGGGTTTCGCGGTTTCTATGAACAAAAGGCCCATTTTCTGCAGAGTATCCCATATGCTGTGCAGAATCTGGAAAATTTGCTGGAACGGATATCATTGCCAGTGGAACTGCCGGCCCTGACCAAGGTGTGGAAGGACATTATTGCCAACCAAAGCCTGCGAAGCTTTCCACAGACTTATCCGGGCCTGACGGTGAAAATCACCAGTTTTTCTTATAAAAACGGTATTCCGATGGACGAGACAGGCCATGGTGGTGGTTTTGTGTTCGACTGCCGTGCCCTGCCAAACCCGGGACGATTGGAACAGTACCGGGAACTGACCGGCAAAGATGAGACGGTGATCCGATTTCTGGACGAACGAAGAGAGGTGCAGGAATTCTTTGAAAACGTAAAGGAGATGGTCAGCCGGTCGGTGGAAGACTACCTGCAACGCAATTTCCATCATCTGATGGTCAGTTTTGGTTGTACGGGCGGACAACACAGGTCGGTATATATGGCTGAGAAACTGGCAAAGTATCTGCAGGAGAAGTATGATGTGCAGGTGGTGCTGAAGCATAGGGAGAAGGAATGATGAATGATGAATTTAATATATAATGTATGCCGAAAGCATGCCTATGGAAGAATATTGAAAGGATCATTATTGCAGGAATGCAATATTTTGTGTGGTGGTATGAGAAATAGCATATAAAATTGGATCATGTAAATACAAAGTGCTGCCTTGTCTACAAACAAAATTAAATATATGTATTTAAATAAATATTTAAATATATATTTAAATATTTATATTTTGATTAATAAACAATGGCCGGAAAAGCGATGATATTAGCGGCAGGATTGGGAACCCGTCTGGGAGAAATGACCCGCGACAAGCCCAAAGCATTGGTGAAGGTTCATGGAATACCCTTGCTGGAAATCATTCTCGGGAAATTACAAAAACAAGGGTTTGATGATATTGTTATTAATGTGCATCATCATGCGGAAATGATCCGGAATTATCTGGATGAACATCCTGCTGAAGGCATTAAGATTGCTTTATCCGAAGAAAAAGAAAGACCTCTTGAAACGGGCGGAGGCATACGCCATGCCCGTGAGTTGTTGCTGGATGTCCCTGTTTTTCTGATACATAATGTGGATATCCTGTCGGATATGGATTTGAGGGAATTGGTAAAGGAACATATTGATTCAGGCGCTTTGGCTACCCTGGCGGTGAGCTGCCGGAAGACGGCTCGCTATCTGTTGGCAGATGAGACGGGCCACTTGTGCGGTTGGGAGAATATTGCCACCGGGGAAAAAATCATGACGAAAGAGCCGGAGGGACAGATTACCCAATGGGGCTATTCGGGGGTGGCGGTATTGAGCAGAGAGGTTTTATTTTTGTTACCGGAGCAGGATGTTTTTTCTCTGACCCATTTTTTTCTGCAACTTGCAAGTACCCGACTGGTAAGAATATCCGTTCTCTCAATGAGCTATTGGTACGATGTGGGGAAACCCTTGATCATTGAAGCAGTGCAGCAAAATATCTCCAAGCAAAAACTTTTGGGGTAAGATGGCTTCGCGTGAATATTTATTATGATGGGGTAAAATCTGTTAACAGGGGAAAAAGCATTATTTTCGGATCCCTGAATGACAAGTCTATTTCCTGGAAAGTGGCAGAGTGGGCGTATGAGGAAGGGGCTGTATTCATCCTGTCCAATGCTCCGACAGCTTTGCGTTTCAGAGATACACTGAAACTGGCTGAAAAATGCGGCAACACCATTGTAATACCTGCTGATGTTACCAGACTGGAGGATATTGAGGAGGTGTTCAGACAAACGTTGGAATATTTCGGAGGGAAGATCGATTTTATCCTTCATTCCAACGGGATGTCCCCGAATGTCCGGAAGAAAAAACCTTATTCTGATCTTAATTACAATTATTTTCATCAGACACTGGATATCAGTATCCTGAGTTTTCATAGGATCCTGCAGACGGCCTTTATAAAAAAAATGTCTCCCCTGGGTAATATCACGTCAGAAGAGTGTGCAGACTATTGTGTGACCCTCTTTTCCGACATCACACGGAAGGTAACCTTGCAAAACCTTTATCATGATGGCGGGTTTTCCAGCATGGGAATGAGCCTGCGGGCCATGACCCAATACGACAAAAG
>DRPN01000065.1 GCA_011374625.1 Bacteroidota bacterium
CGCTGCAAGCAGACAGGGTATCATCATGGGGTTGTTAATAATATTTTCGGCGCTGGTGATGAGAAATTCAGCTCTCCCTTGTCCGTCCCCTGACGGATTGTCCGCCTTTTGGCGGATTAAAAAGAATCATGTTCGTTTCATAGAAGAAGTTGTTACAGATAATCACATACAGTTGTCAAACCTACATAAATTTTTTTTGCTAAGATACATAAGATGCATGAAAAAATTTATATGTAGATTTGGTATCAGATTTGTTAAGTATCTTTCCGGTAAATAAAATATACTAATTATGGATACCTGGTGGTTTTCTTATGTTATTTTGCCATTGCTGATTTTTCTGGCCAGAATTACGGACGTAACGTTGGGAACGGTTCGTATCATTCTGATGTCCAAAGGTAATAAAAAAATCATACCCATGCTGGCCTTTTTTGAGGTCCTGATTTGGGTATTGGCAATCAGCAGGATTTTTAAAGACCTGACTAATCCGGTATGTTATCTTGCTTATGCTGCGGGTTTTGCCACCGGCACCTATGTGGGCATGTTGGTGGAAGAAAAATTGGCGATAGGGACACAACTGGTGCGTATTATTACACAAAAAAGTGCCGGACCCCTGATACAAAGCCTGGTTGACCACGGTTTTGGAGTTACCTCCGTGGAAGCTTCGGGAACGCAGGGATCGGTACATGTCATATATTCAGTGACGGAAAGGAAAAATTTGCCGCAACTGATTGCGCTCATTCATCGTTTTAACCCCAATGCCTTTTACTCTGTCGAGGATATCCGCTATGTTGAAAAAGGTATTTTTCCGACGCCCGTACCCTCGTTACCCAAACCCGGACTTTTCAGAAGAGGGAGGAAAGGGAAGTAGAAGCTTAATGCAAGAAATATCTTGGACCCGAAGGAATAAATTAATGGGCCAAGGCGTCATGGATTCTTTTCGGAAAACAACGAAAGATGACGAAAGATATTAATAACAGATTTTTATATTTCAGACAAATTCCTGCACCGTACCTGGTTGATAGGCATTGTTATCTGGCTCCGGTATCCCGTTGTAAGCCTTGGTATATGAAAAATCCCGGCAGACCAACCTGAATTTATGAATCGTGTTTTTTGCCAAAGCAAAGACGATCATTTTACCTGTATTTGCGTTTCTTCCGGCAGCTTCAATTTACCGGAAATGTATTTCCCTATTTTCCGGAGGGTTTTTACATCAATATCCCGCAGTTTTCCTGTGGGACTAGGTCCTACGTCAAGTGAAAAAATATTTCCGTACTTTACGGCGCCCAAATAATCTTTATAAATTTCTTCGGCAGGTTTGCAAAGTGTGTCATATTTAGGAAGGGAGTAAAACCACTGTGCCCCACCCTGGTGTTCGGGAAGAATAGGATAGGTGAATTCTGCCACCAGATAGCCTTTGTAATGTGATTCGGCATCTTTGTTATAGACTGATGATCCGGCATTTCCAATCGGACCTGGCTTACCCCGTTCCCGGATGCACAGCCTGCCTGCCGGCTCGCCATGGTTGAAACCCACAAAACAGTTGGGTTGGAATTGATGCACCCACTCTACTGTTTTCTTGTGGCTTAATCCTCCGTCGCCTACGGCGTGGTCCATCCACATGAATTCTATGGGGCCGTAGTTGGTTAACAGTTCTTTTAATTGGGCTTTTTTTATCTCCGGATTTTTACCTGCGCCGTATTTCCGGCTTTTTCCATCTGCTGCGCCCGGCCAGTTCCAGTCGCCTTCCGAAAAGTATAAAGCCAGTTTTATGCCGTATTTATCGCATGATTTCCTTAATTCGGCCAACACGTCTACGCCCAGGGGACTATTGGTTACTTTCTTATCGGTGGTTTTGGTATCCCACAGACAAAAGCCGTCGTGGTGCTTCGTCAGAAAAAGGATGTAATGCATGCCTGCCTCTTTGGCCGTTCTGCACCATTGGTCGGTATCACAACCTTTTACGTTGAAAAAGGAAGCATCTTTATCCCGTGTGGGGGTCCATTCATGCCCGGACAATGTGCTGAAAGACCAGCAGATGAACATGCCGAACTTCATGTCCCGTATCTGCCGGGCACGTATGGTGTCGTCGATCTTTGTTGTATAGTCATATCCTGTTTCGGAGTACTGCGCATTCAGCAATCCTACTGATAACAATAAGATAAACACAATTGAATTTAATCCAGTCATATTTGTTTTGTGTTAAATTATTAAATGAGCAAAGTAATAAAAAAAAGCTCATATTTTTCCTTTCTTATTTTTTACTTATATTATGACTTCTTAGGTTGGAAATTTTCGATCATTCTGAATTTATCAAAATGAATTCTTTAACTTGTTCTGTTGATAACGATATAGTTAGACGTTTTAAGTATTTGATAAATGTTGACTATTCCTGAAATAGCGATCATTGCTAATGAACGGATGGAGGTTATCACGTTTCAAGGTGATGATGAAAAACAAATGTTCTGTTCTTGTTCCGGCCCCGGAAAAATCCTTACTCTAAACCTTTTGCATGATGTATTTTAAATGTCCGGTATCCGAAAACGGATATGACGACAAAGCTGATGAAAGGCAGGATGAAGGAAGCATTGACAGCTGGGAGGAAAGCCACGGTTCCGAGGTCGATGATCTTTCCCTGCAGGGGAGGCATCAATGCCCCGCCCACGATGGCCATAACCAATCCGGCGGCACCCAGTTTGGCATCATCGTCGGTCATACCGCGCAGTGAGATGCCGTAGATGGTGGGAAACATGATCGACATGAAAAGCGAGGTGGCCATCAGGGAATACAAGCCTGTCATACCCTGGATAAAAATAGCTCCGGTAGTGGTGATCATTCCTCCGATGGCAAAGAAAAAAAGCAATTTCCCGGGCTCTATATATTTCATCAGATAAGTGCCGATAAAACGGCCACTTACGAAAACGATCATGGCGACGATGTTGTATTCTTCTCCCTGGGCTTTGGTTAGACCCAGATGTTCGCCATATTGAATGATGAAAGTCCAGCACATGATCTGGGCCCCTACGTAAAATACCTGGGCGATTACCCCCTCCCGGTATTTCCTGTAAGCCGGCAATTTGAAAAGACGTCTGAATATCTCACCTGTGCTGGTGTGAACTACACTCTTGTTTTTAGGCATGTTGGATACTGCAATAAGGATAAACACGACCAGTACCACAAGGCCAAGGATTACATACGGATCCCGGATGATTACCAGATCATGCGCCCGGATAACGGCTTTCTGGGCTGCTGAGAGGTGTGGATATATAAGATTGCCGGCAACATCCCTTTCGTCGGAATGCAGAAGGGCGAGGATAAAATGTGTAGCCACGATCATGCCCAGCAATGAACCTAAAGGATTGAATGATTGGGCAAAATTCAGACGCCGGGTAGACGTATTTTCACTTCCCATGGAGAGGATGTAGGGATTGGCTGTCGTCTCCAGAAAAGCCAATCCAAAGGTGAGGATATAGTAAGCAATGAGAAAAAAAGCAAATATCTCGAACCTGGCTGCAGGCCAGAAAAGAAAAGCACCGGTCGCATATAGTCCCAATCCGATAAGAATACCCGTTTTATAGGAATATTTTTTAACCACAAGTGCCGCAGGAATAGCCATGGTGGCATATCCTCCGTAAAAGGCAAACTGCACCAGGGCAGCCTTGGCAGCAGATATTTCCATCACAGTTTGGAAGGCTGCTACCAGCGGATTGGTGATGTCGTTGGCAAAACCCCACAAAGGAAACAGGATGGTGATCAGAATAAAAGGGATGATATATTCTTTCGGAATGACAGGGTCGTGTTTTTTATGCTTTGACATAGCAGCGATTTTTTGTGGTTTCTAAAAGTTTCGAAAATAAGATATTTTTGGATATGCTTACCATTGAATTTAAAAATTTTTAGAAATCCCTGCGTTCTTAACGCAGGATTGAGGGTTATACTGATTTTAAATTATGATTTCGGGTGTGTTTTATTACAAATTATCTGTAAATACGGTTGAAAAACACATGGTCAGGGTCCTTCGTTATTTGGGCAAACATCTGGGGGAAGTATCTGCCATCCCTGTTTTCGCAGGATTGTGTTTTCTTCTGTAGTAACAACACCATGAGGTACATTTGACTATTGTTCAATTAAAATATTGATTAGTTACTCCATCTAAACATTTTTTCATATTATTGTAAATGGGTTTTTGTTTAATCCGCCTTTGCGTTCCGCTATGGCGGACGAGAAGAAATGGTTTAAGCCGCCAAAAGGCTGAGAATCCGTCAGGAGACGGACAATCCGCCGTTAGGCGGACAAGGGGGGAGTAAATTTCGCGCGGTTAGCGGCGAAAATATTATTAACAAACCATTATTAACAAACCCATGATGATATCCTGTCTGCTTGCAGTGGGGAAATTCATTCAAAAATTCACAAATAAAAATGATTAAAAAAAATTCATGGGAGAGCGAACCGGGCACAGCGGGCTCACGAACAGTTTTACTGTGAGTAACCGGTTACATGGGTGAAGAAAATTTTTATTTTCTTCATTATTCATAAAATAAAAATTTTAAACAGATGAAAAAGATTGGATTATTTATCACGTTATGCATCCTGATTGGATCCTGTCAATTAAAAGAAGAAGTAGCAAATTCTTCATTGGCCAGTTATGCAGAACTAAAAAGTCTTTTTGCCGATCCACCTTCGGAATACCGTAGTGTACCACTTTGGGACTGGAACGAGCAAATCACCGAAGAAGGGATTGATTTTCAAATGAAAGAATTCAAAAAAGCCGGTATGGGCGGTGTTTTTGTGCATCCACGTCCTGGCTTGCTTACCGAATATCTTTCCGATGAATGGTTTCATTTGTTCGATTATGCTGTTCAAAAAGGAAAAGAAATTGGGATGAAAGTCTGGATTTACGATGAAAATTCCTATCCTACAGGTTTTGCAGGAGGACATGTTCCCGCTGAGATGCCCGATTCCTACAAACATGGTACAGGTTTAAAAATGGAAATTCAACGGCGGTTGAATGTGGTTTTTTCAGATACAATTGCTGTTGTTTTGAAAAAAACTAATGACGGATTTACCGATATTACTTCAATTGTTCAGCAGGAAAACGGAAAGACCGGAACGTATTATGTTTTTCGTAAAACCTATCCCGCTCGTTCCCTCTGGTATGGTGGTTTTTCGTATGTCGACCTGATTTACAAAGGTGTTACCGAAAAGTTCCTTGACATTACTATGATCAAAGGCTATGAGCGCAATAAGGCCGATTATGGGAAAACATTACCTGGGAGTTTTTCCGATGAACCGAACCTGGAGGCTGCCATGGCATGGGGGTCAATGATGCGCTGGACGCCTGATTTATGGGATGAATTTCAGCAACGCTGGGGTTACGATTTACGGGTGAATCTTCCTTCGTTGGTGGAAGAAACCGGTAACTGGAAAAAGGTTCGTCACGATTATTATGAAACCCTGTTGGAGCTTTTTGTCGATCGCTGGGCAAAACCCTACAGCAAATACTGCGAAAAAAACGGTCTGAAATGGACCGGGCATTACTGGGAACACGGCTGGCCGACCCCAACACATGGTTTCGATGAATCGGCTTTATACATCTGGCATCAGCAGCCGGGTGTGGACATGCTCGGAAACCGTCTGGACACAGCGGGCCTTGGCGGACAGTTTGGTAACGACCGTGCGATACGCGAGTTACGAAGTGCTGCAAATCAAGCCGGAAGAACCCGCACCCTCAGTGAAACTTATGGTGGCGGTGGCTGGGAAATGAATTTCGAAACACAAAAAC
>DRPN01000123.1 GCA_011374625.1 Bacteroidota bacterium
CTCTCACACCTATGAAAATACCATTGGTTTTATCTTACCTATCATCAGCGGTGCCAGTATTTTTTACATCAAGAAACCGCCAACACCTGCCGTATTGTTACCGGCACTTAAAAGTGTACGACCTACACTCATGCTTACAGTTCCATTGATCATTGAGAAAATTTACCGCAGTAAAGTCATGCCGGCCTTTAAAAAGAACTGGCTGGTCAAATCGCTATATGCCATTCCCCCTTTGCGTAAAAAGATGAATACGATCGCCGGCCAAAAACTAAGGGATACGTTTGGCGGCGAACTGAAATTTTTCGGTATCGGAGGTGCCAAACTCGACAAGACGGTTGAGAAATTCCTGCGCGAAGCTAAATTCCCCTATGCGATCGGTTACGGGCTTACCGAAACCTCACCTTTGCTGGCCGGTGTCAATCCGCTGCGCACTAAACTACAGTCAACCGGACCACCATTGGAAGGTGTTACACTGAAGATTCATGATCCGGGTAAATTTACCGGAGAGGGTGAAATTTACGCCAAAGGTCCGAACGTAATGAAAGGATACTACAAAGAACCCGAACTGACCCGCGAAGTGATGACGGAAGACGGCTGGTTTAAAACGGGCGACCTGGGTATACTGGACGAAACCAACTACTTATTTATCCGTGGTCGGAGTAAAAACGTGATCATTGGCCCGGGAGGTGAGAATATTTTTCCTGAAGATATCGAATCGGTCATCAACAATTTCAAACACGTAGCCGAATCGCTGGTTATTCAGCAAAAAGGAAAGCTGGTAGCCATGGTCCATTTCAATCGTGAGGAAATTGAAGAAAAGTACCAAGCGATGAAAGAAGATGTCGAAAAGAAATATGAGGAACTTAAAAAAGAACTCCAGGAATATGTGAACGCACGGGTGAGCAAGTTCTCAAAAATACAGGAAGTGATCCTCCAAAAAGAAGAATTTGTAAAAACAGCAACGAAAAAAATCAAGAGGTTTTTATACACCAAAAAACATCCCCAGCAGGAAACCTGAGACAACAGGAAGTGTTAAAACGCTTCGGAGAACGTAAAGAAAAACAACGGTTTAACCTTGTAAAACCCGATATCGAAACGGATATTGGTACGTGTAGCCTCGTTAACACTCAAACGCAATCCGGCTCCGTACGTCCATTTGATACCATCCCATGTGTACGATTTGAGGGTAGGGCCCACCTCGCCAAGCCCGGTAAAAAACACCCCGCTGAATATCCAGTAAATAGGAAATCTGAGTTCCACCTGGCTTTCGATCATTGTGTGGTCGCGAAACATACCGATATAAATTCCCCGCATACGGTTGTCGCCACCCATCAAAGCCAGCGATTGAACAGGCACATCACCCAGTTTGAACTCGGAATATACTTGCCCTGCAATGGTAAGCCATTTCAAAGGAGTTACATATTTACGGTATTCAATAATGATCGAGTTATAATTAAACTTGCTGCCTATCCATTTTCCGAAATTCTGGTATTCGAAAAACAGGAATGATCCCCTTTTGGCATTAAAACGGTTATCCCGTGTTTCGCGGTCGATACGGAATCCAATACCTGATTGCGTGCCTTCATTTACAGTCAGGTCCGGAACCTCTTCATTACAGGGAACTTCCTCAAATTGAATAGTATCCACTTTGAAATAATTATTATAATCATATTTAATGCCCACATACCAGTTTTTCGCAAATTTGTATCCCATCATTTGTTCGATGGATAAATTCCTGGTCAGCACCACACACCTCTTGTTGATGTCATTATCGTTGCCTACACCAAAATACAAATCAGGAAAATTGATATACAGGATCTGAGTGAAACTCTCATACTTATTATTACCAAACATCAGGTTGACTGTAACAGCAAACTTATATTGTTTATTCAGTGTATAATAACCCAGTGCCGTAATATGCGATGGCTGAATAGTGGTATCGTTCTGATTTTTTGTTCCCATACGGAATGCGTTGATCTTTGTCAGACCGAACAACCAATTGGTTTCGGTAGAATAGGAGATCACCGGTAACGGTGAATAGATAATAAACTTCTCCATAAAGTCGTTGAACCGGTCCAGTTTATCTCTGAAAGTAATTGTGTCTTCGCCAGCACTTTTCAGTGTGTCTTCTTCAATTAATTCAGTTGAAAAGTTAAAGCGCATAGATTCCGGCTCTGTGTAAACTGCTGCTCTCAATGCTAAGGAAGAGAAAAATAAGATTAAATAAAAGGAGAACTTCACAGATAATGGTTTAAGGTTAATAACCGGATAAAAATACGTAAATATTAAAAACCATTTTTAGCACCTGTATTCTGATAATGAAATACGAAAAACCACGTTATTAAATAAACTTTTTATGAACCGAACTTTTTTCTTCCTGGTATTTATTGCTTTCCTTTCCTGTAACAAGACCAACAACCCGGAAATACCACCTGGAATGGATTTCCGACAGGAGATGCGCGATTTTGTTATCAACATCAGTACTTACGCCCGGGTGTTTGACAGCGATTTCATTGTTATTCCGCAAAATGGTATTGAGCTGATATCAGCCAATGGTGAAGCCGACGGACCGCTGAGCGCATCGTATGTAAATTCCATTAATGGTCATGGCCAGGAAGATTTGTTTTATGGATACAAGCATGACGACCAGCAAACGCCACAACAAGACAATCAATACCTTAGGTCGTTTCTGGATAAGTCAGGAGCCACCGGTAATGTGATCCTTGTAACTGATTACTGTTCGACACATACCAAAATGGATGATTCGTACACACAAAATCACAGTGCCGGCTATAAGTCGTTTGCAGCTGACCACCGGGAGTTGGATAATATACCCGATCATCCAAATCCGATTGCCGGAGAAAATGACCGCTCCATAAACTCCCTGGCAGACATCTCTAATTTTCTCTACCTGATCAACCCTGAAAATTTCAATTCAAAACAAGCCTTCATTGAAGCCGTAACAGCCACCAACTATGACCTGTTGATCATGGACCTGTTCTTTCACGACAATACGGTTTTTACAGCTGACGAAATAGAACAACTTCGCAACAAAGCCAATGGAGGAAAGCGGCTGGTAGTGTCCTACATGTCGATTGGTGAAGCAGAAGATTACCGTTATTACTGGCAGACCGACTGGAACTCAAATAAACCATCGTGGCTTGGCGCCGAAAACCCTGACTGGGAAGGGAACTATAAAGTAAAATACTGGGAACAGGATTGGCAAAATATCATTTTTGGAAACGATGACTCATATCTAAAAAAAATTGTCAATTCAGGTTTTGACGGTGTTTATCTTGATATTATCGATGCTTTTGAATATTACGAATAAGCTTCAGGAAGCCTAAAAAACATTAAGGTTCAGCACACTCCTCATCTTTTTACGATTATCGCTATATTTACCCAAACTATTTCCGATGAACAAGACAGGCAAAACAGCCCTTCTCATTCTGTGCGTTTTTATCATCTTTGCTGTCCTGCTGAGCATTTTCCGTGGTTCCGTCATAAGTTATATTCTGAAAAAAACAGTAGCGGAAAAATCAGACGGAAGAGTGGAACTGGTACTTGAATCGTTTCATATCAACATAATGAATGGTTATATGTCTGTTGGCAAGCCTGCCCTGCTGTTTTCCGGTTTTTACATGAACGAGCAAAAAAGTATCAGAATCGATAAGATTGTTTTTGAGGAAATTGAGATTGACAAATTAAATGTTTGGTCGCTCCTATTCAAAAGAGATCTCATCGCCAGCCGTTTTTTGATAGAGAAACCTGAGTTTTGGACGACAGAGGCCGGAGTTAAAAACAAGTCGAGTTTTCATCCCGAAAAACTTATCAAAGCACTCAACCAGAGTATTGGTTTTTTTTCAAACATCAACATACGGATTGCAGATATAGAAATCCAATCTGGTTCTGTTATGCTATCAGAATATGCTACGCCGGATGCCGACCCGGGCCTGGTGGATTTTACTATTATACTGGAAAATTTCAATACACATCCCGACTCTGCTATTAATCCAAATCGTATATTGTATTCTGATGAATTCAGGCTCAAACTACGAAACCTGAACAAAGAGCTGCAATCAGGATATATACTCAATATTGATTCTGCCCTTTTCAGTTCCAGGCACCGCGACCTGATCATTAACGGGGTCTCATTGCAACCCGGAGAAAAAATTGCTGAGCAAAGCAACATTGGCATTACAGCCAAAAAACTTGCTTTTAATGATATCGGGCTAAATGAGATAAGAGGTCTTGAGGATCTGGGGTTACAATCAGTTGTACTTTCCAATGGAACTTTAATCAATTACGTAAATGAAAAGGACGCGACAATCCATAAAGACACTACTGATGAAGTAAAAGGGATTGACCAGCTTATGAAAGTATTATATGATTTCAGGCTTGATTCTATTTCCATCAATAATTTTGATTACTACCAGGTTCATAATAGTAACGACACCTTGATCTCTGTGAATGAGATCGACTTTCTGATGACCAACATCCTGATCGACTCTGCCATGTTTCAGAATCTTTTCTGGAATCTGCATTTTGATGACATTTTGTTACGTACAGGCTCTTTTACCACGAACGGGCTTATTTCCGGTTATAATTTGGATTACAACCGTCTTTTTTATTCCAACGATGAACGTAGTCTTCGCATGGATGGCATCCACATGACAAACGATACGACAGGGATGGATCAGGCAAAAACAAACCTGAGTATTCCGGAATTCAGTATTGACGGTTTTTCTATACAGGATCTGCAGAAACGGGTAAAACAACACCTGTCCATTTCATTCATCAACCCGGAAGGGAATCTGGATATTTCTTCTCTATCCGGGAATAAGAATACCGGCACACACAAATTCCTCTTTCCCGGATATCTTTATCTGGACAGAATTGAACTCTCCAATGGTAATTTTCATGTGACTAAAGACAGCACCCTCCAAGCCGGTTTTGACGGGCTGAACCTGATACTTAACAACCTTCACCTGCCTGAAACAAAGAACGATCCCGTGCGGCTGAAGCATATAAATATGCAGCTCGACCATATGGATGCATATCTGAAAAACAGCTCGTTAAACGTGTCGACCGGAAACATAAGTTACAAACCAGGGCAATTCTCTTTCCATCAGGTCCATATGGTGCAAAACACTCCTGAAGGAGACAACCGTTTGCGCATAAAAGCCATTAACATTAAAGGCCTTGACAGAGAGCGGCTGATGAATGACCACGAATTATATTTTAATAACCTGGCTATTATTGAACCCGACCTGAGTGGCCACTTCAATCTGGCCGGTAATGATAAAAACCCGCAAAACGACACGACACACGTATTGACAGCGCCAATTTCTTTCCACATTGACGATGTAGCTGTAAAAAACGGAAAACTAAATACTACCCTGATATATAAAAACGAACCTGTACATATCAAAGCCGGTTACAACCTGATCTCAGGTCCGTTTTATGCCAGCAAAAATGATTCGTTGCTTACCTTACTGGATAACCTTGACTGGCTATTTGAACTGAACAGTCTGGAAGCAGATGTGAAAGGACACCA
>DRPN01000197.1 GCA_011374625.1 Bacteroidota bacterium
AGCGAATGACCACCAAATGACTACCATGAAAACAAAACGACACATACAGGACCTTGTTCGTCCCAACATCCGGAGGCTGGAACCCTATTCTTCGGCACGGGATGAATATTCCGGCGAGGCAGCGGTATGGCTGGACGCCAACGAAAACCCTTATCCGGGACAGGTGCAGCTTGTGATGCGTGATCCGTACACAGGACGCGAATTGGCCAAATTGGATGAGGCGGGTCTGAACCGCTACCCTGATCCCTGCCAGCGGTCGCTGAAGGAGCAAATCTCACGCTACAAAGGAGTGTTGCCGGAGCAGGTGTTCCTGGGCAACGGCAGCGATGAGATCCTCGATCTGCTGTTCCGTACTTTTTGCGATCCCGGCAATGATGAAATAATCCTGGCACCTCCCACCTACGGTATGTATGCCGTCCTGGCGGATATCCACGGCACTCCGGTGAAAGAGGTTCCGATGGATGAGTCCCTGCAGCCCTCACCCCCGGCAATCCTGTCACAGGTGACGGAGAACACAAAAATGATCTTTCTCTGTTCCCCTAACAATCCCACAGGCAATGCTGTGAATAAAAACAACGTAATTGCACTGCTGGAGCAGTTTAAAGGATTAGTGGTCGTGGATGAAGCTTATATAGATTTTGCCCCGAAGAAAAGCATCCTGCCGTTGTTAGAAAAATATGATAAACTGGTGGTTTTGCAGACCTTCAGCAAAGCTCTCGGACTGGCCGGCATACGCCTGGGGATGGCTTTTGCTTCCCCGGAGGTATTTCAGTGGCTCAACCGGGTGAAATTGCCCTATAATGTAAACCGTCTTACGCTGGCGCTGGCTTCCCTGCGTTTTGAAGAAAAAAAAGCACAGGAAGAAATTGTGCAAAAGATTCTGGAAGAAAGAAAGAAACTGGAAAAATTCCTCGCCGTTTTGCCGGTGGTGAAAAAAGTGTATCCTTCCGATGCCAATTTCCTGCTGGTTTGTTTTGATAATCCGGAAAGAATATACCGGTACCTCATGGAAAAAGGAATCGTAGTAAGATTAAGAAAAGGAATCCCCGGATGCGGCAAAGCAATAAGAATTACAGTGGGAACAAAAAAGGAAAACAAATTATTGCTCCAGGCGTTAGATGAATATAATGCATTGAAAAAATAAAAATCTGTTCTACTCCATACAACACCCTTAATCATAAACTCAAAACCCTAAACCTCCATTATGATTCCCAAAAAGAAACGTATTTTATTCATTGACCGCGATGGCACCCTGACCGTCGAACCGGAGGATTACCAGTTGGATTCCATGGAAAAGCTGATGTTCTATCCCGGGATGCTCTGTGCCTTAGCCCGTATTGCCCGTGAAACAGACTATGATTTGGTGATGGTCACCAACCAGGACGGACTGGGAACGGATGCTTTTCCGGAAGCCGCTTTCCGGTTACCCCACCATTTTATCCTGAAGACGCTGGAAAACGAGGGAATCCGTTTTTCCGACATTGTCATAGACAAAACGATGCCGGCGGAAAAGGCGCCCACACGGAAACCCGGAACGGCTTTGCTGACAAAGTATATGACCGGCGAATATGATCTGGCCGGCTCCTTTGTGATCGGAGACCGGCTTACCGACATGGAATTGGCCCGCAATCTTGGCGCCGGGGGTATCTGGCTCAATGATACCAGCGGACTGGGCAGCGACGAGGTCACAGTGGCCCCGCAAGCACTCAAAGAAGTGATCGCCCTGGAGACACAGAGTTGGGAAGAGGTGTACCGTTTTCTGAAATCCGTGCAAAGACATGCACTGGTGAATAGAAAAACACGGGAAACGGATGTTGAGGTGGAACTATCCCTTGACGGGACAGGCAAAACGGAGATATCTACAGGCATCGGTTTCTTTGACCATATGCTCGAACAACTGGGTTTTCACGGAGGGATGGATTTACATGTCAAAGTAAAAGGAGATCTGCAGGTGGATGAACACCATACCATCGAAGATACGGCGCTGGCCCTGGGACAGGCTTTTGCCCTGGCACTGGGTGAAGGCAAAGGCATTGCCCGTTATGGTTTTACCGTGCCGATGGATGAAAGCCTGGCCCGCGTGGCCATAGACGCCGGGGGAGGAAGAAACTATATTGTATGGAAGGTTTCTTTTAAACGGGAAAAGATCGGGGAAATGCCCACGGAAATGTTTTATCATTTCTTCAAATCCTTTACAGATACGGCCAAATGTACTCTCCACATCCATGCCGAAGGGGAAAACGAACATCACAAGGCGGAAGCAATCTTCAAGGCTTTTGCCCGGGCACTGAAAGGAGCGGCCACCCTTAACGGAAATAAAGGAGAAACCTCTACCAAAGGTACAGAACAATGGGAACAATAACATTGATAGATTATGGCGCCGGCAACACCCAATCGGTGACATATGCTTTACAACGTTTAGGCATAGAAGTATCCCTGACTTCCGACCCGGACCGGATACGCCGGGCCGGCAGGGTGATATTTCCCGGCGTGGGCCAGGCGGCCAGTGCGATGAAACGGCTGCAGAAAAACGGACTGGACAAACTGATCCCTGAACTCAGACAACCGGTGCTGGGAGTGTGCCTTGGACTGCAACTGATGTGCCGCCATACCACCGAAGGAGATACTCCGGGCATGGGAATCTTCGATGCCGATGTGATCCATTTTCATGAACAACGGGGAAAAACAGACGGATTGAAAATCCCCCATATGGGATGGAACAGGGTGCTGCCGAAAGACAGTTTACTGCTGCAGAGGTTACCGCAAGGAAGCTATTTTTATTTTGTGCATAGTTACTTCGCAGAAATCTGTAATGACACCAAAGGAGTGGCAGAATATGGGATTCCTTTTTCGGCAGTGATGGAGAAAGACAATTTTTTTGCGACCCAGTTTCATCCCGAGAAGTCGGGAGATGCAGGAGAGCAGGTACTTAAAAACTTTTTACGGATATGATTGAGTTATTTCCTGCCATTGACCTGATCGGTGGCAAGGTGGTGCGCCTGAGAGAAGGAGCTTTTGACCGGAAAACGGAATATGCCGAAGACCCTTTGCTCCTGGCAAAGAGATATGCTGCACAGGGGTTCCGCAACCTTCATCTGGTGGATCTTGACGGAGCCCGCAGCGGAAAACCGCAACATCTTGATGTGCTAAAAGCCGTCACGCATAATACCTCCCTGCGCGTGGACTTCGGGGGAGGGTTGCGTTCGGAGGAAGCGATAGAACAGGCTTTCGCTGCCGGTGTCTGGAAGATAAACATAGGCAGTGTAGCCATCAAAAAACCTGCTTTGCTGCGACATTGGATGATGACTTTCGGGCAAGAACGTTTTATCGCAGCCGTGGATGTGAAGAACGGAAAACCTGCCACAAACGGCTGGCAGGAAGAAGCTGAAACCACCTGGCAGGAGACCATAAAAAGCCTGGCAGACATGGGCATTGTATATCTGTCGGTAACCGCCATACTGCGTGACGGCAATATGCAGGGAGCCGACCTGGCATTATACCGGCAAATACGGAAGGCTTTTCCCACTCTCCGGCTTATCGCCAGCGGCGGCATCTCTTCCGTAGACGAGATCGAAGAATTGGAAAAAATAGGGGTGTGGGGCGTGATCCTCGGTAAAGCCCTGCTGGAAGGACAGATAAAAAGTGAGAACCTGGAAAAATTTTTGTGATATGCTGACATTTCGTATCATACCCTGTCTGGATGTGAAAGACGGACGCACCGTCAAAGGAGTTAACTTTGTCAACCTGGCTGATGCAGGCGATCCTGTTGAGTTGGGAGCTCTCTATCGTGATGAGGGCGCCGACGAACTGGTCTATCTGGATATTACTGCTACCCATGAAAAACGAAAAACCCTGGTGTCGCTGGTGACACGGGTGGCGGCAACGCTCAATATTCCCTTTACCGTAGGCGGCGGTATCGGCAGCATAGCGGATGTGGAAGTCCTGTTGCAGGCCGGGGCCGACAAAATCTCCGTCAACTCTTCAGCAGTGTATCATCCCGGACTGATCGGTGAACTGGCTTATCATTTCGGAAGCCAGTGTGTGGTACTGGCTGTGGATGCCCGGAAGACACCGGAAGGTACCTGGCAGGTCCATACCCACGGCGGCCGCAAGGCTACGGACAAGGAACTGTTCTCGTGGGTGAAAGAAGCTGAAGACCGGGGTGCGGGTGAGATACTCTTTACCTCGATGGACCACGACGGTACCCGCCAGGGATATGCCCTGGAAGCTCTGGCACACATATCCGAACAAGTGGAGATCCCTGTGATCGCCTCGGGAGGCGCCGGCAAACCGGAGGATTTTTATGATGCCTGGGCCCGCGGAAAAGCCGATGCCGCCCTCGCAGCCGGACTGTTTCACTATAAGGAATTATCTATAAAAAAACTGAAAGAGTATCTGAAAAAGAAAGGTGTGCCTGTGAGATTATGAAAGTATCAAGACCTTCCCAAAGAGATTCCTGTCCGCCCGTGCCGGGGATCAGGAATATGAGTATTGAATATTTATCTACAGAATAAAAAAACATAAATTATGATTGATATTGATCGTCTGGATTTTGACAAAAACAACGGATTGATCCCTGCCATCATCCAGGATGCACGTACCTGGCAGGTGCTGATGATGGGGTATATGAACAGAGAAGCCTTACGGAAAACCCTCGAGACAAAACAGGTGACTTTTTACAGCCGCAGTCGCGGGGAGTTATGGACTAAAGGGGAAACCAGTGGTAATTATTTGCACTTTGTGGAGGCTAAAAAAGACTGCGACAGTGATACCCTGCTGGTGCGGGCTATCCCCGACGGGCCGGTGTGCCACCTCGGCACCGATACCTGCTGGGGAGAAGAGAACAAGACCAACCCGGCGGTTTTCCTGTTACAACTGGAAGCCCTGCTGAAAGAGCGGAAAGAAAAAAGACCCGAAGGGTCCTACACCGTAAAACTGTTTGATGCAGGGATCAAAAAGATCGCCAAGAAGGTAGGAGAAGAAGCCGTGGAGACCATCCTGGAGGCAGAATCAGGAACTACTGACCGTTTTCTCAATGAATCGGCCGACCTGATGTATCACCTTATTACCCTGTTGACAGCCAAAGGATTAGGTCTGGAAGATGTGGTCAGGGTACTGGAGCAGAGAAGGAGGTAATGGGCCCTTTGCCGTACTCAGATCATACCATTATTGCAGATCTGATTTTTTACAACCTTATTACAATTTTATTACATGTATAACAACCGTATGACTACTGAATGACTACCGTATGACTACTGAATGACTACTTCTTGACCGGGGCACAAACTCTCTTTTCCGTATCCTTTAGAATATCAGGCAAATACAAAGTCGCAAGATAATCCCTACGTAGCTCCCTACGTAGAAAACTACTGGATCTCAAACGTTGAACAGTAAAAAGATTTGTATTACTTCCCTGCTTTTTTTTTACCACTCCTTTTCTCCCTTTTCCATCTCCTTATACTTATCCCCCAGGAGATATAACCAGCGGGAGATATGGTTGATGGCTTCTTTGGTTTCGTTCGAAATCTTATCTTTCCGGAT
>DRPN01000053.1 GCA_011374625.1 Bacteroidota bacterium
ACTGGAATTCCGAAAGAGTCTTTTGCATTTTATATTCAATTTGTCAGTATAGTCCTTGTAGACTTTAATATCAAAATCTTCAGGTGTTACCGGGATTCTACCTCCGTTGTCTGTGTGTGTCTCTCTGATTGTGTTGTCAAATTATTTCATTTTGATGTCACTGTTTTTAATTTTTCATAAGAAGGAGCAAAATAATTCTACTGCGAAAAGTTTGGGTATTTCTTGGTTCCTCTTTATAATCCATGATCAACCAGTGGATGATCAGTAGGTTGGGAAGGTGTGATGGGTTTCGGCAGCAAGAATACCGAGTGTAAAAATAATCAGTGCAGCTTTCCCTTCAATAAGAGTAAGTAATGGTTCTATGCTTACACCCAATAAAAAGACTGCACTAATTGAGGCTATGATAATGCCAATTTCGTCATTATTTTTGAACATTATTCAATGGTGAATAATGTCCCGGAGAACAAAGCGAACAAATATTTTCGTAGCTTTGTTGAAAGGTAAATAAAAGAAACTATTTTATCTGTAAAATATGAAAAAAGCAACTTTCAAACTGATCATTCTGGCTATCACACTTGTGGTGTTATTTGTTCTCTCTTTCAGATACTATGGCGACTGGCTCTGGTTTCAGAACCTGGGATATGAGTCGGTATTTGAAACCATGCTTTGGGCACGGCTGGCAACTTTTGCATTTTTTTTCCTGCTGTTTGGCATCGTGGCTTTTATTAATATTGCCATAGCACGGCGAAACGGACGTTTTATACGCAATTTTTATTCCTCTGGCAATAATCAACCGAAAATACTTAATATTGCCGGCGACAGCAAGTTTTCGGGATATGTGTGGAGCCTCTACCTGTTAATCTTTTCCCTGGTGATGGGCCTTGGCACCATGAATTTCTGGGAACTCTTCCTAAAATACATTCATGCTACTCCTTTCGGGGTGAACGATCCTGTTTTCGGAAAAGATGCCGGATTTTATGTTTTCAAACTCCCGGTTTACCTCTTTCTCAAGGGCTGGTATCTGACCTCTATGTTTATTATCATTGCCGGGGTTTTGTTTTCCTATGCAACGGATAAGGCCATAACGATAAGAAGGGGGAAGCCGGTTATGCACCACCGGGCTTCCATCCACCTGGCTGTGTTGGTCGGTTTTTATCTGCTCGGTGTGGCCTGGTCTTATTTTTTGAAACAATACCAGGTCATGTTTTCCACCAAGGGGGTAGCTTTCGGTGCTTCCTATACGGATATACATGCGCTGGTCCCGGGGTACAGGATTATGATGTTACTGGTACTGGTTGTGGCGTTGCTGCTGATGATCATGCCCTGGCTGAAAAAATGGAAGCCGGTGATCTATACTGCCATAGCCTATGTGGTCGTCTGGGTGGTGATGATCCTGATCCTGCCGGGAGTGATGAAACAATACATTGTCAAACCTAATGAACTGGAGAAGGAAAAACCTTATATTATCAACAACATCAACCTTACCCGTAAAGCTTACGGCGTAGATAAGATACAGGAAAAACCTTTCCCGGCAGACCAGTCCATTACCTGGAATGACATCCAGTCTAACCGGAACACCATAGAGAATATACGGTTGTGGGACAGCAGGCCTTTGATGCAGACTTATAAACAACTGCAGGAAATCCGGCTTTATTATGATTTCAAGAGTGTGGATATCGACCGTTATCCTTTCCAAAAATACAATCAGGTCGCACTGGCAGCACGTGAGTTGCCTGCTTCCCAGATTCCGGATAGGGCACGTACCTGGGTCAATATACATCTGATGTTTACCCATGGATACGGCGTGGTAATGAACCCGGTGAATAAGGTGACCCCCAACGGGATGCCGGAATTTGTGATTAAAAATATTCCACCCCAGTCGAAGGTACCTCTGCAGATCAAACAACCGCAGATTTACTATGGCGAAGAAATGAATGAGTATGTTATCGCTCATACAACCATGAAAGAATTTGATTATCCCAAAGGGGATAAGAATGTTTATACTTCTTATTCGGGAACAGGCGGAGTACAACTCAAAAACGTCTTGCGACGGCTGGTTTTCGCCTGGACCTTCTCAGACATTAAGATTCTCATATCTGGCTATATCACCCGGGACAGCCGCATAATGTTTCATCGTAAAATTACCGACCGGGACAAAAAAATCGCTCCTTTTCTGATGTTTGACAGCGATCCGTACCTGGTACTGGGAGAGGACGGAAAAATTTATTGGATCCATGATGCTTATACCACTACCAGTATGTTTCCATATTCGGAACCGGTGAGACAGGACCTTTCCGAAAAAGGGGTCAACTATATCCGTAACTCGGTGAAGGTGGTAATAGATGCCTATAACGGTTCGGTCACTTATTTTGTGATCGATCCGTCTGATCCGTTGGTCCAGACGTATAGCAATATCTATCCCAGACTTTTTAAACCCATAAAGGATATGCCGGATTTTCTGAGGTCTCATATCCGCTATCCGACCGATCTGTTTACCATTCAAAATGCAATCTATAATATCTATCACATGACCAATCCGCAGGTGTTTTACAACCAGGAAGACCTGTGGAATGTGCCTACGGAAATTTACCAGGAGAGTGAACAGCGGATGTCACCTTATTACATAACCATGAAACTACCCGAAGGAAACAGCGAGGAGTTTATACTGATGCTTCCGCTGACCCCGTCACGCAAAGATAATATGGTAGCCTGGATGTGTGCCCGCTGTGACGGGGAACATTACGGAGAACTTATCGTGTACAGTCTGCCCAAGGAGAAACTGATCTACGGTCCCATGCAGATAGAGGCCCGCATCAACCAGAAACCGGACATTTCTTCCGAGTTAACTCTTTGGGGACAGAAAGGCTCAAGGGTTATCCGCGGAAACCTGCTGATTATACCTATCAACCATTCGTTCTTATATGTGGAACCGGTTTACCTTCAGTCGGAGCAGAGTCAGATGCCGGAGCTGAAACGGGTGATTGTGTCTTTTAAAGATCGTACGGAGATGAAAGAGAGCCTGGATGATGCTCTGCGGGCTGTTTTTACGCCTGCTGAGGAAGGTTTGGGCTCGATATATACCCAGGTGCCGGAAAAGGAAAAAACTCTTGCTAAAACGCCCGAAAAGAGCTTAAATAAAGCTTCTGAAGCCCTGCAACATTATAATCGTGCCCTGGAATATTTGAAACAGGAGGATTGGGCAGGCTACGGGAAAGAGCTGGAGAAAATGAGGAAGGTCCTGGAGGAAATGGCAGGAGAGAAGAAATGAGAGACGAGATATGAGAAAAGCGGATCCGAGATGTATTGCCTTATCTCAGTGTTTTTGATGCGACCCGTTTCGACAGGGTGGAGAACGAATCGAAATTCAAGATTTTGAATGATGATTCTCCCCTGGTCTTTTATGAAGGTGCTGAAGCAGGGGCAGGAAGACGGGAGTATAATGCAATCCATTCCGGCGGAGCAACTGGCTATCATCCTGTGGTCACAGGTGTCAGGTGTATTTGAATTCATTGCCCTGCGGGGAAAACTTCTGGATATGCTGCAAATAGATAATATTGAACTGATACGAAACCAGATAAATGTGTTGTTGTATGGACTGGAAAACAAACAAACGGATTAAGGTTCTTTTCGGGATTATATGGCTGGGTGTGTTTCCGTTGCAGGGCCAGCAGGCCGATACCCTTCTGAACAGGTATATAAATATAGGCTTGCAAAATAACCTGGCATTACAACAGAAAAATGCCGATTATAAAAAAAGCCTGAAGGCGCTGGACGAGGCGCGCTCCTGGTTTTTTCCGGCCCTGTCGTTCAATGCCCGTTATTCTCTGGCCGAAGGGGGCCGGACCATCGAATTCCCTGTGGGTGATATGTTAAATCCGGTGTATAACACACTGAATTATCTTACCAACACGCATTTGTTTCCCAATATTGAGAATCAGACCTTTAATTTTTTACGTCCCCACGAGCATGAGACCAAGGTTGAGCTGGTACAGCCCCTTTTTAATCCGGATATTCTTTATAATTATAAAATAAGGAAAGAACTGACGGGATACTGGGAAGCCAACAGGAATGCTTATAGGCGAGCCCTTATATCTGATATTAAAAAGGCCTATTACACTTACCTGAAAATGGTTCGTATTGATGAGCTGGTCAAAAGTACCCGGACGCTCCTGGAAGCCAATGTTCGGTTGAATGAAAAATTGTTCAGGAATCAGAAGATCACCATAGATGTGGTGTATCGCAGCCGTTCCGAATTGAGCCGTTTTGAGCAGAATGCTGCCGAGGCCGGAAAGAACCTGCAGGCTGCCAAAGCCTATTTTAATTTTCTGCTGAACCGTCCGCTGAATCGGGATATCATTGTGCCGGATACTTTGTCTGTCGTTGCCGTAATTCCGGACAGGGAACAAGACAAGCAGCTGGCTCTCCGAAAACGTGAGGAAATAAATCAACTGGATTACGGGTTGCGCTCGGCGGATTATCAGATAAAGCTTCAAAAGAATGACCGTTTACCGGTGGTTTTTGCCGCCGTGGACTACGGGTTTCAGGGAGAAAAGTACATTTTTGACAAAACCCATGATTTTACTCTGGCTTCTTTTGTCCTACGCTGGGATCTGTTTCAGGGTATGCAAAAAAAAGCAAAGATCAGCGAATCGCGTATTGAAAAAGACAAGCTGGAGGCCCGGAAAACCGAGCTGAAACAACAAATATGTCTCCAGGTAGACAATGCCTGGAACGGTCTGATTGCCGCACAAAAAGCCATGAAGGCAGCAGATGAGGAAGAAAAAGCAGCCAACAAGGCTTTTCGTGTCATGTCTAAAAAGTATGAACAGGGTATGGCTAATTATTTGGAGTTCCTGGACTCCCGTACCAATATGACGGAAGCGAAGCTGAGGAAAATTATAGCCAGATATGACTACCTTATAATATATGCAGAATATGAGCGTGTTACAGCAACTTATTTAACAAAATAGTTTATATGTGATGATAAAAATATTCTATCAAATTATGTCCTTAGCAGGCATGATGGTTTTTCTGATTGTGGCTGTAAGCTGTCAGGGGAGACATCCTGTCCGGGACAGGCAGGTAGGTTTCCGTCCTGTGCCGGTGGAAGCAGTACAGGTGAAAAAAAGGACTGTGATCATTCCCATACGTGAAAGTGGGCAACTGTCTGCCAAAGACCAGATCAAACTGGGCTTTTTGACCGGGGGGATCATCGAAGAGGTGAGTGTAGATGAAGGCCGGTCAGTAACGAAAGGGCAGAAGCTGGCCTCCCTGAATCTGTCGGAGATACAGGCCAAAGCCAATGAAGCAACCCTGGCCTGGCAAAAAGCGGTCAAAGACTATAAGCGGGTGTTGAATCTTTACCGGGACAGTGTGGCTACGCTTGAGCAACTGGAACATGCTCGTACGCAACGGGATATAGCACTTAACAACTTGCACATTGCCCGGTTTAACCTGGATCATTCGGTGATCCGGGCACCTGCCGATGGAAATATACTGAAAAAATTGGCCGATGCCGGC
>DRPN01000200.1 GCA_011374625.1 Bacteroidota bacterium
AAAAACAAAAACAAAAAATAATTAAAGAAAGGAGGGTTAAGCTATGTTACCGAAACTGAGAAGAACTGAAACGTGGCCAAGCTTTGTGGATGAATTCTTCAACACAGATTTCTGGCCAAGTTTTATGGGTGCTAACACAAGGTACAATGTACCTGCTGTAAATATTCTGGAAGATGACAAGGAATACAGGATTGAAGTAGTAGCTCCGGGTATTGACAAAAAGGACGTGAAGATAAACCTTGAGGATGATGTGCTAACCATTTCATCCGAAAGAGAAGAAAGCAACGAAGAAAAAGACAAACACTACATGCGTAGGGAATTCAACTACACTGCATTTAGTCGTTCCTTCGTCGTACCCGAAGAAGTAAATGCCGAAAAGATCTCGGCAGAACACAAAAACGGTATCCTGACTCTCCATCTTCCGAAAAAAGAAGAAGTAATTAAAAAGACCAACAAGCGTGAAATCAAGGTCGTCTAACGAGCGCGACAAAAGGGTGTCTGCCCTTTTCAAAAAACAGGCACAAACCATCCCGATCCGGGGTGGTTTTTTTTATTATCTGTGTCGTCTTCCTGTCTGCCGGACAGATTATGAGAGGCACAAATGCCTCAATAATTACAGAGTCATTAAACAGTCATCATCGTTTTGAAATATACATATTTAAATAAATATTTATATATGTATTTAAATATTTATTTAAATAATAGTAACCTGCCGTTCTCAAAATCAAAGGTCTCTATATGCTCAACCAGCATCTCCAGAAACTGCTTCAGGGATTTTTCAGCCACCGCACGAATAAAGACATTCAGGTCAGTCTGTAGCATCAATTTGAGCACACTCCCCCCCTGATTGTTTTCCACTATATGGATAAACAAATAGAATTTTATACCGGCACTGCTGTCTCCGGCGATCTTTAGAAATTCATGTGGTTTTTTTTCTTCCATCGTCAGACCTACCCTGCCAATGCCTGTCACTTCAAAACTACAGCTATCACCATGTGCCACCCAGTTAACCACTTTCTCTTCCGGAAGGAGGTTTTCAAAATGGGTGAAGTCCGACAGAAAATCGTATACTGTATTTACAGGATAGGCAAGTTGTGCTGATCTGCTCTCATATTGTTGCATGGGCTATTATTTTTTCCAGTTTCCCGGATCGGTTCTCCATTGTTTTAAGGTTTCCATCTGGGTTTCTTTCACATATCCGGAATTCACAGCCACATCGATCAGGTGATGATAATCGGTCAGGGTAAACAAAAGGCATCCTGCTTCACGGAATTTTTCTTCTGCGAGGGGAAAATTATAGGTAAAGATAGCGCCCATTCCCAATACGGGCATCCCTGCACCCCGCAGGGCAGTCACAGCACTTAGGCTACTCCTTCCGGTCGAGATAAGGTCTTCAACTACCACTGTTTTCCTGTCCTTCACCACTTCCCCTTCGATCATGTTCTCCAAGCCATGCTCTTTGGGCCGGGAACGTACATATACAAAAGGAAGATTCATACGGTCGGCCACCAGGACCCCGATACCTATAGCTCCCGTAGCAACTCCGGCAATACAAGCCACCTCCGGATAATGTTCCCGGATCCTCGAAACAAAAGCATCTCGTACGAAGGTACGTATTTCAGGATAAGACAATGTTTTCCTATTGTCACAGTAAATCGGAGACTTCCAACCCGAAGCCCAGGTAAAGGGGGTTGCAGGATCTAATTTTATTGCTTTAATTTGCAATAGATATTCGGCCAGTTGTTTTTCCAAAGTCATGGCACAAATGTATAAAGTTTTTTTTGAGAACAGAATAGTTTATTTGACCGACGATTTTGCCAAGGCGTTTAAGCTCAACTATGGCCTTTTTTACAAATTCTATGATTTGCAGGAGCTTAAGCAACTGGTTCTGCTCTTCGGGTATCTCAATAAAATCAAAAAACTTTTTATCTTCCACAAAGATGTTGAATATCTTTTTTTAAAGTTTTCATCTTTGTTCAAGGTCGTTGAGGCTGCCGGCGGTGTCATAAGAAGTGAAACCGGGAAAGTCTTGGTCATCAACCGCAGGGGGAAATGGGACCTGCCCAAAGGTAAAATTGATGACGATGAAACCCCGGAACAGACGGCTGTCCGCGAGATAAGCGAAGAATGCGGTCTACACAACCTTCAACTTAAAGATCTGATCACCACCACATACCACAGTTATTTACTCAACGGTGAACCCATCCTCAAAAAAGTATATTGGTACGATGTAGTTTACAAGGGTAACGAAAAAGAGATAAAACCCCAAACAGAAGAAGATATCAACGAGGTATTGTGGTTAATGCCAGACGATACGACCATCATTTTGGGAAACACGTATCTTTCCATCATTGATGTGTTCAGAAAATCGAAACTCCTTCCATTCTGACCTTCTTTAACAGGCCCCTGAATCTGCTCTCAAAATCCTCAGTAGGAGCAGGGGCAGGAGATAATATCAGTTTTCCATCCGGATCAATCAAGTAATAGGTTGGATACACCCTGACATTATATTTTCCCGGCAGGTTGCATGTATCGCCGCAAATCAGAAATGTCCAGTTATATCCTTTCTCCTGAACAAATGATTTCAATATCTCCGGATGATCCTCCAAGGCTACCGTTACAATTTGCAGCTTATTCCCATATTTTTCCTGCAATCTCATCAGCAACGGATATTCCCTTAATGAACTATAACTCAGTCTGCTCGAAAAATTCAGATAAACATATTTCCCTTTCATCCCTGCCAGATGTTTCTTTTGGCCGTCCAATGCCGGCAGTACAAAATCCGGAGCCTGAGTACCTGCCTGTAGCCAAGTAAATTTTTTCTTTATATCCATCCCCACCTTTCTTATCTCCGGGTTTTCGGCCAACACAATAAACCGTTCCAGCAAAGCTATGAGTTTATCATGTGAGAAAGTGTTGTTATACCAGGCATCATAGATCCCCTTCAGGGCTACCATATCAACAAAGTCCTCATAATCCAACGCCAGGTCGGATTTAATAATCCCTATCAAGCTGTCACGGCCGGTTGTTTCTATTGCAGAAATCAAACGTGTTTTGTATTTATGGTGGATCAAATAATCAAAATAACGATTAAAAACCTGGTTGAACAGCTCCATGTAAGCCGGGTTATGAAACAACACTTTTTTCCCGAAACCCCTGTATTCATCCAGTACAGAGGCCCTTTCCGGCATGTTCATCACGGTCAGCATAGCCAAACGGGCATTCAGATAATCTGAAAAGAAGGGATTATCAACATCGACAAAAGTGTCTCTTACAGATTGGATAAAACGGTTCAGGGTAGTGTCTTTTTTGTCAATAAAAACTTTACGTGCATGGTGGTAAAAATAAGGAGAAAATATCTCCTCGAGTTTGGCGATCAGACGATTTAGATGATTTTCTCCGCCATTGATAATCCCCAACTGCAGGGTTACCGGACGAAAATAAGGGTTCAGTACATCCTTCATGGTCTTATCACATCGGGGCGGAAGAATGATCTTGTATGTCTTTCCGGGCTCCGCATAAAACCAGGCTTCATAAATTCCCGGACGGACAAATATTTTAACCGGTTCATCCAGTGTAAATGACCCCTCAAAAGTACCATTCTCTTTTACTTTTACCGTCAACAGGGTGTCTTCGCTGTAGGTTATCAAATCATTCCAGGTAAGGAAATTCAAGGTCTTGCCTGCATAGGAAGCAGCATTGTCACAGGTTATCACCACCTTACCGGCCATCCCGTGTCCAGGGGAAACCGGCACAACAAGCAAAAAGAGCCCCAATATTTTCAGGATACGCATAACGCCCGGATTTTTCAAGGTCTCATCTCCGTCAGGTCTATGGCTTCCGGCAGAAATTTCCGGGCATCGCCGCCGAACTTTATGACCTCCCGCACAACAGTAGAATTAATAAAAGTATGTTCCGGCAAAGTAAGCAGAAAAACTACTTCTATTTCTTTTTCCATGGCATGGTTTACCTGAGCAATGACACGTTCATACTCAAAATCGGCAGCCGTCCGCAATCCTCTTAACAGGTACCGTGCCTTCATCTTTTTACAATAATTCACGGTCAGGCTATTATAAGAATCCACTTTGATCCGCGGTTCATCTTCAAACACTTTTTTTATCCATTTCATACGTGTTTCCAAGGGAAAATAATCCGTTTTATCTGTATTCGTACCTATGGCAACAATAATCTTATCAAACAATTGGAGCCCGCGTCGTACAATGGATTCATGACCAATGGTGAAAGGATCAAAAGAACCGGGGAAAACAGCTATCTTTTCCATAGTATTAATACTTAAACAAAAAGATGAAGGTAGAAAATTTCCGTTTCAGGAACAAAATTTTATTGAGACAGTGTAGATAAGTGAAAGACAGGCCGAGAGACATGGAAATAAATAAGTGGAAAAAGGAAAGATAAAAAAGACAAGCAGTTAAAAATCGGTGGCTTTTTCCCTGAGTAAGGCATATTCGATCACCTCACGTATAATATCGACATAGCGAAAATTCAACCCTTTCAGATAAATATCCTTAATCTGGTCCACATCTTTTTTATTTTCTTTTGATAGGATGATCTCCTTGATACTGGCTCGTTTGGCAGCCAGAATTTTCTCCTTGATTCCACCCACGGGTAACACTTTGCCTCGTAGGGTGATCTCTCCGGTCATAGCAATACCTTTCCGCACTTTTCTGCGAGTCATGGCCGACGCCAGCGAGGTCACCATGGCGATGCCGGCCGATGGTCCGTCTTTGGGAATAGCTCCCTCCGGCACGTGGATGTGTACATCCCATTTTTCTCCAATATTTTCTTTAATATCCAGCAAGTGACTATGGGCTTTAAGATATTCCAGGGCAATGACAGCCGATTCTTTCATTACATCCCCCAGGTTTCCGGTAAGGGTCAGTTTGCCTTTCCCTTTACTCAGACTGGTTTCAATAAACAATATCTCACCCCCTACAGGTGTCCAGGCCAGGCCAGTAACCACTCCGGGTATATCATTTCCCTGATAGACATCCCTGAAAAACTGTGGCGGACCCAGATACTCCAGTACATCTTCGTGGGTCAGGCTCCTGGATACTGCTTCGCCAAAGGCCATTTTCTTGGCTACCCGACGGATGATCTTGGCTATATTCTTCTCCAGGTTACGTACCCCGGATTCATGCGTATAGTTGACAATGATCTCTTCCAGCACTTTTTTAGGAAAGAACAGGTCTTTTCGTTTCAGTCCGTGAGCTTCCAGTTGTTTGGGGACCAAATGGCGCCGTGCGATCTCCACCTTTTCTTCCACAATATAACCGCTGATCTCTATCATCTCCATCCTATCGAGCAGGGCCGGACTGATCGTGCTAGTCGAGTTGGCTGTCGCAATAAAAAGCACTCTCGACAGGTCGTATTCCAACTCCAGATAATTATCATAAAACGAATTGTTCTGCTCCGGGTCGAGCACTTCCAACAAGGCAAAAGACGGATC
>DRPN01000062.1 GCA_011374625.1 Bacteroidota bacterium
CTGGCCCCCTTTTTACCCGGTCTTCAGATATTCCTGTTCGGTCAGACCAAAACCATGATACATTAAACTTGTTGACATCTTTCTGTTTTTTTAGCTTAAAAGTACGCATCTTTGTGATGAACCTTTATTTCAAATCTTATTTCAGGATTGTTGGCATACTAATTCTTGCTTAAAAAACCGGGAATAAAATACAAAACACAAGAAACATTTGGGCAACTTGCACTATTTTAACATATTGCTTATGTTGAACTCAGGTTATTACCAATTTTTTTCTATATTGCATGCAAACTTTATTTATTCCGGATGAAACAGATTTTAAGTAACACCACCATTTTTTAAACAAAAGAATTAGGTATTTTAAAACTAAAATAGCATGAAACCCTCATTATTAAGAAAGTATAAAAACAAAAGAGGAACAAAAACAAAAGGAGATGAATATGAAAAAAGCCACTTAATTTTGTAAAAAGTTTTACAAAATTAAGTGGCGATGAAAAAAACTATATTGAATTCAAGCAAGTCGTAGAACGCGGCTGGGGAATGATATCTTAGAGTTGTTAGAAACGATCCCCGGCGTAGGGCATGGTTGGTATTATTGCTGAGATTAGTCCCAACATGAGCAACTTTCCAACACATAAGCATATTGCCTCGTGGGCTGGTGTCAGTCCGGGGAGTAATGAAAGTGCAGGTAAAAATAAAAACGGAAGGATAACCTATGGAAACAAGTACTTACGTTCATTACTGGTAGAGTTAGGATGGGCTGCATCAAGGACAAAGCACACATATTTAAGCTTAAAATATACAAGTCTTGTTGGTAGAAGAGGCAAAAAAAGGGCAATAATAACAGTAGGACACAAGATCCTGACAGCCTCTTATTTCTTTATAAAAAACAAGAATGCTTTTGATGAACTCGGAGAAGATTATTTGAACAATTTCAGAAAAGATAAGCTTATTTTGTATTATAAAACGCAACTTAAAAGGTTGGATCCTGATTTCAATTTTGAAGAAGAGGATGTTGCCTAAAATATTAAAAAGGTCGATTTTTACTGTATGCATAATAGACAACGAGCATGAAACTGACCTTATCAGTTAGGAACAAAAGAGTATTGCTTCGAGCATGTAGATGAAAATTTTAAAACCTTAACTGATATTTTAACTGATTGAATAATAATTGTATAATTAAAACATATTCTGATGAAAACGAAATACGAGCTGGAATATACGATCAACACCTCACCGTCGGTACTGTTTAACCGTTTAAGCACAGCAGGAGGATTGTGTGAGTGGTTTGCCGATGATGTATACGTAAACGGGGATATATTTACTTTTGTTTGGGAAGGATCCAAACAGCTAGCCAAACTTACCAGCCTGAAAGACAATAGATATGTCCGCTTCCACTGGATGGATGATGAAAATCCTAAATCCTACTTCGAGTTCCGCATCAACATCGATGAACTGACCAAGGATGTAGCCCTCCTAATCACCGATTTTGCAGAAGAAGATGAGAAAGATGACGCTATTGACCTCTGGAATACACAGATTGCCGAGTTAAAAAGAAATCTCGGTTTGTAAACCTTTTCCGACCTGCTAAAAATATCTTACTTTTGCATTCGTTCCCATAGACAGAATATCTTCTTTTATGAAGCGACTTCATAGGTATATTTTAAAATCTTTCCTGGGTCCTTTGGTGCTGACTTTTTTTATTGTCATGTTCCTAATGATCATGCAGTTCCTGTGGAGATATATTGATGATCTGGTGGGAAAAGGCCTGCAATTCCATGTTCTGGCTGAACTACTTTTCTATTTGGCTGCCAGTTTTGTACCCATGGCTCTGCCACTGGCTATCCTTTTGGCTGCCCTGATGACTTTTGGAAACTTTGGGGAACGCTTTGAGCTTACCGCCATGAAATCGTCGGGCATCCCACTGCAAAAGATTATGCTCCCTGTGTTTTATCTGATGATCTTCCTGACCGTTTTTGCTTTTTATTTTGCCAATAACATTCTTCCTATCGCCAACTTGAAATCCAGATCACTATTGTGGGATATCCAGAGACAAAGACCTGAACTGAATATAAAAGCAGGTGAATTCTACAATGGCATTGACGGATACAGCATAAAAATCGGCAGGAAAAATTTCAAAACCAATATGCTGTATCATATTCTTATCTATGACCACTCTGATAAGAAAGGCAATATTGCCGTTACTTATGCCGATTCCGGGAAAATGATCATTACACCCAATAAGAAAGACCTGATCTTTAACCTGTATCACGGACAAGCATACCGGGAGGTCATTAACAAAAACAAACATCCGGTTAACAGAAGAGACAAAACTTTCCCTTTCCGGGAGGATTACTTTTCACAGCAGACCCTGGTGATCAAATTAACCGGATTTGGACTGAAACGGACAGATGAGAATCTTTTCAAAAACAATTATTCCATGCTGAACCTGTCGCAGCTTCAACATTTTATTGACTCCCTGAACCAGCAACTGGGGGACAAAAAATCTTTGTTTCAAAAGACCGTTATGAGACAATATTTCGAATATGTCCGTCTTTTTGCCAGGTACCACAAAAAGGATACCCTGTCCGGAAAAGCAAAGCACACTACCGTGGCGGTTCCTTTTGATTTATGGAATGCTTTTTCCGGCCTTAGCAATTCCTATCAACAAAGCATCATTGACCAAGGGATCACAAGTGCCCAAACCACCAGTAATTATGTACACAACATACGAAGGGTCATCGAGGCACAGGTCAAATGGATCCGAAGACATCAAATCGAATGGCACCGTAAGTTCACCCTGTCTTTTGCGTGTGTTATCTTTTTCTTCATCGGCGCCCCTCTGGGAGCCATCATCCGGAAAGGAGGACTGGGCATGCCCATCGTAATATCTGTTTTGTTTTTTGTATTTTATTATATCATATCTATGTCAGGAGAGAAATTTGTCAGGGAAGATGTATGGAGCCCTTTCACAGGCATGTGGATCTCCACTTTCATCCTGTTGCCGATAGGTATCTATCTTACTTACAAATCCACCAATGATGCTGCCATTATGAGTCCGGAGGCTTACAGTCATTTTTTCAGGAGATTAATAGACCGTATATCACATTTACTATCAAGAAAAAGAAAGGACTAACCCTGTCAGCACATGAGGATCCTGTTTTTAACGAATAAGCCTCCCTTTCCCCCTCGTGATGGCAGTTCCCTTGCCACTGCACAAATGATAACCAACCTGCACTCTTTAGGACATCAAATACATGTTTTCTACTTGAATACCTCCAAGCATACCTCGCACAGGAAAGATATTCCCACTAATCTGAAAAACATCTCTTTCACTCCTGTTAGTATAAACACCAAAGTCAGGTACCTGCCAGCTCTTTTATCCCTGTTTCTCTCCGGCATCCCTTACACTGTCAGTCGTTTTATCAACCGGGAAAGCCGGAAGAAGCTTCATATACTTTTACAAGAAAACACCTTTGATATTATCCAGGTAGAAGGATTGTCGATGGCACCATATTTTACATTACTTTATTCCTCTCCTGAAACCCGCATTGTTTTCAGGCCTCACAATGCCGAATATGTAATCTGGCAGAAAATGGCAGAGAAAGAAAAAAATCTGATTAGTAAAATCTATTTTCATCTGCTTGCCAATCAAATCAGAAGATATGAGAAAAAGACAGCAGGCATGTTTGGAGTTATTCTGCCCATCAGTCATAATGACAGCAACCTGTTTCGATCATGGAATCCCCGGGCTACCATCTTGACCGTCCCTTTCGGTGTAGATATCCCTTCCCCGGTAACATACCCGGAAAAGCCATGTTCTCCCACATTATTATTTCTGGGAGCACTGGATTGGCTACCCAACATAAAAGGGCTCGTATGGTTTCTGGCAAATGTCTGGCCTGCTATAACCAAGAAAATACCCGGGATTAAAATACGAATAGCGGGTCGTAACCCGGACAAAAAACTAATCCGTCTAATTCGGAAAATAAAAGACAGAGAAGGGAAAGCATCCGGAATAGAATTTCTGGGGGAAATTGGCTCCACAGAAAAATTTTTTTTCAGTGGAACCGTATTTGTTGTCCCTTTGCTGGCCGGGGGAGGAATACGTATAAAGATACTGGAAGCAATGGCCCGGAAATGTGCTGTCGTTTCCACAAGTATTGGAGCAGCCGGTATTCCTGTACACAACAGGAACGATATTCTCATTGCAGATCATCCCGACGAATTTGCCAAAGCCGTGGAAAAATTGATAAAAGACCCTGTATTCTACCGGAAAATCACGGGAAATGCTTTACTTTTATTGCAGAAAGATTTTGACAAAAGAAGGATCACCAAAAACCTGGAAAAACTTTACCGGAGTCTGTGATACTACTCTTCTTACATATCCTTTTCTGGGCCACGCTGGCTCTCATATTACACACCTACCTCGTTTTTCCAGTGTGGCTGGACATCAAGCTAAAACTTTCCCGCAAAAGATTCCCTTCGCCGGAAACCCATTATCCTTCCCTCAGCATCATCATCCCGGCTTATAATGAAGAGCGTATAATCCGCAATAAAATACTGAATTTATATGCCTGTAATTACCCTGAAAACAAAATGGAGGTGCTGGTGATGTCAGATGCTTCCACCGATCACACTGATAATATTGTTCTTGAGTTAACAAAAAGATATCCATCCCTTCGTTTCACCCGTTCACCCCAACGGATTGGAAAACCCTCGATTCTGAACCGGCTGGCAGAGCAGGCTTCCGGAGAAATCCTCGTACTGACGGATGCAAATGTCATGTTGGCAGAAAATACACTTCAATTGATCACCAGACATTTTTCAGACCCAGGCATAGGTCTTGTAGACACTTGCCTGATTGGTATCAATAATGAAAACAACCGGGGTGTTGCTTTCCAGGAAAAAAAATACACCAGCCGCGAGGTAATGATCAAATACCGGGAAGGCCTGTTGTGGGGGATCATCATGGGACCCTCCGGAGCCTGTTATGCATTGCGCAAAGAACTGTTCAGACCAGTCCCCTCCAATTTTCTGGTAGATGATTTCTATATCAATATGAAAGTTCTTGAGCAAAACCACAAGGCTATTGTAGAACCCTCGGCAGTGGTTTATGAAGATACTATCCATACACCGAAAGAAG
>DRPN01000203.1 GCA_011374625.1 Bacteroidota bacterium
GGACAAAGGCTATATTCAAGCAAAAGATTTACAAGTCGGATCAAAAATCATCTCGGCGAATCAAAAAGTGCCAAATATGCGAAAAACCGATATCGAAAAATTCGAAGGGATTTTGCCGAGGATGTTATGGAAAAGTCAGATGGAACAAAGTAAGATTTTCTTGTGCTTATTGCAAAAAAGAATCAACAAAATTTCCATACGAAATAAGAAAGACAATCAAAAGGGGGCACAGAGATCTTTATTGTTCGGTAGAATGTTCTCAATCACATCATGCTATCAAGAACCGCAGAAAATGCGAAATATGCGGCAAACCGACACAAAGAAGAAGCATGAGATATTGTTCAAAAAATTGCCGAGATCAATCTCCATACAGGAAGAAAAAATATCTTTCTACAGTTTTGTGCAAATTCTGTGGAATAGAATTTACAGTGAATTCAATCCGAAGAATGTATTGCTCAAAGAATTGTCAAAATGCAGCGCATTCTTTAAGGATGCGTGGTTTTGGGAACTCTCATTACAAAAATGGTACCAGCTATGCAAAATGGTTCAAGGAAATGCGTTTGCTGATTATCAAACGGGATGGAAATTGTGTAGTGTGCCATCAAGTAGAAAAAACTCGGTCAATTCTGTGGAAAGGCAAAATAATCAACAGAACAAATATGGTTGTCCATCATATCAACGGAGATCCGTCAAACAATCAAGCAGAAAATTTAATTCTGGTTTGTCAGAAATGTCATACCATACACCACAAATCCCATGTGACACCATTTCCATGGTTAGGAAGGTACGCTGTAGTAAAGTCCCAGTCTATGACATCCAAGTGGAAAAGAACAGTAATTTCTTTGCAAATGAAATTCTCGTCCATAACTGCTTCCTTATCGACGACCCCGTCAAAGGCCGCGAAGATGCAGACAGTGACCGCTCTCAAGAGAAACTCCGTGATTGGTTTAAATCAGTAGCTTACACACGCATGATGACTCCAAATGCAATTATCGTAATTATGACCCGCTGGACCTTCTATGACCTGGCCGGGTTCCTGCAAGAAGAAACCGCGCATGAAAACTGGGTTATCATTGATTTGCCTGCAGTAGCCGAAGAGGACGGAGATGCAATCGGAAGGTCTGCAGGAGATGCCTTATGGCCGACCAGGTACGGGACCGCCACGCTTGATCGGATTAAAAAAACAATCGGGACCAGGGAATGGAATGCCCTGTACCAGCAACAGCCTATCCCGGATGGTGGTGGGATTGTAGACATTGACTGGTTTAAGAAATATCCATATCATACCTGGCAATATTGTATGATGCCCAATATGGAGTTTGGAAAAAACAAATTTGCTGGTGAGAAATACAGAAGATTTTTAAACTATAAAGTTGATTCCGGGGAGATCATGCCAGTTACGGGGATTGTGAATTCCTGGGATACTGCGTTTAAAGAGAAAGACATAAACGATCCGTCGGCATGCACCACTTGGGGTATGGCTAAAGATCGATATTACCTGATGAACGTCATTAATAAAAGGATGAATTTCCCAAAACTTAAACGTGCTGTCATAGCCGAGTATGACAGATGTCTGAAACTTAATGCGGGGGCCGTTACCGTATTGATAGAAGATAAAGCCAGTGGTCAGAGTCTGATCCAGGAGCTGCAGCGTTATACCAGGATTCCTATTATTGCTATAAAGCCGGATGCTAATAAACAAGTTCGGCTTGGAGAAGTATCGCCTACGATCGAGGCAGGCAGGGTGTGGATTCCGGAGAAGGCAAGCTGGTTGGTACCGTATGAAACTCAGATGGCTCAGTTCCCGTATGGGAAATTCGACGATATGGTAGATTCGACTTCACAGTTTTTACGCTGGACCACCCGGCCAAGATACATCCGGAGAAAAGCTGCTAATCTATTCTGGAAGTGAGGTTTATTATGGCTAAACTTACTGCTCGTGGTAGAAAAAAAATTAAACCTAAAAATTTTGCATTATCCGGTAAGCGATATCCGATACATGATATCTCGCATGCCAGAAATGCCCTGTCGAGGGTCTCGCAACACGGCACTGCGTCTCAGAAGAAAGCTGTTCGCGCAGCTGTTTGACGGAAATATAAAAGCCTCTGTAAGGGGCGCAAGAAAAAATAAGGAATTATAAAATGACACGAGAAGAGCTTGAAAAAAAGCATGCGCTTTATACGCAAAACCTCGCTTATTGGAATTTTTTTCGTATGGCTTATGATGGTGGCCGTGATTTTATCCATGATGCACTCGTCAGGCATCCCATGGAAACGTATAAGAATTATCAAGCTCGTTTAGCAGAAGGTATTTGCTTTAATTATTCTGCCGCGATTATAGATCTTTTTAATTTTTATCTTACCGAAAGAGCCCCGGCCAGGCATTTGAAAGGCCTTGAAAAAGATCCGCAGTGGATGATGTTCGAGAGCGACGCTGATTTGTACGGGACCGATTTTGACACATACCTGAATAATACCCAGAAGATTTCTTCCGTTTATGGATCGGCCGGGGTGCTGGTAAATAAAGCCAGCAATACAACCAAAATCGTAGCCCAGGAAATCGAAAAAGGCATATACCCTTATTGCAGCACGTATACTATGACGAATATCCATGACTGGGAGTTTGAACGTGACCCGGAAACAAACAGACCAGTCTTATCGTATCTAAAATTAAAAGAAGCCGAATCTGGCAGGTGGACAATCTGGAGGAAAGATTTATGGGAAGTCTGGGAAATCCCGGATTATGCCGAGAATACTGAGCCTTTGACTGGTGGGAGTGCAGCATCTCCCGGTTCAGGAGATAAACAGAAAGCTACAATTGTTGGTCGGGATAAAAATCCGTTGAATGAAATACCTTTCGTATGGATGCCGAACATTAAGAATATCTATACTCCGTATCTTGGGATCTCTGATATTCGTGAAATTTCATACATCACAGCCAGTATTATCCGGAATTTGTCGCATGGCGAAGAGGTTATAAAATTCGCCGGGTTTCCGATGTTGAGAGTCCCGATGTTACCTGAAGATAAATCTGATGGCGAAGTTGAAGTTCTATCCGGACAACGAGCGGTCCAGGAATTTCCGCCGGATAATCCGCAGGCAAAACCGGATTGGATGGAAGCGGCTATCGCGGAACCGATTGAAGCTGTATTGCAATGGATTGATCGAAAGGTTGATGAAACATATCGAGTTGCTCATCTTTCAGGAGTGCATGGGCAAAGAAAGAGTAATAACGAGGTGTCTTCGGGGCTGGCTTTAAGATATGAATTCCAGCAGCTGAACAGTGTCCTTTTGCAGAAAAGTAATAACATGCTTGAGTCTGAACAAAATATAATCAGACTGTGGTTGAAATGGCAGAATCGTGAAAATTTGTACAAAGAAGTCGAAATAACGCGTGCAGCGCATTTCTCGATCGATGATCTTTCGATTAATCTCGAGAATGTTATAAATACCATGGCTTCAGTGCAGAGTAATACGTTTAAAGCGAAAGCCCAGAAACAGCTTGCCAAGATTGCTCTTCCGGATCTTTCCGATTCAGATTTTGAACAGATTGAAAAAGAAATTAATGCAAGTGAGATAAAGGATGAGGGAAAGAATGAAGACGATCCATCACCGTCGTCGAGTCCGTCACCTGAGGTTCCAGATGAAGGGTGATCCCTTGATCATGTTTTGCCTGTTATAAAATATGAACTCACCATCAAATGTTATACCGAAGGCATTTTCTCCGTCAGATGTAAAAGCGATAGCCATGCATTCTTGTATGCTATCATTATCTCCAGGAATCCCAAGAAAACATTTACCTACTTCTGAATTGTTTCCGGTTTTAATAATGCACTGTTGATCGATATTCATTACGCTAAACAGAAATCTTGCCATTTCTGTTGTTTGTTTATGGGTTAGTGGGTTCATTACTATATTGTGTTCCGTCTGCTATTTGGATCGCCCTTCATGTCCATGGTTATAACCTCTCCGAACGGAGCTTCTGCGAAATGATTTGAATACGGCGTTTCAGTCTGAATCCATATTACAGGGTACTCTGGATCCGGGGGAAAACTATTACATTCCATGTCCGTAAAATATATCATACAGGTTGGCTTACCGTCAATGTTTTCCTCTACCCATTTAAATGGTGGCCTGAAATCAGTGCCACCGCCTCCGTGCATGCTTAGGCCTACCGGCATATCGGTTGAGTGGAATGTCTCGGTATGCGCTACTTGAGTGTCGCAGTAGATTACTTTTATAGTGATGTCCTGATATTCTTCCAGAATTGAATTAACTTCAGACGCAAATTGCTTGAGTTCATCCTTAGAAACGGATCCAGAGGTATCAATGGCAATACAAGCAGTACCGAGCTCTTTAGAATTGAGCGACGGGAGTATAATCCCCTGTGAGAGGTATCTTCGGTTTGGGATTGAGAATGTGTAATCATTTTTGGCCGCTCTTTCGATGAATTCACGTAATATGTCCCTCCAGTCAACTTTAGGTTCAAGCAGCTCTTTAATCATGTCCTTGATTGCCCCGGGTAGGTTACCCATGGTTTTTGCTGATTGGGCGGCTTGTGTCGCAGCTATCTTCCAGTCTGTTTCAGATTGTTTTAATTCTTGTTGATTTGATTTTGTATCAGGGGTAGGGCCTGGCGCGTCTACCACAGCCCCGCATCCGCCGGGGTCTTGCCCTCCGCCGCCCTGGCCAGAATCCGGAAGCAATGTATAGATTTCTTCAGCAGATTTATCCGCATATCCACTGTTGATCAAACCATCATCCGGAAGTTCGAACCCGGCATCAATCAAGGTCTGATTAATTGCGAAATCTCCGGCCGCGTTCCATTTCTGGGAATCTCTATTTTGACGACGTGCCTGATGGCCAAGAGCTAAATGCATGACTTCGTGAGCGATAAATCCTTTTGTTTTATCCAGGGGCATATCATCGATCCAAGCTGGATTATATCCGATAGAAGTTCCGTCTGTCCAACCGGTATCATTCATGGCACTTGGTGTTGGTTTTAATCGCAGTGCAAGTGCACCAAAGAAGGGCTGATCCAGGACTAATCCAGCCCGGGCTTTTGTCATTTTTTTCTGTGTTCTTTCGAGA
>DRPN01000043.1 GCA_011374625.1 Bacteroidota bacterium
AACAACAGCTATACAACCTCATTCGGCGATATACACGTTTACGCTGACGGCCAGATCCTTACTGTTCAGCTGAAAACAAATAACTACGGACACCAGTCATCTTACATATTGTACAAAGATGACGGAACAGTTTATTACGAGCGGGATAACTGCGACAACAACACACTCTACAACGACCCGTTTTACCTGAATCCCGGTTGTTACAAGTTGCAAATCTTTGACAGCGGAAACGACGGTCTTGAGTTTTGGGCGAATCCCGGCCAGGGAGAAGGATATTTTAGAATCCTAAATGCCGATAGTGATATACTTTACTCGTTTGAACCCGATTTCGGCGGATATGCCATTCATGAGTTCGGCATTGGCAACATCACAAAAATCGACGAAATAGCGCACCCTTTTATCTTGTCTGTTTATCCAAACCCGGTTTCAGATCATTTACAGATCAATATCAGGGGTACGGGGAATACAAAAGTTACTGCCCGGCTGAGCAATTCGGCTATGAAACAGGTCATGGAAAAAGAATGGACGGCAAACAAAAAGGAATTCAGTACGGTTCTCGATATGAAAGACCTGCCGTCAGGTGTTTACTTTCTGCAGATCACTTACGGCGATCATTCAAAAACGGAAAAGATCATTAAATTTTAACTGACATAAAACAAAGATCATGACACACAAAATTGCCCAACACTACGAAAAAGTAAAAAAACACCATCCCGGGTTTTTAGAAGCTGTAGAAAACCTGGGACTGGCAGCTAAAAAAGCCGGACCGATCGATGAAAAGAATGCCCAGCTGATACAACTGGCAGCTTCGGTAGCCATCCGCTCGGAAGGAGCTACACACAGTCATACAAAGCGGGCGCTGGAAACCGGAGCTACCGAAGAAGAAATCCGTCACTGCGTAATTATGCTGACCAATACGATCGGTTTTCCGGCAGTGATGGCAGGCCTGAGCTGGGTGAACGATATACTCAGTTAATGAATGTTAAACAATACGATCACTAGTCTTTAATTACATACCTTTGCTACCCTTAAGGGTAAAGGGCAAACAGTACATGAATTCTTCTAGAAGACACACTTTTCACATCCCGGTTCTTGGGATTGGATATTCGTTAGACACAGCGGTTAAAGTAGCACCATATGGTATCGCATCGGTTATTTCTTTGGTCGACGATACACTTATCGAGGATATGCGCAAGTTTTATTGCAAAAAATTAAACGTTACTTTTCAAGCCATATCTGAAAAGATTGAAGATTTCAGAGCAAAAAGAATTACAGCCTACCTTGATATGGTAGATGATATGGTTAAAGAGAAAGTGGAAGAAATAAAAGAATCTGCTCTAAATGCCGGTAGCGAGATTGAGAAGTATCTCAGCCTTCTACCTGATTTTTCTGCTATCCAGGAGAAATTTAACCTGGTTGATAAAAGTCGCCAGGCATACAAGGATATTGCTGACTGGGTTAATGAAAACCTGTTTACCGGGTCTATTGATGTAAACATCATGACTAAGTTGGATAATGCCAATGTTAAAAACGGGGAAGAATTACCCATATATTATAATGATGCTCATGCTGCTTTGCGTGGATTTGCTAAAAGCAAGCTGAGTTCATCGGTTGTGTTTTCCGCCGGCATGAGCCCCAGGCTTTATAGTTATTTGGAAAATTTTCCTGATTTTTTTCCTGACAAAGACGGTCAGATTAAGAAAACGATCATCCTTAAAGTCAGCGACTTCCGCTCGGCATTTGTGCAGGGGAAGATGTTATCAGCCAAAGGACTTTGGATATCGGAATACCGTATCGAGTCAGGCGTTAATTGTGGCGGCCATACATTTCCCACGAACGGGATCTTATTCGGACCGATACTTGAAGAGTTCCGTCAAAAACGGAACCTGCTTTATACAACATGTATTAATGCGTACAAAGACGGATTAAAGAAGAAAGATATTAAAGACCCCTCTGTAACACCGGAGATCATGCTTACTGTTCAGGGAGGAGTTGGTACAGCAGAAGAACACCGGTTTTTACTCGATTACTATCATCTCGACAGGGTCGGGTGGGGCACACCTTTTATGCTTGTTCCTGAGGTGGTGAGTATTGATAAGGATACAGTAAGTCTGCTGGCAAATGCAAAAGAAGAGGATTTATATTTTAGCAATATCTCTCCTCTTGGTGTTCCCTTTAATAGTGTAAGAGGTACTTCGATGAGCATTAGGAAAATGGAGATTGCAAAGCAGGGAAAACCCGGGGCTCCTTGTACCAAGTCCTTTTTAAAATATAATACCGAGTATACAGATAGGCCAATTTGTACGGCATCACGACAATATCAAATACAGAAACTGAAAGAACTGGAACAGCTTCATTTATCTGAAAAGGAGCATGAAGATGCTTATAATCAAATTATTGAAAAAGAATGCCTCTGCGTAGGACTTGGAGTTGATTCAAAAAAGTCTAAAAATATACCTGTTAAGCTGATTGACAAGGTAAGTGTTTGTCCTGGCCCAAATATGGCGTACTTTTCAAACGAAATAAGTTTCCAGACAATGGTTGATCATATTTATGGTCGTAAAAATATTTTGGATGACAGACCACGGCCTCACATGTTCTTAAAGGAACTAGGCATGTATATCGACATCTACAAAGACAAACTGGAAGCTTTCCTGAAAAATCCTGATGACAAAAAGGAGATAAAACAACTTGCCCTGTTTAAGAAAAATATGCTTGAAGGAATACAATATTATAAAAAGCTCTTTAGCGAGAAAATATTAAAGAAATATATCACCGGTACCGATCTTTCCTTATGACAAAAAGATCCGGAAACAACTGAACCTGCTTCTGTTAACGAGGATTCAAACCATCCCTGCATACAACCTGCAGAAGGAATGTAAACCTGAGAAAGAGCTAAAGCTGATAAATAAAGGAGAAAGTTCTTGACTTAAATGTATACAAAGTGTATTTTTGTGTATGCAAAAGTAAACATGTATGCCGGACAGTCAGATATCAAATAAGGAAATGGAAGCGCTCCGGGTGATCAGAAGTCACCTGATGAAGTACGGAAAGATGCCGAGTGTACGGGAGTTGATGAAAGAGCTGAACTACCGGTCGCCACGCTCCGCATCGGTGATGATACAGAAACTGATCAGCAAAAATATTCTGGAGAAAAAGACAGACGGAAGTATCCGCCTCATCCGTTACGAGGTGGGAGAAACCGGAGGCATTTCGCAGGAACAAACGGTAAAAGTACCGCTGCTGGGAACCGTCACCTGCGGGCTGCCTGTGTATGCCGAAGAAAACATCGAAGCCGAGATTGCTGTTTCCACAAAAATAGCCCGGCAACCCGGAAAATACTACTTACTGAGAACACAGGGAGACTCGATGAACCTCCGGGGCATCAACGACGGCGACCTGGTATTGGTAAAACATCAGGAGCATGCCGAAAACGGCGACATAGTCGTGGCGCTGATCGACAACGAAGTGACCGTAAAAGAACTGAAGATCAACGAAGAAAACGTGGTGCTGCTGCCACAATCTGCGAACAAAGCACACACACCCATAATTCTCTCCAGAGATTTTGCGATACAGGGAATCGTGGTATCGGTCATTCCGCTGTGAAACGGTTGAGTTTGATACAAAAAGATAAGAAAGAATAAAGCTGTTACGCAGAGTACCACAAAGAAGACGCAGAGTTTCGCAAAGAGATTGACGAATACGTTTTACGAATGGAGAATGAGTAACCGGAAAACAACGAGGTGGTGTATTTTAAACTGAAACACGTCACCATTCCCCTCCTTGGAGGGGGTAGGGGTGGGTTTGTCTTGTCCTAAACCATTTTCACGAACCAAATAAAAAATATTGAATGAGAAATAAAAAACAAGAAACGGGCAAGCGCAGGCAGTCCTCTTTGTAGTTTTTGTGAAAATACACCTGGAAATAAAACTGTTACGCAGAGTACCGCAAAGAAGACGCAGAGTCTCGCAAAGAGAGTAACAAAAGAGGGTACACACAAAAAGTAAAATGCTGAAAAAATGGATCGCTCCATCGTACATATCGACCTGGACACTTTCTTCGTGTCGGTAGAGCGTCTGCTCGACGCCCGCCTGAACAACAGACCGGTGCTGGTAGGCGGTACCGGCGGCAGGGGCGTAGTAGCCGCCTGCAGCTACGAGTCGCGCACCTACGGCATCTATTCGGGTATGCCCATGCGGATGGCGCAACGGCTTTGTCCGGAAGCTGTTATCATCAGGGGCGACGGAGGCACGTACAGCAAATATTCGCAGATGGTGACCCATATCATCAAAGAAGAAGCCCCGCTGTACGAAAAATCTTCCGTCGACGAATTTTATATTGACGCCAGCGGCATGGACCGGTTTTTCGGCACCTGGAAATGGGCAAGGGAACTCCGGGAGAAAATCATTCGCGAAACGGGTCTGCCCGTCTCTTTTGCCCTCTCCACCAACAAAACCGTGGCTAAGGTAGGCACCGGGGAAGCCAAGCCCAACAACTGCATCAACATCCCAAAAGGGTATGAAAAAGGATTTCTGGCTCCTCTGCCGGTGAAAAAAATTCCTATGGTAGGCGACAAAAGCTACAAGATGCTGGTGAGCATGGGCGTCAAATATGTAAAGACCCTGCAGCAAATGCCCATAGAACTTATGGAAAGTATCATGGGGAAGAACGGTATTGTCCTGTGGAAAAAAGCCCGGGGCATTGACAATACGCCGGTAGAACCATACAGCGAACGGAAGTCGGTTTCCTCTTCCATCACTTTCGACAAAGACACGACCGATATCCGGCAACTGAGAAACATCCTGACGGCTATGGCCGAAAAACTGGCGTACCAGCTCCGCAAAAAGCAGAAACTTACTTCTGTGGTTACTGTCACCATCCGCTATTCCGATTTCGACACACGCACCCGGCAACAGCGCATCCCTTACACTTCACTTGATCACACGCTGAAAGAAACGGTATGTGATCTTTTCGAACGGCTTTACGAAAGACGGGTACTGGTACGCCTCGTGGGCGTCCGCTAC
>DRPN01000204.1 GCA_011374625.1 Bacteroidota bacterium
CTCCTCCGGACTTGCACCTGACTGTTTTGCCGGCACACGGAGCCCGAACGGTTGCTAAATATTTGTCGAAAATTCCTTTTACTGCTGATGATATAAACAGGACAATGGTATATAGCTGGATACAGATGGATGGTATGATGTATTTGCAGCAAAATCCGGTTGAAGGGATCCGACTGTTAATAGATAATAATCTAAAAATTAACCATAATAAACCCTTATATGGTATTTGCTGGAACCACTGGCAAAATTATGAAAACCGGACGGCAACCAGGTATGCATCTGAAGCGATGATTGAAGGGCCAATCCCTCCACTGTCCTTTTATAATTCCCTGGCTAAGCGATTAGGTATAGCCGATCCTGCCACCTATGCCAGAGCTATGTCGAAACTTGATGAAACTGATAATTATTGCAGGGAAAATATAGTTACTATAGGCTTCTGTCCAAAACTCTGGTGGTATAAAAAACCCGGACTATCACACTATGGAACTCAAAGATATCATAAAGATAAGCTTCTTTCGGCAATTGCCCGGTATACTGAAACTAAAAATGAGCTGCATAAATGCATCGCGGGCACAAAAAACGAGTCATCGAAAAGAGACCTGGAGTTCCTGGAAAATCGTATTGAATGTTCAATACTTTATCTGAAAGCTTTTGCCGTCATGGCAGATCTTCATCCTTTGTTTAAAAATAATCCTGAACCTGTTCTCTCAAAACAGGACAGCTCCCTGATAGTTCAGAAATCCATAATCGCTCTTAATTATGAAAAAGAGTATCTGAAAACATATTCTAAATTCGTATTGGACCGGGGGTGCGAAGGAACCATAGTCAGTTTTTATCATGTTCCTTTTCAAATATTAAAAAATATAATCATTAAATACGGTAATCGAAAGGGGACTATTGCTGTTCCTGACATACAGAGTGATGAACCGCCTGAGCCGGCAAATTAAATCAGTAAGACTATGATTTTAGAAGTCGAAAACAAGTTAAGATCATTCGTCAATGAAATTTATAAAAGTTGATTCAGTCATTGTTTCCGGAACTGAAAATATAATTAGTCTGGAATCAAGTATGTATTTTTAAGTCTCAAATGCCAAAATGCTTAATCAATATTATGCCGGAAAAGTTCATGGAAAATGTCTGGAAAGTAACGATTCCCAATGCCTTTTTCGACCAATACAATTTGTACAATCCGATGAGCAGGTAAAAATTCAAGTAAAAATTAAACATGGATGATTATGAAGATGTTTCATACATATCGGTTAGCTGTTCTTTTGACAGTTTTTCTTACCTTTTTATTTTCTGGATTTGCCCAGGAAACGGAATACAGGTATCTCTCCGGAACCGGAAATGATAACACGGTTCCATGGAAATTTTACTGTTCGGCTGGCATGAATAGCGGAAAATGGACCACGATAGCTGTTCCTTCCTGTTGGGAACTCCAGGGTTTTGGGTCATATAATTACGGTCTTGATCCGTGGGATGAACGTTTAAACGAGTATGGGATATATCGTCTTGAGTTCCGTCTGCCTGAAACATGGAAAAGGAAAACCGTGAAGATCGTGTTCGAGGGAGTAATGACCGATGCGGAGGTAAAGATCAATGGTAAACCGGCAGGTCCGGTACATCAGGGTGCTTTTTATGAATTCATCTATGATATTGGCAAGTTATTGAATTTTGGCAATAAATTAAACCGACTTGAAGTCACCGTGCATAAACATTCTGCCGACACATCGGTGAACGAAGCCGAACGATGGGGCGATTACTGGGTATTCGGAGGGATTTTTCGTCCGGTATACTTGGAGGCATTGCCTGCTGATCATATCGACAGAGTGGCGACAGATGCCCGGGCAAATGGAGATTTTAAGGCTGATGTTTATTTCAGTTCATCTAAAGCAGCTTTTCTCGAAGTAGAATTGCAAAACTTAAATGGTACAGAAATTGCTATCCGGGAAGAAAAAATACAGAAACCAACTGATGGAAATATCAGCATATCCACACATTTCAAAGATATCCATTCCTGGAACCCGGAATTTCCAAATCTTTACCAGTTGGTATTCAGGTTGTTGGATAAAAATCATGAAACACTTCATCAGACTTCGGTACGTACAGGATTCCGGACTGTGGAAGTCAGGGCAAAAGACGGAATCTATGTAAACGGCGTAAAAATAAAATTTAAGGGAATATGCCGGCATACATTCTGGCCATCATCGGGTCGTACTACCAGCAAAGCAATAAGCATAAAGGATGTAAAGTTAATCAGGGAAATGAATATGAATGCTGTGAGAATGTCGCATTATCCTCCGGACAAACATTTTCTGGATGTTTGTGACTCTCTTGGATTATTCGTGCTGGATGAACTGGCCGGGTGGGGTCCTCCACCTTATAAAACAGATATTGGCAGGAAACTGGTCAAAGAAATGGTCATAAGGGATGTAAACCATCCATGCATTGTTCTATGGGATAACGGTAATGAGGGCGGGTGGAACCCGGCTCTGGATGACGAATTTTCTCGTTGGGACATTCAGCACCGTGAAGTGATCCGACCCCGCCAAATATTCCGTAAAATAAATACACTACATTATTTTAAATATAACTACCTGGCTTACGATAGTTACCAGCGAGACCGGATATTATTATCCACTGAATTTCTGCATGGTTGCTGGGATGAAGGGCTTGGCGCAGGTCTTGAAGACTACTGGAACCTAATGTGGAACAACCCGATCTGTGCAGGAGGTTTCCTGTGGAGTTTTTTGGATGAAGCAGTGGTTCGTACCGACCGAAATAATCAGCTTGATGCCAACGGTCGATATGCACAGGATGGTATCGTGGGCCCATACCGACAAAAAGAAGGCAGTTTTTTCACTGTCAGGGAAATTTGGTCACCCGTACATTTTATAAAAAAATTTATTACTCCATCCTTTGACGGGAAATTTACCGTTGAAAACCGTTACCATTATACTAATCTGGATCAGTGTGAATTTCAGGCACAATGGATCAGGTTCAGGGGTCCTGATGATTTAGCAATCACTCCTTTGCAGGTCAAAGAAACAAATATACCCAAAGTACACCTTGCTCCCGGAGAAAAAGGAATCTTATCCGTGGAAATGCCGGACAACTGGGTTTCATTTGACGCGCTGTATATCAAAGCCCTGGATCCGCGTGGGAATGAGATATTCACATGGAGTTTCCCTTTGAAAGGGCCGGATGAAATGCAGTATAAATACCGGGAAACTACAGAATCAACACAGCCTGTGAAAGTTGAAGAAACCGGTCAGGCGATATTGGTCCGATCACAGAATATCACCTTTGAATTTGATAAGAAAACCGGCATACTTAACAGAGCATACAAGGATAATAAAGATATTACTATTCGTAATGGCCCGAGATTTATTACCACGGAGAAGATCGAATTTACAGGGGTCCATCATTACATGGATGAGCATGGTCAATACATTATGGAATTTTCTTTTCAGGGCAGAAAGGATAAGTTCGTGAATATTCAGTACCAGATCAAGTGGATCGTAAGAACAAATGGCTTATTGGATCTTATCGTTACCGGTAATAACATGCAAGGTATTTCCTTTGACTACCCTGAAGAAAAGATACAGTCCATCAAAAGGCTGGGCGATGGTCCATACCGTGTATGGCGTAACCGACTGAAAGGAACCCGACTAGCCGTGTGGGAAAATGAATATAACAATACCATTACAGGCGATCCAGCCACAAATTATAACTATCCCGAGTTCAAAGGCTTCTTCTCCTCACTGTATTGGGCACGGTTAATGAATAAGGATAATAGCAGTATGACCATCTATTGCCATACACCCTATACCTTTTTTCGTATATTTACGCCTGAAATTAACAAGAATACCAGGGAAGGTTATGGTATCGGGGCTGTGGAATACCCGGAAGGAGACCTGTCGTTTTTGAATGCCATCCCCCCTATCGGCACCATGTTCAAAAAAACCGAAATGCTTGGTCCGCATTCCCAACCGGTTACAGAATATGGCTGGGATTCTGAGCCGGTGATGTTAAATCTGACTTTTGATTTCAACAGGTAATTTGCATATAATGAATTTAAAATATAACAACCATGAAAAATCAGGACAAGCAAACGTTTATTTCACTGGCGATAGTAATATTCGAATACTCATTATGTCGAACCATACTAACTTTTCCAGGGCTTTTCAAATCATCTTTATGAGTATGAGAAATAAAAAACAGCAATAGTTAAGATGAAAAATGATAATACAAATTTTATCTATGTGTATGAGAAAAAACTGTTTTGATTCTGATAAAATGATAAAATTTTTAATTTTAAATTTAACCGGTAATTATTGATATGAAAATGAAAATTTATTGTTTAATTATTGTCTTTACCTTAATGGGTTTTTCCAGATTTACAGTTAAGTCCCAATCCACAGATTTAAAGCCTGATATTCTTAAATATAAACCCTTTGTCTGGCCATCGAAGATACCTGCAGATTGTCCTTTCCAACGTTCGGAAGAATTTAATGGCATCAAGTTTCTGGGTATAAAAAGCGGATTTCATTATGGTGACACCTGGTACCCTACCTGGGCTTCGAATGATACTTTATATTCTCCTTGGACAGATGGAAAAACAAAAAGACTGGATGGTTATACCGACTGGTCGCGATCATGGGTTGATCCGGTATATATCACAACCGGTCAGGGAGTCATCGTTGGGAATGATCCGTTAACTTTGCAAGCATACAGCATCGGGCTTGATAATAGTTCGCCTGCTTTTCCATATCATGGACGCTATCCATGTGGATCGTTAGTTTACAATGGAGTATGGTATTACGGTACCTATTGTCTGGATCCCTCAGGTTTTACGGAATATGGTAGTGGAACCGTAAACTGGCCATGGATGGGGCCTTTTGTGGGTTTCAGGTATTCAACAGATTATGGACATACATGGGAAGTATGTCCGCATACACCCAAAAAACCGATATTCGGTGAAACCGGCTTAAACGGA
>DRPN01000045.1 GCA_011374625.1 Bacteroidota bacterium
GATCGTACCTCCCGCCAGGGCATGTACGTACCGTTCCATCTTGCCCAACGGCATAAGGTTTAAGCCGAAGAGTGTCCCCTGCACCAGCGCCAGCATGGTAAGAATGGTTACGATCCCAAAAATCAGGACCGTAATAAACAGTTCGCCGTAATCCCCACGAGCTGCCGGGTACATGACAATCGGTATCAGGGGTTCACATGGACCCAGCACAAAAATGGTGAAAAGGATCCAGGGTGTGATGTTTTTCTTCTCTTCCCTGTCATGAACATGTGCATGATTATCATGATGTGTATGGGAATGTTCATGTTGCAGACCTCCGGCATGGGTGTGGAGGTGTGTATGGGGTTTGTTCAGCCAGGCCCGCCGGATACCCCATACCATGTATACCAAACCGAAAGCGATAAACAACCATCCGGCCAGGCTACCCCGAACCGACTCCACCTGCGTCACTTTCTGTATACCAATACCGGCAACCACCCCGATCATACCCAACACCACAGACCCCAACACATGTCCCGTCCCCCCCAGTATTGTTATCAAGGAGGTTTTCATCATAGACCACCTACGGGCTTTACCCATCGCTATGAACGGCAGATAATGATCCGGTCCGAACAAGGTATGTAAAAATGCCACCGTAGCAGCAGTGGCAACAAGGATATCCATCTCTTTCGTCATAACAATATCGTACTTTCCCTGTTTATCACTAGACAACCACTTTGCTCATCATCAAATCCCCGTACTCCACCCCTTTCATGCCGATCAGTTTATCAGCCAGTTCCCGGATCTCACTGGCCCTTCCCTTTACGGCAATGGTCTCCAGGCAGGCATCATGCGTCACATGGATATGCTGAAGTGCCAGGATCAAAGGCTGGTACTCATGCTGAATATGAATGGACTGATCCACCACATCCCTTTTGTGATGATCGTATACCAGCAGGATGGCGCCGGTAACCACCGCATCCTCTTCCCATCCCCGTTCCACCTTATACTTCTCGATCAGAAAGGCAATGGCCTGGGAACGATTGGGAAAAGACCGTTTTACCACAAGATTATCAAGATCTTCCAGCAATTCTTTTTGCAATGATACGCCAAATCGTTGTACAGACATAGTGTTACTATTTTTGACAAAAATAACACAAACATATTTTATACAAAATGATTAATGAATTTTTTACGCTATATCCGGATAATGATTGTAGGCATTTTCTACCTTTGGGCTTTCAAAAATTTAGGAATGGAAAAATTGATGCGTAATGGTTTGTGGTATGCCTGGATTGTACTGGTGATTCTGGATCTTTCCATGAGGGGTGGCTTATGGCTCGTTCACTCGGTCACCGGCTTGCGTTTTCTGGCCAATTATATCATGTCTGTAACGGTATTGCTCACGGTGCTCTCACTCCTTTCCTTTATCCGTAATAAAACCTTATTCTGGATCATATACTCACTGGTAATTATCTTCCCGCTTGTCATTCAAGGCAACTATTTCTGGATCTATAAAAAATTCCTTTCTCCTTCCATATTTTCCATATTCTTTGAATCACCCGGAATGGTAGCAGGGACCTCGGCCGCCAATCTGAATATACCCCTTATCCTGTATTTATTATTTTTCTCTTCTTTGGCAGGAATGATGCTTTTCCGGTTCAAGCCCCGCAGAAAATGGATTATCATCCCGGATATACTGATTCTCCTGGGTTTCTTCATTTTTTTTCTGCTTCACTGGTACAGTGTTTCTAATTTTCAGCACAGCACATTTTCTTTTTACAACACGTTAACGGAGGACATAATGGTCAACAACAACAAATCCATTCATCCGGACAGGGTTGCTGTATCTCCCATAACACCCTTAAAGAATTCTCCTAATTTTGTCTTGGTGGTCGGAGAATCCCAGGTGCTTTCTCATATGAGTTTATATGGATACAAACGTAAAACCACCCCTCTTCTCGACTCATTGTATAAAGAAAAAAGGATCATCCCTCTCAACAAGGCCGTTTCTATCGGGAACAAAACCCGTTTCAGCATTCCCTATATGCTGGTTGGATTGGAAGGTCCTGATCCCAAAGGAGCTTTTTTTCGCTATCCTTCCCTGTTCGACTATATGAAAGCTGCCGGATACCATACCCTTTTTATTTCGGCACAGGATCTTCATTGGGGATACCTGGATAGATATTTCGACGACGGCCACATTGATTTGCTGGAAGACGGTTCTTATTTCAGCAGCAACGTAGATGTGCACAAGGGAGCAGATGATCTCGTTGTGCTGCCTCACCTGTACCGTTTCCTCGAAAAATACGGCAAACCTTTTTTGTTAGTGGTTCAAATGGATGGAAGCCACTACCCCTATAATATTCATTGCCCGGACAGTCTGAAGCGTTTTCTTCCTGAAGAATCTCCTAACTGCGTCAATGCTTTCGACAATACTCTGATTGTAACAGATATTTACCTGACCCGTCTTTATCAATACCTAAACAGTAAGTTCCCGAATACCTATATGTTTTTCACCCCTGATCATGGTCAGAACTTCGGCGGCCTGAACGGTCGCTTTAACGACAACTTCAAACCGGATGTCTGGCACAATGCCCTGATCATCTTCCCCCCTGTACAGGACACTATACAATACAGTATTTTTGAAAAAAACAGGAATAGGCTCTCCTCCCAAGCGGATATCTTTGCCACTATCCTGGACCTTTCAGGAATAACCCCCCAATACCGCATTGACGGTATTTCATTTCTCGACACCGTTCACTCCCATCCGTATGTTACCTGCATGGAATACATGCCTACATTCCACAATGATCCTACCGGCATCGTCGTGGACTCTTCTTTACAGACCCTGTTCATAGATTTCTCCAAACATGCTGTCACCGACTACCACTTCGACAAAAGCTACCATTACGAAGACCTTGAACCTGTCATTAAAGAAATGCTGGATCATAGGCTGAAAAGGGAAGAACCGGAAAAACAGTAGTTATTCAGTAGTCATTCAGTGGTCATTCAGTGGTCATTCAGTAGTTATTCAGTGGTTATTCAGTAGTCATTCAGTGGTCATTCAGTAGTTATTCAGTGGTCATTCAGTGGTTATTCAGTAGTTATTCAGTGGTTATTCAGTAGTAGTGCATAATTATGTAGCTATTGTATGACGTGAGCGCATGACCATTGTATGACAGCGTGCGACAGCGTGCGTATGACCATCGCCTCACGCATGCTCATCCGGAGAATAAAGCATTACCCTTACCGTTATTAGTAGATTTTCGACGCATCGAGGATACCCACTCCCGCTTCCTTCATCTCCTCAAGTGCCTTGTCAATATCCCCGGGATTAACATCTATCCCCCGGATAGCATCGGTGATCACAAAGGTTTTAAAGCCGTGTTTCACAGCATCCAAGGCAGAGGCTTTGACACAATACTCCGTCGCCAGCCCGGTGAAATATAATGCTTCCACACCCTGTTCCCGCAGCCAGGCGGCCAGATCAAGCTCTTCCGTATCGAAAGCCGAATAACCGTCATCTTTCGTCCCGGTTCCTTTGGATACAATCTTATCAATTCTTGACGTATCCAGATCAGGATGAAACTGTGCACCGGGAGTGTTCCGCACACAGTGCACCGGCCATTTCTCAAAATGGGTCGTCTGTTCCGGGTGCCAGTCACGCGTGGCTACCATCAGGTCAAACTTATCCATCAGCCGGTTGATTGCCGGGACAACCTGGTCTCCTTCCGGCACAGGCAGCGTTCCGCCCGGACAGAAATCGTTCTGTACATCTATGATCATCAATGCTCGTCTCATTATTATATGAGTTATGGATTATGGATTACTGTTTCTTGGTTCTTCCAGACACAACATTTTGTTCCACCAGGTTTTTCTCACTTCTGCTTTCTATACTTTCTTTGTATTTCTTTTTTCACCGCATCCCGCAAATTCATCAGCTTCTTACTGATCCCTACCTTATACACATGTGGATTTTCAAACCGTTTATGACTGTCATCCAGTATCCTCATTCTGGATCTGGCATAAGCAGCAATCTCCTGTACCGGCACCTTAGAGATCCTCATCTCCCCTTCTACCATAACAGGGCAGAGAAGACGCTCAAAGGAAAATTCTTTAACATTCTTTTTCTTTTCCGGAAACAAAGGATGATAGAATTCATCCATCGGCCCGTCTTCTTCCTCCATGACAATGGCATCACCCCCAAATTTTCCATCTCCATTAATAAAACGCAGGATATTTTTCTTTCCCGGCAGGGTCATCTTCTGGATGTTCTCAGACAGTTTCATCACAGGCCGCCCATTGCTTTCGCTGATTTTATACACACCGTCGAGAGCGGCATCGGGATGACCAGTCACCAGTTTTGTACCTACGCCAAAACTGGTGATCCCGGCACCTTGCTCTTTCAGACTGCGGATGATCCACTCATCCAGTTGGTTTGAAGCAATGATCGCTACATAATCCAGTCCGGCCTCATCAAGCATCTTCCGGGCTTTCCGGCTCAGATAAGTCAAATCCCCTGAGTCGAGACGGATGGCCAGCAGTTTTTTTCCCCGAGCTTCCAGTTCTTTGGCCACCCTGATCGCATTGGGCACTCCGCAGTTGAGCGTATCATAGGTATCCACCAACAACACACAATGGTCCTCATACAGACTTGCATATTTCCGGAAAGCTGTCAGTTCATCCTGAAAGCTCTGTATCCATGAATGAGCCATCGTACCGGTAGCCTCCAGTCCGAAAAGCAATGCCGCCGCCACATTGGAAGTAGAATTAAAACCTCCGATGATAGCAGCCCGACTGGCTTGAAGAGCAGCAATACCCTGTGCCCGGCGCATTCCGAAATCCGCTATAAGCGCCTCCGTTCCAGCCGCCTCACGGATACGGGAAGCTTTGGTAGCCACCAGGGATTCAAAATTCAGGATATTGA
>DRPN01000122.1 GCA_011374625.1 Bacteroidota bacterium
AAATATATATAATAATCTTGCATATATCAGTTTTTCTCCGGTAATCACAACTACGTAGATAACTACGTAGCTTAATCTCTTTCCAATATGCAAGAAAAAACATTATGCAAAATAATTATTATTTTTTTAGTATCATAATCATAACAACCGGCACACTTTTATCTAGTATGGATATTGATTCATATCTTCACTTGTCTCCCGGGCTTTAACAAAACTTCTTCTTTCATGTAGGAACAAGGAAGCCGGACAATTAATCTCCGATCTTTTCAGATTTGGAATTCTTTTATCCGGTTTTAAAGAAAGTGGATACAGAGGCACCACAAGCCCACATATTGCCGGTACAAGGATCGATCGTTTGTTCTTTCCCTCCACGTAAAAAGACACACAAGTTAAGGCCTTCACCATACCAGTTCAAGGTTATCGCACTTATTTTCTTTTCCTAATACTGCGACAACCAAATCAACACCGGTCCGGCAATACGTCCCACCCCTGAAAAGAACATTTTATCAAAACAGAGTCCTTCGCCTATTTTGGCAGCAAACCATACCAGCAGAACGGAGGTCAGGTTTCCCCTGTACAAGCCACAATCCGAAAAATTAAAATAATCTCCGGGGGCAGTGGACATCAAAATAAAGCACTATCATTTTATACCCCATTGATAATTAGGATTAGGGCCCATCTCCAGTTCCAGTTTTCCGCCTTTTAATAATTGGCTGGCCGGAAACTTAAAATCTTTCAAAGGTTGTCCATTCAAAGTAGCCGATTGCACATATTTATTCAGGCGTGAAACATTTTTGGCTTTAATAATGAAAATATCACCACGTCCAAATCTGTTCTCCAAATTAATTTCAACTTTAGGATAGAGAGGACTGGCAATTTCATACACCGGATTAACACGGCATCCTCCGTCAGTTTGGAACAACCCAAGTGAAGCCATAACAAACCAGGCACTCATCTGTCCCTGATCTTCGTCCCCCAAATAAGCATTGGACAACCCATAACCATAATAACGATCTATAATGGAACGGCTCCATTTTTGAGTAAGCCAGGGTTTTCCCATCCAATTAAACAAAAACGCAAAATGCATGGATTGCTGGTTTCCCTGAACTACAGGATATTTTCCAAATTGATCATTCGGAGCATTGTACCGCCACTTATAGCTTTCTTCAAAACCCCACTCCAGTCGTTTCAGAAGACGCTCTTTCCCAATGATATTGGATAGTTCCGGTATATTCTGCGGAACAAAAAACGTTAATTGCCAGGCGTTCCCCTCCACATATTGACCAGTCCCATGCTGAAAAGGATCAAAATCAGAAACCCATGTCCCGTCTGATTTCCTCAACCGAGCATAACCGCTTTTCGGATCAATCGCATTCTTCCACCATTCACCACGATCAGCAAAGACCTGATAATCTTTCCTTTTCCCTAAAGCTTTGGCCATTTGAGACACCGTCCAGTCATCAAAAGAATATTCCAAAGAATTGGAAAAACGTCCTTTATCCATTGGCACGTAATGGTGTTTTAGATAAGCCTTCAGATCACGATTACCAGCATAACCTCCACCAATTGGTTTGCCGGGTGTGGTTTGCATTTTTTTCATTGCCTGAAAAGCCTTCTCTGCATCAAACCCACGAATGCCCATCTGGTAAGCGCCTACAATCAGGGGTATTTCATGTTCTGCCACCATCACGGGGATATATTCCATTCCTGCAGGACCTTTAGCCAACCATCCACCAGCATCATACATTGCCAGCTCAGAATTTACCCAACGGTTACTCCATTCGGGGGATACCAGGTTCCAAACCTGATTCAGGTTCCAAAATGTATTCCAGAAAGCATCGCATCCCAGAGCTACCTGATCTTTATCTTTCAATTGTTGTACCTTTTCATTGGCATCCACCCAACTACCATCGACATCGCTAAAGGTATTTCTACCACAAAGAGAACGATAAAGATTTGTATAAAAACGAACTTTTTCGCGACGATCATTGCTCTCAATAGAAATCCGGCCTAAAAGTTTATCCCAGGATCTTCTGTTATAGGCAACAATTTTGTCAAAATCCCATCCGAAAGGTTCAACAATCTCTTTCAGGAGATTTTCTTTGGCGTTATCAATACTTACATATGAAATCGCCGTACGCAATTGAACCACATGATCTTTAGTATTATCAAATTCAACATACATACCTGCATCCTTCGGATTTTTAACAAAAAGGGTTTTTGTGTCTTCTTTAATCCCGTTTTCTGTCCATGTTCCGGCATGAATAATCGGCTGATCAAATTCAGCAACAAAATGAACGGTGTATTCCTGAGTTACACTCTTTCTCCGAGTACTGAAAAGGGTACGCTGTTTGCTATATCCTTCAATTTTATAATCATTCACCTGCGTAATTTTCACTTCGTCAAGCAGGAACTTGTATTCTGCCGGGAACTGTAAATCCAGCAATACCCTTGCATTTTGTCCTTTAGGAAAGGTATAACGTTGGAATCCACAGCGGGTTGTTGCAGTCAATTCAGCCCAGATATTGTAATCAGTCAAATGTACTTTATAATAACCAAGTGGGGCCTCTTCCGTCATTTTATCTATACGGGAGCGATAACCCGTATCAGGATCCTTTTGATCTCCGACTTTCGTCACCAAAGGTCCGGTAACCGGCATGGTCAGGAGTCCGGCCATCGTCCATTCATGAATATGGCTGAATCCCCCAACATTTTCAAAAACGGGATCATAACCGGCCTGCCATCCCCCATTTTGATTATCCGGCGACAACTTAACCATACTAAACGGCATCCACGGACCGGGAGCAATCATCCATCGTGAGTGAGCAGTACCTATCATCGTATTAACATAACCTGAAGGTGTTATGACAGGGAAAGGAACACGTTTCACAAATCCTTTCTCCGAAAGGTTTCCGTCAACCAGAATTTTATATCGACTTCGGATTTCTTTTTTCACCGATGGCATTGGAGCTTCAAAAACATATCTTCCGGTTTCTACCGTTTCAGAAAATATTTCTTTTCCATCTAAAATGACTTTCAGGGTTGGGGTGCCTTCTACCTGTTCAACATCAACCAATAAAGGTTGGCACTTGTTACCGTTTGTATAGAGCTCATAATCGGCAGCCTGGACTTTTCTGATGAAAACCGCCTGTTTTTTCTTTAAGTGTGCTGATACCGGTCCTTCCAGACGGATCTGATCAAAAACCAACCATGAGCCTTGTAAAGATGTAATATTTATTTCATTTCCTCCCGAATGAATCAAACCCTGGTCTAAAGGTATTTTTATAAGGGCTTCTTTACCTGTATCGGAAGAATCAGGCAAAACAGAGGAATTGCTACCGGCAGGGAGCCGATATTCCCACGTTCTGCCATTGACTGTGATTTTTAGCAAAGGCGGATTTTTAGCGCTACAGTCAAACAAATCAACAACCAGTTCCCAATTTCCCGAAGAAGGCACTTTCCGCATGCTAAATAAGATATTAAGGGACTGTGAATGCCAGTTTGAAGGTAATGATCCGGCCCAGATATCATCCGGCCCTGGCAAAATATAAGGCCATTCCGTTGAAACATCAGACACTCCAATAATGAAATTCCGATCTTCCCAACCAAAATCATTCTTTAAAAAATCTTTATATCCAGAAGGCGCCAGTGCAAACTCGTCTGGTTTATTATCGTCTCTTCCTATTTGCCAAAGAATTTTTTGGTGGTTCGAACATGAAACTGTCAGCCACCCGAGGCTGAAAAACACTACCGTAATAAAAGAAAAAATTTTTCTCATGATAATATCTATTTATTTAATTAAACTAACTATCTATCCATTTTGCTTATTTTACCCATCTAATACCAGCTGATAATTCTTTTCGAAAGGGAGTTCTAAATTCTTCGATCGTTAATTGTTGTGTCGATTCATAGTATGCCATATGCAAACTTTTTGAAGCAATTTATCTTTTTCTTTGCATTTCTAATTCTTTTTTTTTCCATTTTTTTATTAACAATATGATATTTTTTCAGCAAACCCTAAATAGGGTTTGCGGTATAATAGACAAAAACGGCTGCTAATTGTGAGTAGTTATTCTCAAGTGGACAACATAGTTGCTGTTTTTTGTTGGGGTACTTCACTTTTGAACTTTCCGGATAGTAACAGGCCCCAGCAACCCCGACGAAAGCGGCCCGGTAAAATTGAAGGAGCCCATTGCTTGTTTTATGGTAAAGGTGTATCTACCGGCGGTAAATTCCTGTCCTCCCAATAATCCGTTTTTGAATTTTACGGTTCGTACATTGGCATCGGGTGCTTGCCGGTCGCCCAACAAACGATTTATCCAGCGGTTGGCAACTTGAATTTCCAATTCATTTTTACCTTCTTTCAAGGAGCTTGAAACATCAGTCCGCCAAGGGGCACACCAGACCACTCCCATGTCTTTCCCGTTTAATATCACCCGTGCAATATCGTTTACCACACCAAGGTCGATGTAATATTTTGTGTCCTCCAAGCTTTCAATGTAGAATGTCTTTTTATAGGTAGCAATTCCCGAGTAGTATTTTATACCGCGCATTTCGTGCCTGGTCCAATCCTGAAGTTTATCAAACCGGATATGCTCAGGTCCACCAAATTTTGGATTAAACGAAACATCCCAAGCCCCTTCAATAGTTTTCACTTCCGCAAAAAGAGGAAAGTTGTTTTCGTTTTGATTTGCAACCGGTTTTTCGCTTTCCCCGGAGAAAATAACAAAGAAGCTCTCATAAGGGAAGAATTCCATGGGGATGGTTGTTAATCCATTTTCAACAGAAAAATTGGTGATTTTCCGGGTTTCGCCGCTAGTACC
>DRPN01000154.1 GCA_011374625.1 Bacteroidota bacterium
CTCCACCTCTTCCTCCCCCGCCTCACCCTCTTTCAGAAAATCAGCCAACACCTGCAGGTCTTCCAAAGATGACTGCGCTTCTTCATAGGCTTCAGTCCACTTTTTCAGTCCGGAGATTTTTTTAAGCTGCATTTCTGCTTTCTTCGGGTCGTCCCAAAAGCCGGGAGCATGTGTGATTTTTTCTTCTTCGGAAATTTGTTCGCGTTTTCCGTCAATGTCAAAGATGCCTCCTCAGCGCATCCAGGCGCTTTACCAACTCATCCAAGGTTTCCGGTTGAAACATATTTTCAGTTTTTTTAATAATCATACAAAGTTAATAAAAATCCTTCCTACCGGATTATCTCCTGAAAGAGAAAGAAGGGTTTTTTTAACATGATTGCTTATTGTTAATTATTCATTATTTATTACCTCTTCCATCACCTTCCTCACCAACTCCGCTTCATATCCCTTAGAACAGGCAAACCGCTGCAGACGGCTCATCAGATCATAACGGTTTTTGGGGTTGAGGGTTTTTCGTTTACGTTTCAATTCATTCTTTAGAATCACCCGGTATTCTTTTTCATCAATACGTTCCATCGCTTTATCAATCACCTCTTCAGGAATTTTTTTTTGCCGCAGCATCAACCTGATCCTGATCCTGCCCCATTTCCTGAAATGATGCTGATTCCAAACATACGCCCGGGCATAGCGCCCGTCATCCACAAACTTCCGCTCCTGCAACCATTGCAGTATCTTGTGAATATCCGTTTCTTTCACCTTCCAGGATTGCAGTTTCTCCTTCACATCATGACTGCATTTTTCCTGCCGGCTGCAGATACGGCTGATACGTTCCAAGGCCTTATCATAAGGAATACCTGCCATAGAATGTTTTTAATAACAAATGCAGAATCACCGAAGTTCAGTAAAAATATTAAATAATCCGTCATTCTACACTATATCTGTGCATATATATTTTTCAATGATCAGACTCATAACTTCAATTCCTTGGACATACCACAACCTGTCCCTGCGTTCTGGATGCAATATCTTGAACCTGTGCTTCTATCTTCTACCTCCTACAAACCGCTCTTTTCCATTGATATCTGTTTTTACCTCCACCTCTTTCATTCCGTATACCTCAAATAGATCTTTTACTCTTTCAGCAAAACGTTCATGGGTCTCCACCAACACCCATCCTCCCTTTTCCATGTGATTATATGCATATTCCAGGATGGCCCGATAAAACAACAACGGATCATCATCCGGCACGAACAGGGCCCCGGGCGGCTCATGATATACCACTTCCGGTTGCATAATCTTTTTTTCCGATTCGGGTACATAGGGCGGATTGGATACTATATAACGATAGGTCACCCCCGTCCTATGCCCCGGATTAAGGACATCCTCCCTGAAAAAATGCACTTTTGCCCTATTTTCTTTCGCATTCTCCCGGGCCAGTTGCAGGCTCTCCTCCGACACATCCGAAGCATAAATCTCTGCTTTCGATAGTTCTTTAGCCAGAGCAACCGCGATACATCCGCTGCCGGTGCCGACATCCAGGATCCTGAACGGAACCGTTTCTTTCCCGGCTTTATGCAACAATTCATTCACCAGTTCTTCCGTTTCAGGCCTCGGGATTAATACGGCAGGAGAAACCCGAATCCGGCATCCGTAAAATTCCGTTTCTCCTAACACATATTGAACAGGTATTCTTTTTTTCAATTGCCGGAGAATATTATTAACTTTCGGCAACAGTTCTTTGGGAAAGGGCTCATGGGCATCATGCAACAGGGCTGCCTGTGAAAGCCTGGTAACATACCGGACCACCAGAAGCGCCAGACTGCGGGCTTCCGCCAGACCGTGATCCGGTTCAAGAGTCACTGTCAGCCTGCGGACCAGCATATCAAATGTTTCCCGGGACTGCATAACCTGATAAAGATACAAAAGATCGAACGATGAACAAAGAAAACGAACATGCCAGGTATATGCAACGTTGTCTCGACCTGGCTATACAGGGACTGGGAACTACTTACCCTAATCCTCTTGTTGGTTCGGTGATCGTCTGGAAAGATAAGATCATCGGTGAAGGATTTCATCACCGTAGCGGTGAGCCACATGCTGAGGTGCTAGCTATTCGTTCGGTAAAAAACAGGGATCTGCTGAAAAAGGCCACGTTGTATGTCAACCTCGAGCCCTGCTCCCATTACGGAAAAACCCCACCCTGTGCTGACCTGATCGTGAAAACAGGCATTCCCCGTGTAGTAGTAGGAACCCTGGACACAACCGAAAAAGTACAGGGGAAAGGCATCCGTAAAATGCAGGAGGGAGGCGTGGAGGTGATCACCGGTGTGTTGGAACAGGCTTCCCGGTTCGTCAACCGCCGCTTTTTCACCTATCATGAAAAAAAACGTCCTTACATCATCCTGAAGTGGGCCGAGAGCGTCGACGGGTACCTTGATGAGGAACGTACCGACGGACAGCAAGTCCCCAATTGGATCAGCGGTCCTCTGGGCCGGCAACTGGTGCATAAATGGCGCAGCGAAGAACAGGCTATTCTCATAGGCCGGAAAACAGCCCTGATAGACAATCCGGCCCTGACAGCACGCGAATGGTACGGCCGGAATCCCTTACGGCTGGTTATCGACCGGGAACTGACTTTGCCCTCCAACCTGCAACTGTTCGATGACGAAGCCCCTACCATCATCTTCAATAACCTCCGGGAAGAAAAACACACCCATCCCGAACCGGTCAGGATCGATTTTAACAAACCTGTTATCCCGCAAATAACAGAAGAACTTTACAGTCGCCAGATACAGTCTCTGATTGTGGAGGGAGGTGCCTATACCCTCCGGCAATATATTGAATCCGGCATGTGGGATGAAGCCCGGGTTTTCAAGGGAAACCGCTATTTTTATGCCGGTGTGAAAGCTCCTGTACTGAAACGACAACCCTCCAGGATCTTCCATACGGGAGATTCAACCTATCATCTTTTCTTCAATGATACTTACTTATAGCTTGTAATTTATTATGATTCCCTATCGGAATAATGATAGCAATGCTTTGATTCCGTATATATCTTGATTTTAATCTGACATTTATCATTTTCCCGATTCCCATATAAATTCTTACTTTGTAAAAAATTTCCATCCATGGAAAAAAACTTATTTTCCGATTTTGAACGGGTCACCCGCCGGCAGTGGATAGATCGAATGATACAGGATCTGAAAGGACTTCCTTATAAAAAGCTTATCTGGGAAAGTCCTGAAGGGATCCCTGTAGAACCGGCTTACACCCGGAAAGATATCGGGGCATTATCCGAAACGGATTCCTTGCCCGGGGAATTTCCTTATCTCCGGGGATACCGTTCCGGCCGTCCCTGGATCATACGTCAGGATGTTACGGTAAGCCATTCGAAAGAGGCCAACAGACAGGCACAAAAAGCTTTGAAAGGAGGCGCTGAAGCCTTGGGTTTCATTTATCCCGACCATCCTGAGCCCTGTATCGGTATGGATGGATTGCTGGACAATATTGACCTGTCCACTGTCCCCGTTTTTTTTGAAAACAACCTGCATCCGTATATTTTATTCACAGGATTGAAACAAGCCCTTTCGGCTTCCGGCGTACCTTATGATAAATTCCGGGGAGCAATCTCTTTTGATCCGCTGGGTTTTCTGACCGTTCATGGCGATTATCCCTCGACGGAAAAAGACACTTTCCAGTGGGGCAAAGAGGTAATGGAAGAGTCAGGGACGCTTTTCCCTCACTTTCATACCCTGGCTATTCATGCCGACATATTCAACCATGCAGGAGCCACCGCCGCACAGGAAATAGGTTATGCACTGGCTGCAGGAAATGAATACCTTTCTTATTATACTGAAAACGGTATTCCGGTAGATGAGATAGCCAAAAATTTACTTTTTTTATTTGCCGTATCCGGCAATTTTTTTATGGAAGTTGCCAAATTCAGGGCTTTTCGTATGCTATGGTCGGCGATTGTTAAAGGATGGAAGCCCAATAATCCCGATAGCCTTATCACTCACATTCATGCCACAACCACCTTGCGCAACAAGACCCTGTATGATCCTTACGTAAATATCCTGCGGGCTACCACCGAATCCATGTCGGCCATCCTGGGCGGCGCCGACTCACTGACGGTACGTCCTCATGACAGCATGCTGAGGGCATATAACGAAACCTCCTCACATTTGGCACGTAACATCCAGCTTATCCTTAAATATGAATCCCGCTTCAATACCGTTACGGACCCCATGGCAGGGGCTTATTACGTCGAATCCATTACCCGTCAACTGGCCGATAAAGCCTGGGATATCTTCCGTTCCGTTGAAAAAGAGGGAGGATATCGCAAAGCTCTGGGGAAAGGGAGCATACAAGATTCGCTTGCCACATCATTAAACCGGCATCTGAAAAATATAGCTACACGTAAAGAGATTCTGGTGGGCACCAATCATTATCCTAACCCGGAAGAAAATATCACCGCAGAAAAAAAGATGGATCATCTGAATATGTCGTGGAGCCCGGCAACAAAGCGGATCCGGCCCGTTGACATTCGTCGTCTGTCCGAAGAGATGGAGTCCCTGCGCCTGACCACCGAACTGTCTCAGAAAAAACCGGTAGTTTATCTTTTCGGGTTTGGAACGTCTTCGATACGCAGTGCACGTGAAAACTTCGTTATAAACCTTGTAGGCTGTGCCGGATTTTCATTTGCAGAAAACACA
>DRPN01000128.1 GCA_011374625.1 Bacteroidota bacterium
ACCCTGATTATTTTTACCCTGCATGTGGAAAAACAGGTGCGGTACATGAACAGCCGCGACCTGGGATTTTCCAGGGAGAATAAATTTGTGCTGGAAACATCGCCGGCATTGAAGGAAAACCGGTCGGCCTTCCTGCATGAACTGTACAGCCACCCCGGAGTAGTGGCAGCCAGTTTTCACGGATACCCGGTGGGAAGGATCGATGAAAAATGGTCGATGAAAAACGGTGCAGTGGATGTCAGTTTTCGTGTACAATTGGCCGATTCGGCCTACCTCCGGGCCATGGGACTGACCCTGGTGGAAGGAAGGAATTTCAGGAACCATGAACCGGCCGATTCGGCCTATGAAGTGATATTGAACCGGAAAGCGGTGGAAATGTTTTCGCTGGAAGAACCGGTGGGACTGGCTTTTACTTTTTTCAACAACAACCGTTTCCGGGTAGTGGGCGTAGTGGATGATTTTCATTTCGAATCGCTGCATAAACCGGTCGAACCCCTGGCGATCATCAACCGGGCAGGCACCAGCTATGTCACCGTACGCTGCCGTGATCATGCCGAAAACGAGGTCAGGGGGTTTCTGGAGGACCTGTGGCATAAATATTCTCCCGGTTATCCCATGATCTGTCAATCCATGGATATGCGGCTTCGCAAGTTATACAGCGACGAGGGCCGGTTAAAGAACATTGCGTCGGGTTTTTCGGCCTTTTCCCTTTTCATTGCCTGCATCGGTATGTTCGGGCTCAGCCTGTTCCACATTGGTAAACGGATCCGGGAAGTGGGTATCCGCAAAACCATGGGGGCTTCGTCGGCAGGCATCATCCGGTTGTTTACCTGGCAGTTCGGGAAGCTGGTAGCCTTTTCAGCCCTGCTGGCTTTTCCCCTGTCATACTGGGTTATCTCCCGGTGGATGCAGAACTTCATTACCCCGGCCGGCCAGTCGTGGGTATTGTATGCCGTGGCGGGAGGTATATCGGTAGTGGTGGCCCTGCTCACGGTAATGGTGCGTTCTGTACAGGCTGCCGGCACCAATCCGGCGGAAGTGCTGAGGTATGAATAAAAAAGCCTGTGCTCCCTTTGGTCGCACGATGTTTTTTATTAACACAAGAATCAATGGATCAGTCCAATCTGGAGGGATTTCCGGATAATTAAATCATGATACTGTTGCTTCATATCCGGTGGTAAAAAGCTGATGTCAATAAAGTTGTGCCATTTGGGAATGGCTTTACGGAATTTTGCAAAGATATTTTCTTGTGTTTTTTTGTTAAGATCAAAGCGGTTAAATACATATAAAAAATCGTTGCGAAGGATCTTTTTCTTTTTCCCGTTGAGCGTCAGGGCCAGGTCTTCATCATCTCCCTCAACAACCAGATTAGAGGCAACCATATCATAGGCTGGAGCCAGGACATACCCGGATCCTGGCTGGTCGATTAATGAGAAGTTCTTGAGGTGCATGTCGGCATTGCCCGTAAGAAAAGAGAACAGTATCTGTTCCAGAAAATAAATAATATCCAGTACCGGATTTTCAGAATATCTGATTATTGCTTTTCCGATCTGTTCGTATGATCCCTGGTACTTATGCTCCGTGAGCCTTTCTGTAAGCTGGCACATATCTTCCATATGGATCTTGTGGTGATTTGTCCGGTCAATCCTCTTTGTTATGTATGACAGACTCCCTGAATTAAGCCTGATCAATGAATGGGGTACCGCAGGAATACCTGCCAGCGAAGCCAGGTGCATGGTAACATCTTCCAGTTCCGGCAGATTCCGGTATTCTTTTGTGGGTGGTTTCAATATATAATTTCCCCACAAGCCCACGATGGTAAACCGTTGCGGTTCAGAGGTGCCTGAGGGTTTACTCAGCTCCAGGGAGAGTTTCGGCTGTACTCCGGTAACCGTTGTTTGGGATTTGATCACCTGTTCCCCCAGTTTCAGCATCTCATTTTCTGAATAAGGCAGCACAGGTGGTGTTTTGGTTTCGAAAAACTTTCGGCTGCAAGCCGGATGAAAATCGATATTTTCCTTTTCCAGGAACCCGTAACAGAATAAGCATCTTTTATTTCCCATTATTTCGAATTCGTTACAGGTTCAATACTAACGGCTCCGATACAATCTCTGCAACATGCCAGCAACAATCCCATGCGATCCCTTGCATTCAGCTTCCAGTTCTTTTGGGCAATATCAAGCAACCATCCTTCCGGAATCAATCCATCAAAAAAGGGAATCATGGTTTTGCTACGATACGGTTCTGATTGAAGCGGCAGGGTCAGGCTCACGGGTTTCGATCCCGGTGATTGAAGGTATTCCGGGTCATAAGTGAAGCTGTAACCGTTCTCGTCTTCAACAAGAATGCCGGCCAGCGTCTTTTCCATGTATACATTTGCCTTTCTCATTCATTGGTCAGTTTTGAACGGTCCATCGGGCATGGTTTCAGTTCATGACCGAACAATCGGAGTACCTGGTTCACCTTATCCATTCGTAATGTTGTTTTTCCCTGTTCCATATCCCGTATGAACCGCAATCCCACACCCGCCTTAAAAGCGAGTTCCTTCTGTGTGAGCTTCGTGATCTTTCGTTTCTCTTTCAGGAATGCAGATAAGTCAGATTTCACTTCTTTATACATGATTATATCATTTCGGGTATAAATGTAAGAAAATTTATTAAATTATACCAATTCGGGTATAAAATTATATTATCACGACTCAAATTATACCCGAACGGGGGATAATATGCAGGATGCTTTGTTCCGGAGTTATGAGGTACTATCCCTTCTTTGGATTACTGATCATTATTTAGAGAAAAAGCAGGATTACAGAAAGATACATACTCTTTAGTTAAAAATTTGGTGTATAAAAAATGTTTATTATAAGTTGACAAACGGCATAAAATATGTATATATGTCAACCAACCTATACTTCAAACATGGAAAACACTTTTGGCAAAAGATTATCTTCCGCCCGGAAAATGGCGGGTATGTCACTTCAGAAACTTGCTGATGCTTTGGGGAATGTCGTTACCAGGCAATCCTTGAACAAATACGAGCAAGGAAAGATGAAGCCTGACAGTAGCCTGCTGGTCAATCTATCTTCTGTCTTAGGAGTTCCGGTTGATTATTTTTATGCAGAGCCTGCCATTGCTGTCGAACTTCGAAACCCTGATTATCGCAAACATTCATCCAGAATCTCAGCTACCCAAAAAGCAGCTATTGAAGAAAAATCCAAAAACCTGTTGGAAAGATACATTGAGTTGGAAACCCTGTTGAACCTGAATGAAAAACCGGACTACTTCCGCTATGAGAAAAAAATTATTACTTCAGTTGATGCGGTGGAGGCTGCCAGTAAGCTAAGGGAAAAATGGAATTTAGGGTATGACCCGATACCCGATGTAGTTGCCATGTTGGAAGATAAAGGCTACAAAGTCATTGAAATTAATGCTCCTGATAACTTTGACGGATTAGCCGCTGAGGTTGACGGATCAAAGGTAATTGTACTGAACGGCGGTTTATTCGAAGGGAACAATTGCCGGAAAAGGTTTACTGCATTGCATGAACTGGCACATCATTCCCTTGCATTTCCTGAAGGAATGGATCACGGGGATGAGGAAAAACTATGTCATGTATTTGCTAATGCAGTTCTGTATCCTTCAGAAATGGCTAAAAAAGAACTTCATAATGAAAGGTTCCATTTCTACGAGAATGAACTGATTCTAATCAAAGAAAGATGGGGTATTTCTATCTCAGCGATATTTCAAACTGCTTTGAGACTGGGGATCATCACTGATTTTGTATTTAAAAATCTGAATATCAATTATCGATCTCTTGGATATCATAGAGATAATAATGAACCCGGGAGATTTCTCAGCCGGGAGAAACCGGTGCGTTTTCTGCGCCTGGTTTATTTTGCTCTTGGTAAAGGATTGATATCAACGAATGAGGCGGCTTATTACACCGGAGTCAGTGCCTGGGAATTTCGAAAATCGATGAAACAACTGGTATGAAACCGATAATAACCGATACGAACAGTTTTTTCGATATTATCAGTATCGGAGCATTACAAGAATTTTTCAGCCTGGACTATGAAATATGTACAACCGTATTCGTTATTCAAAAAATCAGGCAATCTGATCAGAAAGAGGCTATTGAAGAATTTATCAGGTTAAAAAAATTGATGGTATTTGACTTTAGTTCTGATGAAATCGAGGCAATTGAAAGATTTGAAACCAGTAAAAACTTCAAAGGTATTACTGATAAATCTGTCTGATGGAAATCCCTTCAGTTGGAGTGTCTCCTTCTTACCGGGGATAGGAAATTAAGAGTAGAAGCAGAAGATCATGAGATTGAGGTACATGGAACAATATGGGTAATTGAGAGCTTGGTCGAGAAAGATTTGATTAATAAGGCAAAGGGTATTCAGCTACTTGAATCACTGAAACAGGTGAATTCCAGTTTGCCGTTTGAAGAGATTGAGAGATTGATAAGATTATTTCGAAAATAAACCGGAGTCTATGATGGGGTAGTACTCCGCTCGGAAGAAAGAAATGAATGGGTGTTCAGGTTTCTTTCTATTGTAAATGTAGTACAATCAGTTGAATTACTAAATTC
>DRPN01000041.1 GCA_011374625.1 Bacteroidota bacterium
CAGTATAACTGTTCGTGAGCCCGCTGTGCCCGGTTCGCTCTCCCATAAATTTTTTTAATCATTTTTATTTGTGAATTTTTGAATGAATCTCCCCGCTGCAAGCAGACAGGGTATCATCATGGGGTTGTTAATAATATTTTCGGCGCCAGCGGTGGGGAATTCACGCCTTCCTTGTCCGTCTCCTGACGGATTGTCTGCCTTTTGGCGGATTAAAAAAATTCATGTTCGTTTCATACATTTAAGGTTTCAATGAATGGACAAATATAAATTTTTGGAAACGAGATAAAAATGAGAAAGCAATATTTCTACAAAAATAGTATGTTTTTTAACAATTCCGCTATTTTCCCGGCAGGTAGCAGATTTTTGAAGGTTGTTAGTAAGTATGGAATAAAATAGGAGTTAATTGTTTTACAGGTCCGTTGATAAGTTTTAAATTTGGAAATCAATATTTGTGAAGCAGATGGAAAAAAAGCGTCCGGACATAGCAGAAACTCCGTTGATGAAGCAATATAACCGGATGAAAGCAAAGCATCCGGATGCCATTTTGTTGTTCAGGGTAGGGGATTTTTATGAGACATTTGGCGAGGATGCCATCAGAGCTTCCGGCATCCTGGGGATTACCCTCACACGCCGGGCCAACGGAGCAGCTTCCTATGTCGAACTGGCCGGATTTCCGCATCATGCTTTGGATACGTATTTGCCAAAATTGGTGAGGGCTGGTCAAAGAGTGGCCATTTGTGAACAACTGGAAGACCCGAAACTGGCCAAGAAAATCGTGAAACGGGGCATTACCGAGCTGGTTACGCCGGGGGTATCGCTGAATGACAACGTGCTGGAACGCAGGGAGAACAACTTCCTGGCAGCCGTATATCCTGAAAGGATAACAGGAGTGGCTTTCCTGGATATCTCTACCGGTGAGTTCCTGGCAGCAGAAGGAACCACAGAGTATGTGGACAAGCTCCTGAATAATTTCCGACCCAGGGAGATCCTGGTGGAAAAAAGCAAAAAAAATCTGTTTAAGGAAAATTTTGCAGGGAAGTATTATCTTACCACACTGGATGACTGGTATTTTTCGGAGGAAAGTGCTACCGACAGACTACTGAAACATTTTGAGACGGCCTCTCTAAAAGGTTTCGGCATACACAGCCTGCGTTACGGAATCATCGCTGCCGGAGCCATCCTGCAATACCTAGACCTGACCCAACATGATAAGCTCAAGCATATTTCTTCCCTGTCGCGGATTGAGGAAGATCATTATGTATGGCTGGATAAGTTTACTGTACGCAATCTGGAATTGTTCCAGTCTTTGTATGAGAATGCCGGTACGTTGATCGAAGTCATTGACCGTACCGTATCACCTATGGGTGCACGTATGCTGAAACGTTGGATTTCACTGCCTCTGAAAGAGTTGAAACCTCTGATAAGACGCCAGAATATTGTTGGGGTTATCTTGGAAAACGATGATTTCAGAGAACTGCTGGAAGATGAAATAAAACACATTGGCGACTTGGAGCGACTGGTGTCGAAGGTAGCTACCGGCCGGATAAATCCGCGTGAAGTAGTGCAGATAAAAAATGCCTTGGTATCCGTGGAAGAGATCCAAAAAGCCTGTCTCGCTTCGAGAGATACTGATCTGAAACAACTCGGGGAATCCCTGGACCTGTGTTTGCCGGCCCGGGAGAAGATCGCAAAGGAGATTGCTCCTGATCCGCCCGTGCAAATGAGCAGGGGGGGCGTGATTGCAGAAGGGGTGTCTCCCGAACTGGACGAGTTGCGGGAATTGTTTTATTCAGGAAAAGATTATCTGGAAAAATTACAGGCAAGGGAAATTGAACAAACAGGCATTCCTTCTCTGAAGATTGGTTTTAATAATGTCTTCGGATATTATATCGAGGTGCGGAATACGCATAAAGACAAGGTTCCTCCAGAATGGATCCGAAAACAAACCCTGGTAAGTGCCGAACGGTATATCACTGAAGAGCTGAAAGAATATGAGAATAAGATCCTGGGAGCCGAAGTGAAGATCCTTGAATTGGAAAGCAGTCTGTTTAGTGATCTTGTGGAAAGTATAGTGCCTTATATCGTTCCGCTGCAAAAGAATGCCTCGGTGATCGCCGAGCTGGATTGTCTTTATTCGCTGGCTGTCGTAGCAAGTGAAAACAACTATAACAAGCCGAATCTAAATGAATCGGATGTGATAGATATCAAAGATGGTCGTCATCCGGTGATTGAGAAGCAATTGCCTATGGATGAGGAATATGTCCCGAATGATGTGTATCTGGATAATAAGAAACAGCAGATCATTATCCTGACAGGGCCGAATATGTCCGGTAAGTCTGCTCTCCTGCGACAGACGGCATTGATCGTTCTGCTGGCACAGATCGGGGGATATGTTCCGGCACGGGAAGCCCGTATCGGGTTGGTGGATAAGATATTCACCCGTGTAGGCGCTTCGGATAATATTTCGCTGGGGGAGTCTACTTTTATGGTAGAAATGCAGGAGGCAGCCAGCATCCTGAATAATCTCTCTTCCCGCAGCTTGGTGCTGCTCGATGAGATAGGCAGAGGTACCAGCACTTATGACGGGATATCCATAGCCTGGGCCATGGTAGAGTATATCCATGAGCATCCTTTTGCCCGTGCCAAGACCCTTTTTGCCACCCATTATCATGAGCTCAATGAAATGGAGAAAACCTTCGAACGGGTTAAAAACTTCAATGTCTCCATCCGGGAGATGAATGACAAGGTGATCTTCCTGCGAAAACTAAAAAGAGGTGGCAGTGAACATAGCTTTGGGATCCATGTGGCAAGAATGGCTGGAATGCCAAAGAGTGTGGTATCCCGTGCCAAAGAGATATTAAAGGATCTGGAAAAATCGCAGGATTCCGGAACGCTGACCCGGCCGGCCGACCTGGCAGAGAACAGAGAAGGATTTCAGTTGAGTATTTTTCAGTTGGAAGATCCGGTGCTGAAACAGATCAGGGATGAGCTGATCGACTTGGATATCAACAACCTGACACCGGTGGAGGCCCTGAATAAGTTGAATGATATCAAAAAGCATTTGAAACAATAAAAAGCTGATGAAATTCTTTTTTATATTCGATAAAAAAATTTTATTTTTGCAAATGCTTTCAAAGAAAGCATGTTATTTAACAAGATTGCGGAAATAGCTCAGTTGGTAGAGCACGACCTTGCCAAGGTCGGGGCCGCGGGTTCGAGTCCCGTTTTCCGCTCGACAAAAAACCGCTAAAGGCGGTTTTTTTATTTCCTTTGTTGAGCAACCTGCGTATGTGAAAGCCTGGCTCCGCTGATTGATTTTTCAGTTTTGTTACGACTAAAATTTGTTTTATTTTTGCAACTACTGAATAAGTTCTTTGAATGTGTTTTATCCTTTCAGCTTCTAACTTTAAGCTTCGAAATGCCCGGGTGGCAGGGCCGACCGTTAAGTATTGATCCGGTGGATCAATATAGGGAGGAGCCTGATAGCAGGGGAGACAATTCCGCCACCCGGAAAAAGGAAATGAAGACAGGGAAGAAAAATGGGAATAGTATCGGGATACGTTCTTTAATATAATATAATATACGCCCGGGTGGCGGAATTGGTAGACGCGCTGGACTTAAAATCCAGTGGTCATTTGACCGTGCGGGTTCAAGTCCCGCTCCGGGTACAAAAAAATTGCCTACGTAGGTCTCTACGTAGGTTTGAATTGGTAAGTTTAAGAATTGTAACCTAGTAGATTGTTTTGAAAAACCAGATTATCCAAAAGTATTACTATTTGACTGTATCTGATGTAACAAAAAGGATTTTCTCACTTTTCTATTTTCGTTTATACCAAGAGGTTAGTCGATTGTCCCAAAAAACAAGAATATACTTCGGATAGATCCATTCTTCTTTGACTCTGTTGATATGTATGTAATGATTGATGGTCCGGGGCGTACCCCAGCTATCCCGTACCATGGAAGTGGTCATACCTTTCCATATCTTGTGTTCAAAGATTTTCTCACCGATCTCATTTCCGTATTTAGAAACCATTTGACGATACCTGCTATCATTAACCTGGTTCTGCCTTGCCTGACGGTCCGTTGCCGGCTGATTGAATTCTTTGAGTATCTCCGTATAGTTTTCCACCTTCTTCTGAAGGATATATCCATCAATACCCTGATAATGTATAAGGAAATAATCTTTCACCGGTTGAAGGATCTGGACTGTCGAATCGGCAGGGATGTATAAGACTACCGAACTTACGTTTTCCATATCGCTAAACATACGGGCAGTGTGTTTTATCTTACCCGGGATATAATAAACAGTGTCAAGCTGTACGGATGGCATATTATTTGATAATCCTTTTTCCGGAAAGCTGAGAAAAAAGGAGAAAAGTGAAAGAAGAAGGAATAGTGTTTTCATCTGTTTATTTTTATTTTTTATTAAAGGTCAGATGGAACTTACCATGAAAAATAATTATGCATGTATGTGTTAAAATCATAATTATTTTATCATGGACGTTTCATAACTGTTTTTTTACAAAAATTCAATTATTATGCCACAAAAAAGAAAAATAGGCAGAATTAAAACC
>DRPN01000196.1 GCA_011374625.1 Bacteroidota bacterium
TTCATCGAACAGGATCTTCATGTCGAGAATGGAATCAATAGCTACACCGGCTTTACCTACATCACCAACCACGCGTTCATGGTCCGAATCGTAGCCACGGTGTGTGGCCAGGTCGAAAGCTACCGACAAACCTTTTTGTCCTGCAGCCAGATTACGCCGGTAAAAAGCATTTGATTCTTCTGCAGTGGAAAATCCGGCATATTGCCTGATGGTCCATGGTCTTGTTACATACATCGTGGAATAGGGTCCACGCAGGAATGGCGACAATCCGGCGGCATAGTTCAGGTGCTCCATGCCTTTCAGTACAGCATCCGTATAAACAGGTTGGATCTCAATTTGTTCGGGTGTTTTCCATTCGGGGGCAATCTGATTTTGTGCTATCCATTTTTCGGAAGTAACAGGGCTTTCAGGGGTTCTGAAAACATCTATGATTTTGAAATTCGGTTTCATGGTTCGCCTCTTTTTTAAGTAAATGATTTAAGCAATCCCCAGCATTTGCTGATAATTCTTCAGGTCTTCCAGTACGTTCGACCGGACATGGATAAAGTGTTTCATGCCCTTTGCACGGAATTCTTCCACTAAATTTTTAGGATAGCCCGCCAAAACAACAATCGAACGATCTTTTAACGCCTCATAAACCGGCAAGGCTATGTCGGCGTACTCTTCGTCAGAGCTACAAATAACTACAATGTCAGGTTTGGTTTTTTTAGCTGCATTTATTCCTTCTTCAACAGTAGTAAATCCGGGATTGTCGGCAATATCAAATCCTGCCACTCCAAAAAAGTTACCTGCAAATTGCGAACGGGCTTTTTGCATCGCCAGATTGCCATAGGTAAACATCCAGGCAACAGGTCGTTTGTGTTTTAGTGCATATGCATCTGTTTTTAGCCTGATTTTTTCAAAAGCTTCAGCACCGCGATAGGGTATAAGTAGTTCCGGATTATTCTCAACCGTCAGTGCTGCTGGTTTTATACCTGCCGGATCAATGTGTTCCGAGATATTTGGGTACTGGTTAGTGCCGAGCAGCGACATTTTCCGCAGGGCAATATTGCTGTTTTTCTTTTCCGCCTCATTACTTACTCGTTCCTGAATAAATCCCTGTTTAAATGCTTCCAGGTAGCCGCCTTTTTCATCAACCTGGAGGAAGAGTTCCCAGGCTTTTTCAATTAGTTTTGTTGTCAGATTTTCGACGTAATAAGAACCGGAGGCCGGGTCGGCCACTTTATCGAAGAAAGACTCCCCTTTTAAAATAAGCTGCTGGTTGCGGGCAATACGTTCTGAAAATTCATCTGGCTTTTCAAATACTTCATTAAAAGGCAGTACACTTAACGAATCAATACCTCCCAATATAGCCGACATTGATTCTGTAGTGGTTCTCAGCATGTTCACATATGGATCGTACAGGGTTTTATTCCACTCTGCGTTTGAGCAATGGATAAAAGTTTTTGTTTTATCAGCGTGGCTTACCCCGTACGCATTCACCACTTTCGACCACAGAAAACGGAAGGCTCTGAACTTGGCAATTTCCATGAAATAATCTGATCCTACAGAAAAATGAAACCGGAAGCGATGTGCCACATCGTCAATATCGTGACCGTTTTCGGTCAAATGAGTCAGGTAATCGGTGGCCATAGCCAGTGTAAATGCCAGCTCGCTGACAATTCCGGCGCCTGAATTTTTAAAAATGGTTCCGTTCACCGTGAGTAGTTGGAAGTTGGGCAGAAGCCCGCCTGCAATGAATAGTTTACTCATTGTTTTATAGTCTTCTTTTTCCGAAAGGTAAAACGTTCCTGTTGTACTGTACCTGCTTAACGGGCAAAATTCCAGCGAGCCTTTTACTTTGTCCAGATCACGGTTGTATTTTTTAACAAGATGGTCAATGACCTGAATAATGGCATAAGGATCGTCACAGGAAAAATTTAATTCCATTACATCCGCCCGGATGTTGTTTAGCAGACGTTCCACTTCTTCTTCACCCGGAACATGGCCATCCGGGTAGATAATACCGAAGGAGTCAACGCCTTTCATCCGGATATCCAGCAGTTTGGCATTTGTCGTGTCAGCATCTTCCACATGCACGTCCTGCCGCACAAGCCACATATTCCCCTTCGTTTTATTCCCCCTTACGTATGGAAAGTTGCCGGGCAATACATTACGGTACGGGATATTCGCCAGATCTTCAGCACGATAAAAAGGTTGTACGTCAAAACCTTCGTCTGTTTTCCAAACGAGTTTTTTATCATAGTCCGCCCCTTTCAGGTCTTTGATAATTTTCTCCATCCACTTTTCGGTAGAAACAGGCGGAAAGTCAGTGAAAAGTTTTTCTTTTTCCATATATATGTTACTTCTGATTCGAATTGTTGCAGGGCAGCAAAATTACTTTAAAAAGTGGTATATAAAAGTACAGTGTTAAATAATTAACAATATTTTTAGATTAACTAAAAAGACTATCTGTTATTATAAATAATACTACCCCGATGATAACTATAATCCTGGTTTTAAGTGAAGGATCCTGTCTGTCGGGAGTTTACTTTTGTCCATCTCCTGAACTTTGTACTTACCCTGCACGAACAGTACAGCCTGATCATCATAGTGCCGGCTCATCACATTTCCTGACTGACCGGTAGGAATAACCGAGAGTGCTTCTTCGGGCCGGGCGAAATCTAACAATAACCTCATAGCCGGGCCCGACCTGATATTATACGGGCCATGCCCACTGTAGAGAAAATTCTCTTTATCCACCACTTCATTACCACCGCTTTTGGCAAAAGGCCCTACATTAAAAACTTTATCAAAAGGTTCCTGCCTGCCGACAGGATGCACATGGGTAAGTGTGTGTAGTTTTCCCCAACGCCAGTTGTCCGGGCTTTCTCCAATGTTTTCTGATAAATCATCCATTGCAAGTTGCAGCCCTTCCCGGAAAAGCTGGTTCCGGCTTTCTTTTTCTTCTGTGTTTATATTATCCCACCAGGGAGAATCTTCATTAAAAAACAGGGTTTCTATTGAAGACCTTAACGTAACGGAGTTCACAGTTTTTTTAAACTGATCTTCACCCAGTTCATCTTCCATGGCCAGCTTAAGGATGTGATACAACATGCTTGTGTATATGGTTGCTCCGGTGCTTTGCACATCGTATTCCCCGTTCCACTCCGTAAGTCTATTCATTGCCTGCATATAAACAGGTCCTTTGCTTTTTATTTTCTCAATGTCTGTATATCTAACTACAAGATCCCTGATCTTTATATCTCTTTCCGATTTCACATCGTTTTGGATACGTTTCATTTCCTCAAGGGTCCATTTAGGTTGACTGTCGGCCAGCTCCCTGATACGGTGTGCTCTGTACCCCGGATAATAATAACCGGGATATAATATGCCATCTACCCTGTGTGGGGCATTGTTAGAGGTTCCGATAAAGCCGTCCTCAGGATTGATCAGTTTCGGGTTTTTGTCAAAGCTGTAAAAGCCTTTGATCATCGTTGTGCTGTCCGATCCGTCTAATATCAGTTTAGAGTTTACCGTGTGCGAACGAATAGGGATCTTTCCTGTAGCCCAGCAGGCAATGTTATCATCGTTGTCACCATAAACAATGTACAATCCAACAATATCAACCAGAGAAGTTGCCTTTTCGAATGTTTCGAGGTTTTGTGCATTGTTGATCTCATACAAAGCCTGCAAAGCAGTTGTCTTCACCTTGTTTAATGCCCACCAGAAACTTATCGGACTTTCCTCAACCGAAGAAATGTTATCAAATGCCTGATTCAGTATGGGCCCGTGGATGGTATTTTGTATGTGAAAGGGAACAGATTCTTTATCTTTAACTTGGATAGCATATTCCTCAATCTCATAATCTTTCCATGTTCCGGCAAATAAATATTGATTTGGGTTTTCGGGATTTACTTTTTCGCGGTACAGGTCCATGTTATCAAAGGGGAAGATGGTCAGCCCCCAGCCGTAATTATTATTGTGCCCGATAAGCGCGAATGGAACACCTGCCAGGTAAAACCCGAACATTTCAAAACCCGGATAATTCAGATGGGCTTCAAACCAAACAGCCGGTTGTGAGTACGCAATATGTGTATCGTTGGCAAGCAGTACTTTTCCACTTTCGGAGCGGTCTTTGCTCATCACCCAGTTATTGGAACCTTCCCAGACAGGTACGGGCAGGTACGTTTGCAGATTTCCGGAAAGGTCGTTTAAAAAAGTAAGTTCTTCGTTCGGGTTATAAAGTTGTGCATTGCTGGCCGAATCAATACCAAGATCTTTCAGGTAATCTTCCCCTAATTTTTGATAAATATAAGTGGTCATGGGTTCGAGACTCAAGGCTGAAGTGAAAGAAAGCGCCATATAACCAATAGCGGTATAAACATCTTCAGGAGTAAAGTGTTCCGGCTCAAAACCGATCAGTGTGAATTCGACCGGAAGGTTTCCCTCGTCAATAAAACTATTAACACCGTCAAGATAAGCCAGTGTTTGTTTTTTAAATTCTGCGTCAGCATTCTTAAATACTCTGCGGGCATTTTCAACGGCTGTTTTCCGGATGGAAAGTGTGAGCATTTTTTTATCAATTGGCAA
>DRPN01000195.1 GCA_011374625.1 Bacteroidota bacterium
CACCCAATACATACTTTTAGTAATATGATCGGGATAATACATCAACAGTAAGATTGATAAACCGGCCATCCCAAAAACTGCTAATAATAACAGTATAGCCAATGGTTTTTTTCCACCTACTTTATCTACCCATGCAGCAAAAGGAATGCGTAATAGTGAGCCGGAAAGATTTGGTGCGGCTACAAGCAACCCTAATAAAAATCCGGAAATTCCGAGTACTTCTTTTAATTTGGTTGCTACGGGACCATATAGTGAAACTGCAGCAAACCCGATAAAGAACCCGAAAGTAGCCATTATCAGTCCCATATTCGGAGTTCCTTTTAAATGATACTTTTGCATCAAACTGGTTTTACTTAGTTTTTCTTCCATGTCTTATGTTTTAGATATTTAAATTAATTCTACTTTGACAGATTAAAAAAAGTAGTAAAAAAATTACGAAAATGCCTTGAAAATTAGTATCTTCAAGGCATAATCGAAAAACATATTTATCGTTCTTCGCAATGTTTAACACAACGTAAAAATAACAAAAATTATGGAAAAACACTATCTGCTTCTCTGAAGCGGCTGGATAGTTATATGTCTGATTATGAGGAGTATTTCAAAAACAGAACGAAAAAGTTCTTTGACAAAGCAGAAAAATATACGAAAGGGATCTTCCTGAGTGAACGACGGAATATAGAAAGAATCTGCGAGCGACAAGGAGATGTGGATTATTATCAGATACAGCATTTTATATCGGATTCCCGATGGGATGCCAGGGGAGTAATGGATAAAGCGGCTCTTAGGACAAGTCGGGTGTTACCCGAAAGGGAAATAACAGGCCTTCCTATTGACGAGACAGGGATAGAAAAGAAAGGAGAGAAAAGTGTTGGAGCAGGATGGCAATATTGCGGGAATGTTGGGAAAACAGCCAATAGTCAGGTAACAGTTGTAGGGAGTTTGAGTAATGGAGATTTTTCTTCGTTGGTAGATGCCAGGTTATATCTTCCGAAGGACTGGACAGAAAACAAGGATCGGTGTGAAGAGGCAGGCATACCGGAAGAGGAAACCGGATTTAAGACAAAGCCGGAGTTAGCCTATGAGATCATAAGACATCAACATGAGCTTGGGGTTAAATTTGATTTTGTCGGAGGAGACGGATTATATGGGAATGATATTGAACTGGCTAATAAGATAGAAGGATTGGGGTATTTGTATATGATGGATATCCATAAGGATCAGGTCGTATATCTGGAGGAACCGGATTTAAAGATACCGGAAAAGAAAGGAATACGAGGGAGAAAACCATTTCTACCGAAACCGGACAAAGAAAGTATTCGGGTAGATAACTATCAGAAACACTTATCCCCCGATCAATGGACAGAGATAAAGATACGTACTACGGCAAAAGGGTATCTGAAAGCAAAGTTTCATTTTGTCCGGGTTTTCATCTGGAACAAGGCTCGGGGAGGGATTGAAAAACGACTCTTGGTAATCAGGAAACACAGGACCAAAAAGGGAGTTGAACTAAAATATTCCTTCACCAATGCCAGTCTGGAACAATATGAAAAAAAGGCAATAGCTTATATGCAGGCCCAACGGTTTTTTGTGGAACACTGCTTATATTAATTGAAAAGTAGTCCACATTTCAATTGAAAAGTATACCACTTGTCGAACAAGAACGAGAGTGATAACTTTCGTTGCAAAAACAAAATGATAAGTATGTATACAAAACAAGAAATAATATTAAGGAAATACCGGGAAGGAGCCAGTCAGCGGAGCATCTCCCGGGAATTAGGAATAAGCCGAAAGACGGTAAAGAAGTACATAGACGCATACGAGAGACTCTTGTCAAAAAGTAAAGTCAGGGAAAGCGCGATGGGGGAATATCTGTCCAAAGCGCCGGAATATCAGGTTAACAACAGGGGTAAGCGCAAATTAACCCGGGAAGTACAGGAGATAATAGATAATTTACTGGAAGAGAATCGGGTTAAGCTTATGGAAGGCATGCACAAACAGATGCTCAAGAAACGAGACATTCAGGAGGAACTTTCGCGGCGGGGGTATAAAATAGGCTATACGACCGTATGTAATTACATAAGGGGAAAAGAGAGGAAAGGGACAAAAAAGGAAAGTTATATAAGGCAAACCTACCAGCCTGGAGAGCGTTGTGAGTTTGACTGGGGAGAAGTTCGGATAACCATTGGAGATAAACCGGAGAGGTTCCGGATGTCAGTTTTCACATCAGCCTACAGTAATTATCGATACGCTGACTTATACAGGCGGGAAGACACCTTATCCTTTAAGCAAGCCCATGTAACATTTTTCTCACATGTGGGAGGGTCGTTCAAGGAAACATTGTATGACAATACGCGTGTAGCGGTAGCCCGTTTTACCGGGAGGCAAGAGAAGGAACCTACCGAAGCGTTGTTACAGTTGCGAGGCTATTACCACTTTACCCATCGTTTTTGTAATGCATACCGGGGGAATGAAAAAGGGCATGTAGAGCGTAGCGTGGAATATATCCGGCGCAAAGCCTTTGGGATAAAGAACAAGTTTGACACCCTGGAAGAAGCCCGGGAGCATCTGGAGAAGATCGTAGATGAGATAAACGGAACGACTCAGCAGTTAACCGGGAAGACGGCCAAAGAGCTGTTTGAGGAAGAGAAAAAATATTTATGGCCTGCACCGGTTCCGATGGCATGTTCAGAGAGCAGGGAATTTAGGGTAGATAAATACGCAACGATAAGTTACGGAACGAACCGTTACTCGGTACCCGAGGGGCTGGTGGGAAAGTTCGTAACAGGAAGTATTTACAGTAATAAGCTGGAAATCTATTACGAGAATACATTGGTGGGGGTCCATTCCAGGAGTTACGGAAAGTACCAATGGATCATAAATATTGAGCATTACCTGGATACCTTCAAAAGAAAACCCGGAGCATTAAAGGGGAGTGTAGCCCTGGCCCGCAGCAGTTACCTGAAAGAGTTATACGAAAAGTTTTTCAGATCCACCCCGAGAGAGTTCATAGAGATGTTGCATTATTGTCACCGTCATCAGGTCAGCGGGGAGAGTCTGGAAGAAAGTGTCGGCAGGTTACTTGACCGTAATCCCAAAAACATCACAGTAGAAATGATCACGGCATTATTGGGAAATAAACCGGCGAAAGGAACTGACTTCCTTCCGGAAGACAATGAGACGGTAATCCGGGCAAAGGAACAATTACAACGCCTTAGCCAGATATTTTAGAATGGGAGGGAAAAGAGAAAAACAAAAAACAAAAAAATGAACCAATCATGGAAAAAGAAATAAAAGAACAGATTATACAATACAGTAAAGGACTACGTCTTCCGGTTTTCCGACGTGATTTTGAAGAAGTCGCACGGGATGCAGCACGCGAGCGTCTGGACTATGAAAAGTATCTTTTACGGTTGATGGAAAAAGAATATGAGACAAGACTGGAGAACAGGAAAAAAGCACAGATACGTCAGGCAGGTTTTCCTGCCAGGATGTATCTGCATGATCTGGAAAGGGACTTTCTCCCTAAAGATGCAGCAGAAAAACTCCCGATACTTGAGCGACTGGATTTCATTGCCGGGGGTGAAAATATCATCCTGGCCGGCAATCCGGGAACCGGGAAAACACACATTGCCACAGGCCTGGGTCTGAAAGCCTGTATGCAGGGATACAAAGTACTTTTTGTGACCATTCATAAACTGTTGACCCAACTTAGAGAATCCCATGCTCAGAAAACCCTTCGTCAGTTAGAAAGCAAATTTGAAAAATATGACCTGGTCATCTGCGATGAGTTCGGATATGTCTCATTTGATAAAGAAGGATCTGAACTGCTATTTAATCATCTTTCCCTGAGAGCAGGAAGAAAATCGACTATAATAACCACAAACCTGGGTTTTGACCGATGGGAAGAAATCTTTGGCGATCCGGTCCTTACGGCCGCCCTTGTGGACAGACTCACCCATAAAGCCCATTTAGTAAATATGAACGGGGAATCTTATCGCTTAAGAGAAACCCGCAAACTATTAGGAAAATGAAAAAAACTTATTTGAAAAACATCCCGATCAGAGCTCCCGATTTTTTCTTTCCGGGCTAGCCCGGAAAGAAAAATCTCTCTTCTTTTTTTTAAAAAAATGGTATACTTTTGAATTAATATACTGGTATACTTTTCAACTGAAATAAACAATGATCAATGTTGTCGAAAAAACCTTTGATATCTAGATCAATTACCCAGCTATTTTTCATGCAGTTAATCCTGCATTGCTC
>DRPN01000177.1 GCA_011374625.1 Bacteroidota bacterium
CAGCATATCGGGTTGATTGATAAAATTAAACGGATCAAGTTCCAGTTTTTCGTTTTCGAAGACTTCTGAGATACCGAGAGTAGGTAAAACACCCACCGAAAGGACAACCATATCATGCTCGGCCTCCTGTACCGTTCCCGCTTCTATATCTTCATATCTGAGAATCAGGTTCCCGTTTTCTTTTTCGGTAATTTTACCCACCTTCCCTTTGACAAACCCAACCCCCATATCCTGAGCCTGGGCATAGAATTCATTAAATCCTTTTCCAAAAGCTCGGATATGCAGGTAATAGATCGTAATATCAGCCATAGGCAAAGCCCCCATAAGAAGCTGGGCCTGCTTAATGGAATACATGCAACAGATTTGTGAACAGATGGGATTGCCTACGGATTTATCCCTAGAGCCTGTACATAATACATAAGCTATATTATCAGGGAGTTTGCCATCACCGGGACGCAGAACGGTATTAAAGGGCCTTGTGGGGGCCAACTGTCGTTCCATCTGCATGGAAGTAAGTACATTCCTGAACTTGCCGTAACCGTAACGGGGAATTTTCAGGGGATCGAATAAGTTAAACCCCGTAGCTACCACAATCGCCTTTACCTTTACCAGAAATTCTTCTTCGGTCATGGTAAAATCAATACATTTTGTCGGACATACTCTTTCGCAGGCACCACAAAGGGTACAGTTTTCAATATCAATAGCGGCCACACGGGGACTGGCAATACTAAAAGGGATAAAAGCAGCTTTTCGCCCCACCAGTCCATACTGGTACTCATCGGTAACACTTACCGGACAAGCTTCCTCACACAATTGACACCCCGTACAATCTTCGATATGAACATAACGCGGCTTATGCAATATATCCACTTCAAAACGATGTTCTCCTTTCTTGGTAATCTTACGGGTTTCCGTACCGGTAAAAATGGTAATATTAGGATGTCTGGCTATTTCCGACACTTTGGGCGTGGTGATACAGGCAGCACAGTCGAGTGTCGGAAACACTTTACTGAGCAGGATCATTTTTCCACCAATGGAAAGATCCTTTTCTACCAGCAAGACTTTGTATCCCAGATTTGCAAGATTAATAGCTGATTCCCCTCCGGCAATCCCCCCACCAATCACCAGAACATCATATTCCAGTGTCTTCCTTGGTTCCTGCATATTCATGAATTTGAAGATTTACGTAAATATTCCGAGAAACTTTTCACATGATTTACAAAAGGTTCGCTGCATACGGAACAAATAGCCGCCATTTTCAACCGGGCGGGATCCATTCCTTTGTCTTTCATCATCTGCATGGTTGTACTTACCACCTGTCCGGTTTTTTCAGTACATGACTCCCCATACGGACAATCGGTACCATCGGCAGCAATAAATACCCCGTCAAAACCCTGTTCCAGTGCATGCAATATCCACCTTGGTTTCACAGCACTCGAACAGGGTATGGAGATGGTATATACGGTGGGCGGATAATGTAACTTTAGTAAGCCCGCCATATCAATGGCCGGATCGGAAATCTTGTCGGTAGAAAATACCAGGATCCTGGGGCCGTCATTTACTTTCCCACCAGCCATAATTACTTTCTTAAGAAAATTTTAAAATAGCCTGATTCCTCTACTGTACCCAGGTACTCAAACCCTTTTTTGGCACACCATTTCGGGATATCACGTTTGGTCCCTTCATCGGCAGAAAGAACTTCCATTACCTGACCTTTTTCAATCTGACCGATAGCTTTTTTTGCAGCCAGTAACGGACCTGGACAGGATGTTCCCCGTGCATCCACGGATTTATCAACCTTAATTTGTGCTAATTCTTCCGGTGTCATGATTTTTCCTCCTGATTTTTGTTAGATAAATAAATTTATATCAGCATTTTCAGCAGCATCTATATATTCGCCTATACCGACAATATCATCCGCCAGATCAATAAAGTCCTCCAGCTTTTCGCCGTGCCATACCTTCCCGGCAAACCCGCAAATGTGGATTTTCACATTGGTCATTTCTTTAGCCGTTTTAAATGCCTCAGTCCAATGCGGGGCTTCAAGTCTTTTCAGAGAGGCAAGGAATTCATCCTTTTTGTCCGTAATCTCAGCAACCCTTTCATTGGTGAGAGCATTCTCTTTCTTGAATGCAAAGGCAGCCTGCAACAATACAAAAATCTCGACGTCCATATCCTCGGCAGCAGCACCCCCGAGAATCACTCCGGCAGCTGTTAATTTATCAACACTTCCGGAAAATAAAGCCAATGTAAGTTTTTTTGCCATAACGTTTCGTTTTTTAAAATTAATATTTTATACAGCGTGAAAATATGGCATACTTTATTTATTTTTATAAATAATTAAGTGATATAAGTATAAAGAGAATATGATATTTATCACTTTTTTATATATTTGTATTATTATGGATAATGTCAAATGTTTAGATTGTAATGTAAAGTCATCTGCCGTTCAATATCTTACAGATGCGCAACTTCATCAATTGGGAAATAAATCCGTAGAAGTACATTTTGAGTCGGGTGAAGTAATATTTAAACAGAATGCTTTATCTTCAAATATTATTTATTTGAAAAACGGACTTGTCAAGTTATATATGAAAGGACCATCCCGGGAACAGATACTAAAGATTGTGAGGGCTCCCGCTTATTTAGGAATACCTACAACAGTCGGCGATAAGGTTAATCATTATTCGGCTATGGCACTGGATCATACAGAGGCATGTTTTATCGACCTTAGTACTTTCAGGGAACTCATTCATGCAAACGGAAACTTTGCCTGGGAAATTATCCTGACATTATGCAGATATGAGCTTGGTCAGTTTCATCGGTGCATCAATCTGACGCAAAAACAACTGAATGGAAAACTGGCAGGTACCCTTTTGTTTCTGGCTAACGATATCTATGAATCAAATTCTTTTCATTTGCACCTTACACGACTTGAACTTGCCGATATTATTGGTACCACACGGGAAAGTATAAGCAGGATACTGCAGACCTTCGTGGAAGACAATCTGATTAACGTCTCAGGAAAAACCATCACATTACTGAATAAAGAAAAACTTAAAATAATCAGTCAGACAGGATAACAGGATAAGTAAAAAAAAGAGAACGAGTGACTCAGTGACATCCCTCCGACGCCTCATCATTCCTTTTCTTCATCTTTTCCAAATCCTCCAACGACCTATGTTGTGTCAATAACGAAAGACCAAGGTTCTTAACCCAAGTTGAAAATTCCGGATTAGTTTTTTAGTGGTCACTATCCCCGTCTTTTTTGCCATGCTGCACAGGATCCGTATTGAGGGAACAATTGCTCACCAAACAATTCGGTAAAAAAATTTTTTAAAAAAAGACGCAGCAACTGATTCCCTTTTAATTTAGAAATTTCTTAAAACAAAATTTCTTAATTACATCTCACCCAAAACTTTCTCTGAAAGTTTTGACCTCTCCTCAAGAAAAGGTATAAGCGGAACACCGGGGCAGACCCGTCCGAACGGAGTCGTCCGGGCGGAAACTCCGAGTAATTTCTTTGATTAAATTTGATTGAACCACCCCGGGGCAGAGCCCCGAGGTATCACAAGGAATTATTTTTTTTCCGACACAGAGGGTCGGGGAATTAAACTATTTCTTCTCGTCCGCCATAGCGGAACGCGAAATCGGATGAAAAAGGAAAACACCATTTCCAATTTTTTTCGTAATTTTACAAATATGTTTGGGAAAAGAAAAGTGGTACACAAAAGTCATGAGGAACTCCCTTTTGCAGATATGGAGGGCAGGGAACTTCACGAAGGAGATTATGTCGAGTCCTTCCGTTATGCACTGGGGTACTGCAGGATATTACTTACCGATGAAGGTTATGTTTACGAGTCGCTGGAAAACGGAACAAGGGTAAACTGGGCCCGTATGATAGATGCCAGCACAAAATACCAGAAAGTAAAAAAGCTGGATAAGAAACCCACTTAAGATACTTCTTTCCCGTTTAATTAAACTATTAACTTATAAATTATGATTCATAAAATTATCGTCATGTTATTTGCCGGCATCTTTATGCATACTGCCTCTCCGCAAACTTACGAAGAGGATATGTTCCCAACCTCACAAGGTCCTTTGAAGATCACCTTTATCGGGCACGGCACATTGATGTTTACCTGGAACGGTCTGGTGA
>DRPN01000035.1 GCA_011374625.1 Bacteroidota bacterium
GACCTGGAGGGCATCATTTGTTTTTACCAGTGAGGTACCGAAAGTATTTAACACCAATTCCATGTTATCTTGTTCTGCAGATTAATAAATACACATATTATCCAGAAAATGAATCCTTTTCACCGACCGGCTGATGGCCGTGTAAGCCCACCGGTATTGGTTTTCCTTGTCCGTATAAAAGAGGACGGGATCCAGTAAAATAAAGACATCCTCCCATTCCCCACCCTGCGCTTTGTGGCATGTTACGGCATAACCGTATTTCAGCCTTATGGCATTCAAAAACGGGTCGGTCTGGTAATTGGCAATAACCAATTCCTTCCGCAGACGGGTTTTTGACAAAGATTTTTGCATAATCTTTTCCGGGAGTTCCACCGTGTATCCCCACCTTGACCGAAGGTGTTGATTCAGTTTGACCACATTTTCAGCCGTTATTCTGTTTTCTTTCCCCCTAACCAGTGCATCGGCAACCTTTCCCATACGAATAAAGAAATCCATCTGGATATTCTTTTCCTGTTCAAGGGTAAGATCCCTTTCATCAGACAAAAGGAGATCTTTAACGGCATAGCTTCTGATGAGCCGTGCACCTTCACCAGCCTCATTCAGGCGTATATGAACGTCAATGAATTCCATGCCGGCACGCTTTATTGAGCGGTTTGCTTTCTCAAAATAAACCAGATCGCCGTTATACACGCCATAGTGATAATTATTACGCACGACCATCAAGGCTTCCCCGGTGTTAAGAGGCTCCAGCGCCTTACGCCCGAAAAGGCCGGAACGGACCTTATGGTTGTACCGGGCCGCGGCTTTATTGGAAAGTACAAGCAAAATGTTATTGTCCACGCCCCGCTCCCGAATTGAATGTACATACGCCTGAACAAACTCACGGTCATTTTTATACCTGAAACAATCGTTAAATTCAGAAACACTGATGGTAAGATATGGATATTTGCCCTTCTGAATTGTTCTCCTCAAACGTTCAGTATTCGCGGCAATACCTGCTCCGGAGGGAAACCGCATAATGCGAGTCAACTCGGCGTCCACCACTTTTTTCCCAAATTGTGAAGTAAGATATTCTGTATTCAGGGCAGCCGAAAAGCGCGTATTCACAGGAGGCAGCTGCGCCGGATCTCCGATAAAAACCACTTTACGTGGCCCCAGATATTCAAAATAGTCTGACAGCAAACGACCTGATCCGAAATCAAGTAAGGTAGAACGAACTTTATGGTTAGAAATCATGGATGATTCATCCACGAAATATACCGTATCTTCCGGATCCTCGTTCTCATCCAGTTCAAATTCCAGCCTGAATTCCCGTATATCCGGATTTTTACCTGGCACTGCAAGGTGTTCGAGATGTTTCACAACAGGAGTATAGATTCTGCTGTGTACGGTTTGTACCTGTACCTTTGCTTTATCACTGAGGATCTTGGCAGCCCGGCCTGTTGAGGCAAGCAAAACTGAAGCTACGGATTTCGATGCCAGGTATTGTATTATCCCCTTCACCAGAGAGGTTTTTCCCGTACCGGCATAACCTCTAAGTACAAAAACATGGCCATCTCCGTCAAAAAATTCGAGTAACTTCCGCACAACCTCTTCCTGTTCAGGTGTCAGCTGAAAACCAAAATATTTTTTCTGATTTTCCAAAAATTCCATCGCTTTGTGTTATATTGTTCAGGGACGGTAATGGCGAAACCGGACAAAGGAAAACCGTGAAAATTTTTCACCGTGCTCCGGCATCAGTACATTGCGCTTAGTGGTACTGGCCACACAGGGTATTCCTCTGGCAAGGCACCGGGAAACCACAGCATACACCAGGGTAAATTCACCCTGAATGTGAACAGCATTTTTTTCTCCCGGTCTGTGCGATTTGCTCAGAATGTCCAGGACCTTATCGACTGTCCTGCCGGCAAGGTTGAGAATCATTTCTTCATCCCACGAGGGATTCACCACAGGAAAGGGAAGATCCTTTATCCTGCCATATTTCTCTCTTGCAACATGTAACTGTTCAGGCTCCCACTGTGTGGAGGGGTGGTTCGTAAGGTTGATGAGCATCGCTAACTGATTTTGATTAATTGCGAATTCATTTAGTGAACTTCTTAAAGTACAAGCCCAAGGAGCTTGATTATATTGTCAAATGATTCCTGTATATGTGTGCGTAATGTGTCCGGTTTACTGGGATTATCATTCATGCCGGCATGCATGATGTCATTTCGTAAATTTCCAAGACTGACAAATTCTTTAATAAACTCATCAGGCAATTTTGCATCTTTAATTCTATTTATTTTCTCTTTTATTTTCTCTTTCTCTTCATCATTGACTTTCCAATCATCCTCCGGAATGTTCCCGGATATGATTGTAATTGCACTGGAAACCGGCTCACGTTCTTTAACATTATACAACATAGAGGAAAAATTTTCCGGAAAGATCATTTTCAGTACGTATGTGATCACTGCTTCTCGCAGGAGCGTATAAGCTTGTTGTATCTTGTTATATTTCAGACTCCACTCTACTGCTCGAAACATATTTACAGGATCATTCTTTTCCGAAAGGTTTCCGATTCCCCGGGAGGTTTCATCTAGAAGAGGAGTCAAAGCCGGTATTAACACCGGGTCGTTTTTTACCGCCTCCAGTGTTTCTTTCAACTCCAGCGCATTTGTCCCTTCAATGATCTCCCTGCCACGCATTGTACTCATCATTCCGGAAAATTTTTTCAACTTACCGTTTAATTCTCTAATATGTTTGGCTGCCTCATGTTTTCCCTTCGACTCTTTTAAGACAGGTTTGACTTCACTAAAAGAAAGGTCTTGTAGTCTATTTGAATTACCAAACTTTACAAAATCACCTGCCGCAGATGCCCAGTCCTGGATTTCAGAAAAACCGGTAAGGTCCATAACCGGGGCAAATCTTTTCTCTTCGGCTATTTGTTCTGCCTGCTTTAGTGAACCCAATCGTTCAAAAGCGCCGTAATATATTTTGCTTACCCTGATATTTTTAAGGACCTTGGCATAATTGATCAACACCATCACAAGCATAGGCATAAAACGGAATGCATGGGTAATGTCAAAGACTATTTCCGCATTTTCTTTCATCTTTTCATACACCGTTGTGAACAGTTCCCAGATCTCCTTTTCATTTTTGATATCCGGTATGTCCACAGGTTTTAACTGAACCTGAACTCCGAGTTGTTTGATGCGGGAAGATAACCCTTCATAATTCACGCCATTTCCTTCCCAGTTTTTCTTACGGGCATCCTCTGTCAGAAATATGAGGATCTCATCTTCCTGTTTCCAGTCTGTACATTCTTTTCGGATGATGGCTTCCTGGACAAAATATGTTACAGGTTCATCTTTGAACGGATCAGCACCGAAATAGTATCTTGCTGCCATGTACGAATTAGTCCCCAGAAATGTGATAAGTTGTTTTGTTGCCATATTATTGAATTTTTTGGTTAAAGTCTCTCTGAAAACAGGCAGAGCCATAAGATTACTGCGGCCAGCTCAAGTATTTCACACCCGGGCCTCAATCCGGTTAATGATTCCGGCAACAGGAAGGAAAGATTACTGAAATTATATAGTGCCGGCCTGACCTGACGCCCGGATTTTTTGTTCAGTACCGCCAGTTTGTAAAGGTAGTTTGAGAAAGTTCCGGCATGCAGACTGCTTTCTGCGGCCAAAGCTTTACCTTCGATATTACACAGGCAGTTTTTCATTCGAAATAACACATTCTGTTCATTTTCTATTTCCGATGTTTGTTCCGTTTCATTTTTTCCGGATACCAGCATTTTCATATTGAGATCGATATGGCCAGGTAGTATAATACAGCCTTGTAAAGCCATTTCCCTGATAAAGATTATATTGGGAAGTGTTTGTGAGTTGGACAGAATTAAATCAGAAAATATTGTTTTGCAACGATCCATTGCTTCAATATTTGAAAGTAAATCAAATACAGTCGAAACTAATTTCTGAAAATGCAGGATTACTGCATTCTTAACAAAAACTGACCTGAAAAAATCAATATCCCCCAGATTTAACTGAATTCCTGCTCAATTATCCGGGTTACTTCATTTTCAACCTCCAATAGCAATGCCTTCTTTTCCTCTACAGGATAAAACCCTGCC
>DRPN01000180.1 GCA_011374625.1 Bacteroidota bacterium
AACAAATTTTTAAAGATAACGAAACTCCCGTTCCTTTAACCAGAAACCTATCGTTCTTTGAACAATATACGGATTTTTTATGATCTCTGATTCACGAAACCGCAAGACCACAATGCCCATTTGCTCCATCTCTGTCTGACTCTCCGGATCTATCGAAGATGCCGAAGTATAAAATTCTTCATCCTTGTCAACAACAACGGCAATCCTGTATATCTCGCAATAAAAATCAACCGTAACCGGACCAAATTTTTTGTTTCTGTCAAAACGGTATTCACTAAGTGTCTCAGATTGCAGAAGGTCCCATACCTTATCTTTTATCAGCTTACTTTCTTCTTTATTATTAATCAATATTGTGTTCTTCCTCTCACTCACCTGTTGTTTCTGTCCTGCATTATTCATCGTACCTCAAATTTTTTATCATCACACTATAACTTCACTTTGTCAGTCTTATATCTACTACCGGTTATCTTGCCGGGATTTTAGTTCATATCTGGCAGGATCATCTCTCGATGATATCCGGAAATCCAAAGGCAAATCAAATCGAATCAACTTTCCTTTACCCTCCGGATGAGTTGTGATATTAATGGTTCCCTTCATCAGCTCAATGAGCCTGCGTACAATGGTCAGATTGATATCCGGATAATTTAAAGCAACCTCAGGATCCTCCGTATCTTCAAGTATTTTACCAATATATTCCGTACGAAACTCTTCGGCAGAAACGGAAATGAAAAAGCGAATTTTATTTTTATCTATTATCTCATATCCGAATTCAATGCTTCCGCTACGGATACCTCTCAGCACACTCATCATCAGGATCGTCATTATCTGTTTTAGCCTTCTCCTGTCACAGGTAACCAGAATTTTATCATTCTCCTTCTTCCTTTTCAGAAGCAATACCACACTGTATTTTTCCTGCTGATGCTTTTCCGATGAAAAAATTGTATATAGTTCATCAAATAAAATATCCAGACAAACATCCTTTTCCTCCACCAGTTCAAGTTGTTTTGCTGTCAACATGGCATATTCCAAAAGATTCTCAATGTTCAATATGAGAGAATCCATACTCATGTTAATATATTTCACATACAGCTTGCGTTTTATCTCATTCAGATGACTGTTATTTAACAGATTGACAAAACCGATAAGAGAATTCAGGGGGGTTCTTATCTCATGTTTCACCCTGGAAATGAAAGTTCTTTTTATCTTATTATTGGCTTCCTTTTCCCGCAAGATTTCGTCTTCCAATAATCCGATTCTCTTTATTAACTCCTCACGACTTAACTCTTCTGTTTTTTTCGTCATTATGTTTTGCTTTGGTTGTCTATTCAATTTTTGCAGGTTTATTAACCCGCCTTAGCTTTTAATTTCTTTAATATTTTTTCCGCTTTCTTGCTGTAAAATCCTTTTTCATCCACAATTTTCCTGTACAGCTTTACAGCCTTCTCATCCTGGTTAGTCATAAGGAAACAAAATCCCAGATACCACTGTGCCTGTTGGATATAAAGGTTGTCCCTGTGTTTGATAATTCTTCTGAATGAACTATCTGCCCGTTTATAGTTCTTTATTTCAAAATTGGACAAACCATTCATCAGGTTGGCATCCATCCGGGTATCGTCCTCTTTCAACACCTGTTCAAATAGTCGGATAGCCTCGGAATATTGTTTGTCATTATATTTTTCCACTGCCAGACGAAAGGTTGCATCCACCGTGCCCTCAGCACTACGGTAATTTACAGGCACTTCATAGGGACGATAATACTTTTTTACGATCGCCTGATTGAGAGGGAGCTTTACACTTTGTTGCCTAATCACAAAACCGATACCCAGAAATACCAATAACATAGCTGCTATTCCTGCCAAACGATACACATGTTTATGACGTGATATGGATTTCCTGCTTTTTTTGTATGTATCATAAGCTGCATCCAGCGTTGAAGCAAAATCAAGTGCCTCCCGGTCAAGTATTACCTCATCAATGTCTTTTTGTATATTCAGAAGTTCCTCCAGTTCCGGATCTTCCTTCAACCGATGTTCAAAATCCACTCTTTCATCAGCAGACATATCCCCATGCAGGTATCTGTCCACCAGATTAATTTTTCGATTTGATTGTTCTTTCATTTTATCCTGTTTTTAGATTTTTTATATTTTTCTATATAGCTAAAATAAATTAAACAATTAACTTTTACGTTAGTTAGATGCCAATATACTCCTTGCACTCGTTCCCGCCTGTCAGGACACAGATGCATCCAAACCCGGAACAATAGGCAACAACCATACGGATACCTATCCGTCAAGTACCTTCGGAAAGATACATTACCTCTTCACTGTCGAAGCAGCATACCTCTTCGTAACTACAGATAACACCCTCCTCATCCGTGATGAAGAGGGCACGCTCTTTTTCGTAATCTTACAACAGTATCTTCCGGTTCCATTGCAGGAACCCAAACACTCCCGAAAAATATCTATTCTTTTTCTAATTTCTAATCCGGTAATCCGGGTGGCGGCGGCGGCAGTTCTTTCGGCCAGGTCGGTTCCGGAACGGGCTCTGTTCCTCCTCCGTCAGGCGGGTCTTCTCCGCCGCGTACAAAAAATAACATCGTCTCATCCAGACGGTCTTCGGTAAAACTTTCAATCTTTTTCATTTTCTTAATTATTTTAGTTGGACATTCTATTTTTTTCCCCGGAATCTTTCCGGTCTTCACTTACTGTCCGGTTTACTTTCCGGATTACTGAAATTTTTTTTCAGTTATTTTAAAAAAAACTTCTATTTATAATCATTCTAATTATTACAAATTATATATCAGTTATTTATGAAAATTAAAAAAATTTAAACTTTTTTGGATTCAGTTAACATAATATTTAAATCACTCCTTCCATGTTTTAGACTTCAAAAAGCGGATTCGTCAACCGGAATAATCGGCGCCGGATTTTCTTTAATAGAGAAAAAACTTTATACTTTTGCATAAGTGGAAATAGAAGTATATAATAATAAAAGATCCTTTATAATACCGGGATTCTTAATGGTATCGTTTTTGATTATTGCTTCCCCGGTAAGTGAAAATCTTCATGCCAGGAAAATAAGCCCGGTGCTTTCTGACTCTGCCCTTTTTTATTTCAGACAGGCCGACTCTCTGAACCGGGCCGGACAATGGCAAAAAACCATTTCCTTATACCGGGCAGCCGAAATGCTCTATCAAAACGGGAAAGATACCATGAATGCCTGGCAATGCCGCTACAAACGGATCATGGCATTCATCAACCTCCGTCTGTATGATTCCGTGGAAAAGGACATACATGAAGCCCGGTTACTATATGAAAAGGATACAAGTAAGCAAAATACCATTCATGCCGAATTATTATTTCTTCAGGGTTATTATGCTTACAAAACGGACAATCCAGCACAGGCCATTTCTTTTCTCTCCCGATTATTAAATGCCAATGATTATCATTCAAGCTATGCAAACCGGTATCTGGCTTATTGTTATTTTGAACTAGGTGATTTTATCCGGGCCAGGGACAACATGCTACGGGCGTTATCCCTGATAGAAAACGATACTCTTCATCCGGCCCGGAAAGCCCATGATCTGCACTGGCTGTCCATTCTATATACCTATTATCTCGGCAACCGGTCGAAGGGATTGCAATACCTGAACCTGGCCGGGGAACAATACCGCCGGGCCCATGCTGCTCCGGAGACCTTCAGCATGCTCTATAATGATATGGGAACCATCTCAATGAAAAACAGCGATTACAGCCAGGCCCAGGATTATTACATCATGGCCGTAAGCAATCTACCCTCCGCAAAGAAAAACACTCTCACACTTGCAAGAATTTACAATAACCTGGGGATCGTGAATCACAAAATGGGCCGGTACCAACAGGCAGAATCCTATCTTTCAAAAAGTCTGACTGTCAAAAAACAAATTAATAATGTGGAACTGTATTCCACTTATATCAACCTGGGGAATCTGTATCTTGACTGGAACAAACCGGAAAAAGCCAATGACTCTTTCAGAAAATCCATTGAAAATATTAAACAACAATACGGTGAAAATAACTGGCGCCTGGCAGATCTCTATCAGAACTACGGGT
>DRPN01000179.1 GCA_011374625.1 Bacteroidota bacterium
ACCTGCATCTTTTGCCATTTTCTCAATTAGTTCAGCTTTTGTCATAATGCATTCCTCCCTTGAACTTAGCACCCTTCGGGCGAACTTAAAAATCTCTGACACGGATTTCACTGATTACACTGCACTTTATTTCATAAATGCGACAGCATTTATGAAATGGAAGCTAATCCGTAGACATCCGTGTAATCCGTGTCTAAAAAGGAAATTCCTATACTATGCAGTTATGATCCTCTCGGTTACTCCGAAATGTTCATCTAAAATTTCATGTTTCTTCTCACGTAAGCGTTCACAGCTTCAGAGTTCACCCCGTTAGATTTCCCTAAATGAACCCTATTTAACAGGGTGATCCGTTCAGCGTTGCCTTCCTAAGTCACGAGCAAACATGGTCTTCTTTATCAGGCCATAGACCGTAACGCTTCAGCTCTGACACCTTTTTTGTTTATTATGGATACCAATACGGGTAATAATACCATGGTGGATAATACCAATGGGGATACGGATATGCATAAAATGTTTCTTTTTGGGCCTTGAAAAGATGAATTTCCTTGATCGATATAAGAGGATAGGTGTACTCTATCTCGTCAAGCGGAAGAATTCTCTTTCCTTTGACCTCTCCTGCAAAAACAACTTCTCTCCCTCGACTGTATATAGCCACATCCAGGTAGCCGTTATATAATGCCAAAAACCTCCCGTCAGATTCATCAACATCCTTTGGCCTTCCCTCCATGTCTGCTGGCTTTTGAAGTATCTCGATCAGAGTCCCTTCCTTTGTATTTTTGGAACCTAAAATGATTCCGCTTATAAGAACCGTCTTTCCAATGCAGGCATCCGGATCTTCAATAATTTTCTTGAAGGTTATATCTCTTGATATCTCCCTTCTCAATCCCTTAGAAATTACAGCGGCACACCCTATGAAAATACAAGCAGGAATAATTATCGCACAAAAAAACTTTCTCATTTTAAATCACCCCCTTTCCAGCCATATTACCCTGTAATGAAGTATCGGAAGATGTGATGGGTGTCGTTATTGACCGGACGTCATTTTACTATAAATTCTCTTTCCCTTCCACCAAAAGAAAATTCCAGAAATTACAAAGATGATGGAAAGTCCCATCAAAGCCTTTTCGTATCTGGACAGAGAACTCTCAGCCAATTCCCCGGCCTGTTTATCCGTTTTCAATTCCTTAGCCTCATTCACCGGCACTATGACCTCCAGGCGGTGACCCATTTCATCGTCCACGACCACCTTCCAATCGCCCTGAGTATCCGGAAAGAAACAGAACCGACCATTTCTATCTGTCCTACCCAACTGAAAAGTTAACTTCGCGCCAGGAGCTGAGATCCTCACCCTAGCATAACTCATGGCTTCACCCGTATCATACTCAGCAGTGACCATGAGGCCACCCTCATCCACCGTCCCCCTGACGCCATGGGCGAAAAGGGGGGACGGCACGAGAAAAACCAGAGTCGCAATTAAGAACATACGCTTTCTATATATCATGATTTTGCCCTCTTCTGATACGGCTGTAAATCAAGACTGTTGTTTGCTAAGATTGCCATGGCTATTTGGTTTCAGGTGTCAGGAAGCAAGTTCAGTTTTTTAGACCTCAAGATCCTCCACGTCTATATAATTGCTATTAATCACCTCGTTTTCCCCTTAATCCTGAAACCTGACATCTGACACCCGACATCTAAAAAAAGTTGCGGGGCCACGGTTTGTCAATATGCAAGGATCAGCGTTTACCAACGTTCTTAATTTACACCCTCCTAATACTGAAATAGAGATAGACTAAGATGCCTAAACCGATGGTTCCCAAACCAAACAGAGAGGCGATGGGCCTGCTCCGAATGGAAAAATAGATGACCCAAAGATTACCCAAGATAAACAAAAACGGTGTTACCGGATATCCGAAAGTTTTGTAATCTCTTTTCAAAGCAGGTTGTGTTATCCTGAGTAATATCATCCCCACCACGGTCAGCGTGGCGCATAATGCAAGAGTAAAACCTATATATATAAGAAGCTTATCAAAAGAGGCCGTAACAACCATAGCAACAGCAATTGCTGCCTGCAAAAGAATCGCATATGCCGGGGTCCTGTGAACTTTGTTTATGTTGCCAAAAAGCTCGAAGAAGACGCTATCTTTTGCCATGGCATAATAGACCCTTGGCCCGGTCATAATCATAGCGCTTAAAACTGAAAGAAGTCCCATGGCAATGGCCCCACTGAAATATTTACCAATATTGTCACCGAAAAGGGAAATGGCAGATTTTGCCCCCACTTCAAGAACCCCGCTCATTTCCTTTGTGTGAAGTGCATAGATGTATACGACATTTAAGAGCAGGTAGAGACACATGACCAGAAATGTGCCAGTAAAAAGGGCCAGAGGTATGTTTCTGCTCGGCCTCTTGATCTCACCTCCAAGGTAAGCAGCAGCATTCCATCCGCTATAAGCAAAAGTGACAAATATCAGCGAAACAGGAAACTTGCTCTGTAACAACGAACTCATGTCCAGGCCCCCGGAGAAATGGTCTATCGAGCCCCCGCCCAGCCACAGGCCAGCTACAACAAAAACAACAATGAGGCCTATTTTAAAGATGGTCAATCCATTTTGGACACTCGCACCAAGCCAAAGGCTATGGTAGTGAATCAGCGAAAAGATGATGATCACAGACGCTGCCAGTATGGTAATCGGTGATATGGCAAGAATATTAACGCCTAAAAAGGGAAACGTGAATTCTGAGATAGGAGAACCAGGCAGCGCACGGAAACAATAGGTGGCAAAGGCAATGGCCGCGGCGGCAATCGGGGCTGAGAATCCCACGATTAGAGATATCCACCCGGAAAGGAAGGCCATGCCTTTGCCATAACTCTCCCGCAAAAAAACGTATTCCCCGCCTGCCTCAGGAAACATGGCCCCCAGTTCCCCGTAACACAGAGTGCCGCACAGGGCGAATATGCCTCCCACAAACCAGCACAACAGCATGGTTTGTGGATTTCCAAGCTCTTCCATGATAAAGCCGGAAGTTGTAAATATCCCGGTTCCAACCATGTTGGCAATTACCAGGATCGTTGCCGAAAAAAAGCCGATTTCTCTTTTCAATTCATGGTTATTTAATCGATTTTTCATTATTTGACGGCGTTGCCGATTATTAAAAGACCGAGCCACTTTTCATCACACTTTTTTAAATCATCTAAAACAGTTCCCAGTGAGGTCTTTAATACCATCTGTTTGTCAGAATACCCGGCATAATAGACAATAGCCATGGGAAGATCCGTCGGATAATATTTGCCGAATTTTTCCACAAGTTTATCCATTGATGAAATGGCCATATAAAAAACCATGGTAACGTTATATTTGGAAAGATCCTTTAAAAGACCATCACCCTTTTCAAATGATCTTCCAAACATGGAGTGGGGAGCGGTAAGCATGACAAAATTAATCCCTTCCCCTATCATCGCTCTTTTAAGGGCCGCGCTGGCCGCGTTAAACGCACTTATTCCGGGAATCACTTCAAGATATCGATGGTTAAAGTCTTTTAACAGCCAGTAAAGAGAAGGGCCGTAAACACAAGGATCTCCGCTGTCCAGCATAACCACAGTTTTTTTCTTGTGAATCGCATCCATTACAAAATTAAAAACCTTTTTCTTTCGCTTTTCCACTTTTTGCAGCCATTTGCCATAATCGGTTTTACGCAGTTGACACGCCTCTTTGCCATGGATGCCTTCCCAGGGATCAAATGCAACCTTGCCAGGGTCGATATACTGTGCAAAGTTCTTCTGAATATACGGAGGGCATAGAAAAATATCTGCCTTTTCAAAAGCCGCCAGCCCCCTTGGGGCCGTAAGATCAGCCCCTGAAGGCCCCATCCCGATAACATAAAGCCTCCCTTCTTCCGCCCCGTAACAAAACGATAATCCAAAGCAGACCATTAGAAACAGAATAGCTGATACCTTAACAAAATATCTTGATATTTTAATCATTCTTTCCTCTTATTATTTCACTTCGAAGGTCAATATGGCGGCATATTGATCAACATCACACTCTGACTTCTCTTCACGTATCTTTTTTAACGGAA
>DRPN01000182.1 GCA_011374625.1 Bacteroidota bacterium
GAGGAGATGGCCGATGCGCATTTCATTGAGATCAACAGCATTGCCAGGCCCTGGTCCCGTAAATACATCGCAGAAAAACTTTCCGAACTGGAAGCCCGATACGACCAGCTTACCACTGTGCAGCAAAAAGAAGTGGACTTCTACCTGAAGGATTTTAACAAAGAACTGAAACCGGATAACCACTTCAGAAAACGTTTCGATATACTTTATTATAAGGACAGTCTTTTCACTTTTTCCGCCAATCTGATTCTGGGGATCGAATACCGGAACAATGCCAAAGGAAGACTCCACCATCGCTGGAATGGCGCGGAGGCATTTGCATATGCCGGCACACACTGGGGTTTTTATGCTTCGCTGCGTGATAACCATGATTCCGAACCGTTCCGGAATCCACAATATCTGAACCGGTTTCCGGGAGCCAACTATAAGGGCGACCACGACTTCAGCGAGATGCGGGGTGGAGTCACCTATTCCTGGAAATGGGGATCTGTCGGACTGCTCAAGGATCATTTTGTGTGGGGCGATAATTTCAACGGCTCTAACATCTTTTCGGGCAGAACGCCATCCTATGTCTATCTCAATCTGCATCTCATGCCGGTTGAATGGTTTGATTTCAGATATGTGCATGGCTGGCTGGCTTCCATGGTGGTGGACAGCGCCCGCAGCTACTGGTTTCAGGACGGGGAGGAGATGACGTACAGGAGAATGTACCATCCCAAATTTATGGCTGCCAACCTCTTTACATTAAAACCCTGGAGAAGGCTGTATCTTACCTTTGGCAACTCCATTATATATGATTACAGGAATTCTTACCCGGCCTACCTGATCCCTTTTGTCTTTTTCAAGTCGATCGATCATACGGCCAATGCCGGGATTGACAACATGAATTCCCAGATGTTTTTCGGGGTAACCTCCCGTCAGATCAAATACCTTCATCTGTTTGCAACGCTTTTCCTGGATGAGATCGCCATTTCGCGTATGTTCAAACCGGAAGAACACAGTAACTTTTACAGCCTGAAGGTAGGAGGGGCCTTGAGCAACTGGCCCCTGAAGAACGTCGGCCTGAAACTGGAATACACCCGCACCAACCCGCTGACCTTCCAGCATTATGTTCCTACCCTTACTTTTGCGTCTAATCGCTATAACCTCGGGAGTTATCTGAAAGACAATGCGCAGCAGATTTATCTGGCTGTAAACATACGACCTCTGCGGGGTTTATTCACGGAAATCTCTTATACTGCATCGCAGAAAGGCCCGGACTATACCTATCTGGGCAACCACGGCCGTCTCGGACTGCCTTTCATGGAAACGGTTGACTGGTCCAGTAAAACCCTCCGTCTCTATACCCGCTATCAGGTGGTCAATGACGCTTATGTAACTGCTTCTTTCAGCCACCGCCAGGTCACAGGTAATCCTGCCTACACCCCTCCGTACTGGCAGGGGAATACCGATACCTTTTCGGTAGGTGTAAATTTCGGATTTTAAAAAGCAGGATTTTGGGTTATAAGGATAAGGTTACTTGTTGACAAGATACTCTAATGATGGGGAAATGTTATCTGTGCTAATCTGCGTGATCTGCGTAATCTGCGAGAGACAGGGAAAACCTGACAGCATTGTTTACAGCTTCTTTTACCGGTATAAACTCATATCCGAGCGTGCTCCTGATCTTCTCATTATTGTAAAAGATATGTGAAGCACTTGTACGGGCTGTCTCACGGGTAAGGAGATGGGGCTTTCCCGACAGCCGGCTTATCATCCAGTCTGTCATGGCTGCCAGGGTCATCAATCCTTTGCTTGTCCTGATAGAGGGTGCTTTACGTCCAAAACCATGAGCAATCCATGATAAAACCTGCCGGTAGCTGAGATTTTCCGCATTAATTACAAACCGTTCGCCTGAGATGCTTCTCTCTGTCAGTAGTAGCATGATCCGGACCACATCCCTTACATCTACAAAACCATTGCTCCCGGGAGGGTAAAACGGAAGACCGTTCTGCATGGTTTTGAAAAGCCGGGCGCTCCCCCGATTCCAGTTCCCCGGTCCCAGGATGATCACCGGGTTGACGATGACGGCCCGGAGCCCTTCTTCCATGGCCCGCCACACCTCCAGTTCCCCCAGCAGCTTGGAAAAAGCGTAGCAGGATCTTTCTTTTCTCATCTTCCGGTAGTCAGTCTCGGCCACCCACAGCTCATCCCCCTGATGGTGCTTCCCTATGGCTGCCACCGAACTGACATGACAGAAATGCTCCACCCCATACTTCAGTGACAGTTCTACCATATGACGGGTGCCCTCAACATTGATTTTCCGTATTTTTTTGTGTTCTCCGGGATCAAAAGAAACATAGCCTGCCGTATGATATACAGTCGTAACATTCCGGAAAGCAGCCGTCAGCGAGTCCGGATCGGTAATATCCCCGTCAACCCATTCGATACGAAAGAACAACTCCCGGCCCTTTTCCGGTTCATAGTAGTCAAAGATGCGGCGTACCCAGGAAATGTCCGAAGAATTTCTCTTCAGTGCCCTAAAAGGCTCCTTTTTTCTGCTAAGCTCCAGCAAAAGATGAGAGCCGGTAAGTCCGCTGCCCCCGGTTACAAGGATCATAATGTTGTATTATGTAATGTAACGAATATAAGGAAAAATATAAAAGTTGGAGAGTCTGAAGGAGATAAAAAAGCAGAAATAAAATTGCCTGTTAAAAAGGAATATTTTATGCGATTTAATATCAGGGCATATCCATGTTTTTCTTGTCTTTTAACCTTTTCTTCACTACTTTCGTAAAAAAATTATCGTTATGTTTTCAGGAATAGTAGAAGAAACCGGAAAAGTGGTAAAACTGGAAAAAGACCAGGAAAACCTGCATATTACACTCAGTTGCTCCTTTGCACGGGAACTGAAGACCGACCAGAGCATCGCCCACAACGGCGTATGCCTGACAGTGGTCAGACAGGAGGGCGACACCTATACGGTCACCGCCATCAAAGAGACGTTGGAGAAATCCAATCTGGGGCTCCTGCAGGTGGGAGATGAGGTCAACCTGGAACGCAGTATGAAGATGGACAGCTTCCTGGACGGCCATCTGGTGCAGGGACATGTAGACCAGACCGCTGTTTGTACCGAAGTAAGAGAAGCCGAAGGAAGTTGGTATTATACCTTCGCTTACACCCCGGCCCGCGAAGATTACATTACCGTGGAGAAAGGCTCCATCGCCGTTAACGGCATCAGCCTGACGGTTGTCAATGCCCGGCCTGAATCTTTCCAGGTGGCCATTATCCCTTATACTTACGACATCACCAACTTCCATAATATTCGCATAGGTTCGGTCGTCAATCTTGAATTCGATGTCATCGGAAAATACATTGCAAGGATTGTTAAACAGGTGATGGAAGGGTATCTGAAAGATATGAATAAAAAGTAAAAGTTTTAAACGAAAATGACATAAGTTTTTGAAAATGAAACAGACAAAAACTTTTGAACAATTATCTGAAAGAACTTTCATATCACAGTAATAAAACACCGGACGCAGTGGAATACGCAAGCTTGTTAACCCTGATAAAACAATCTATTGAAAAATTACCACACAAAAGACAACAAATTTTCAGATTAAGTCGCTATGAAGGATTGAGTAATAAAGAAATAGTTAAACAACTTGGTTTCTCTGCACGAACTATTGAAACGCAAATTTATGAAGTTTTAAATTTATCAAAGAAAGTCTGGAGAAAGAAAGCCTGACCGTAGTATTGTTACTGTTATTATTTTTTGTTTCAATGAAATAATCCTGTCATGGTTTTAGTTCAGGTTTTTAGGGGAAAGGGGCCAGAACATAAATTAACAAGAAATTTTTTTGTACAACCATTTTATTATTATTTATGAGAATCAGCAAATATTCATTCGGTTTGGGTGACCGTTTCGGACGGCAAGGCAAAGCCCAGCTCTCGGCCATTATTGAGGCAGAAAAACAAGGTATCCCTATCACACCTGTCTGGAACAAATCGTACCGTGAACATTTTATTGTGGGCACCCACCCTATCGA
>DRPN01000191.1 GCA_011374625.1 Bacteroidota bacterium
ACCCCTATGAAGGTTTAGCCAGACTTATCAGGAGCACAGGTGCTGATGGAGTGGTGTTAGATTGCCATGGGAGTTCCAGCAAGAAACTTCAGGAGGCAGCTGATGGAGTAAAAGAAGGAGTGGTAATGTATTCTGAGGGTATGGCAGTACCGAAAGATATGCCCGGTATAGTTTCCGGTAGGGTTCATAATGCCATTTCTATGCCACCGCCACTTAATATGAATAAACTGATCAAGCCTGAATTTGCTATTTTCAGAGTCAGTGAGCCTTGCCTGGGAAGAATACATCGTGATGTTGCAATCTCATTCTTTAATGGTTATGGTACAGAGCTAAACACTTTTGCACCCGGTCGTCCTGAATCGATGGAAGAAGATTACAGGTACCTGGGACGTACAACTATGATCCTCAGACAAAATTCTTCAGTGTTTTTAAATGATCTGTGGAAACCGCTAATCCCAACACTAACAGATAGTGTATGGGTAAACCGCTGGCAAAACGGGAATAAGACATTATATACCATTTTTAGTCTGGTGCCGGAAGGAGTGAGTAGCCCGCTGTTTGAAGTAAGCCCATCCGGGGGATATCATTTTGTAAGTCTGTGGAATCATGAAGCCCTTGACCCCGTTGAAACGGATGGTAAATGGATGATCCCGGTTAATGTAAAAGCTTTTAATAAAGGGTTGTTGAATTCACGAAGTGAGGGAAATGTGGATTGTGTTGCTCGTTTGCCTGATATCCTGGATGTTAGCCTTAAAGGTGACTCTCTCTTTATTAATTCTTCTGATGGGAAAAAGATACTTGTCTGGAAGGGAGATCCATCTTATGAAAAAAAGCCTGTAGAATTTGACCCAAAACCGGTTAAACAAAAAATTAGTGAGATTTTCGGAAGGTATGAAGGGAAGATAGTTGTCCAGTTGTTTGGTGAAAATGAGCTTATGGATGAAGTTATAGTGGGAGTTGAGCCGGGAAAACCATGGTTGATCAGTAAGGTGAAACCAACAAAACCAATAAATAGATCTCCTGCCGGTATGGAAGAAATCGATGAAGGAGATTTTGATTTTTTTGTTACTAATCAAGCCCAATTTATACCCTATCCTGATTATTCCCAGGCGCGCAAGGTGCATGTTAACAGGTTTTTTATGGATAAATACCCTGTTACCAATTCACAGTTTTATGAGTTCCTTGAAAACTCAGGGTATCAGCCTGAATATCCTGCAAATTTTTTGAAGCACTGGGAGAATGGAATGTATGTACAGGGACAGGCTAACTATCCGGTTGTATGGGTGAGTCTGGAAGATGCCCGTGCTTATGCTGATTGGGCAGGTAAACGTTTGCCAACTGAAATTGAATGGCAATATGCAGCACAGGGGACTGACGGCAGGTTGTGGCCGTGGGGTGATACATTCCATGGTACTAAATGTAATAATGCTTTTGGGCAATCAACACCTGTTAATACATTTGCAAAAGGAAAAAGTCCTTTTAAAGTGATGGATCTGGTCGGGAACGTTTGGCAGCTTACAAATGATGTTTATGATAACGGAAGTTATTATTTTGTCATTATTCGCGGAGGGAGCTATTACAATCCCACATCAAGCTGGTGGTATGTACAGGGTGGTCCGCAGCAGCTTGATAAAACACAAATGCTCCTTATGGTTTCGCCCGGCTTCGATCGTAACGCTACCGTCGGATTTCGCTGCGTTAAAGACGCAAAGTAAAATTAGTCGGCAGTTCACCAACCAATTAACCTCTTTACCATGAACCATAGATCTTATTTATTGCTTTTCCTGATTTCTCTGTCAGTAATTACAAATACTTTTTCACAGCATCTTATGGTTAGTGACAAATACCTTGAAATCAATGCAGATGCACATGATCCGTTATTTACTACTTATGCTGCCTCAATGGAGAGATCGCAACTTTATGGCGATAAGGCATATAAAATGGATTATTACTCGGAATCAGAGCCTCTGGCTTACTATGGTGACCAGGCAGGCAGGTTTTATACAATGTGGCTTATTGATAAACTGGCTATTGATAAAATTTCCCGGTACTATAAAAAGCCTGTCGTAAAAGCTTCATTTCCCGATATAGCGATTCTTGAATATCAGCCATTTGAAAAAATAATAGTTCAGGAAACATTTTTTGTCTATTCTTCCGGTATTGCCATGGTAAATATAATGATCACAAATGAGTCTGAAAAGCCGCATCTTATCGACCTGTATCCTGTACTTGAAATAGAAAATGATTCACTGAATATATTGCGGTTTGATAAAGAAAGCAATACTTATATTGCAAATCATTACGAAACAAAGAAACGGCTGATCAGCAATTTATACTCAAAGGCTCCATATCCAACTAATGTAAGGGACCTGTTCAGTGTTAGCTTTGAGCCATATTCCTATGGTGGATATAAAGGCGGTCCTGATGAATTCTACCAGGTTATTAAAACCGACTGGTATGATAAGAACAGGACCGATTCGCTTAACCTGAAACAAAACGGACAAGTCGATTTTATTTCCATCCATGGCAGGTTTGAGCTTAAGCCGGGAGATACAAAACAGGTCAGGTATTTCAGAGGGTGGCAGGACAGATCGGATAATCCGGAAAAGCTTCAGGGAACGATCAATAAACTTAAGAATATGGATATTCAGCCATTTATTGATCAGAATATCGAACTATATAAAAGTATTCCCAGGATTGATTTTGCCACAGAAGATGAAAAACTTGTTTATCTCGGTGCATTTAACCTGGTAAGAGGGTGTATGTTGCCGCCCACAGAAAAAACATCTTTTAATTTCTACGTTTTTTCCAGGAATCCTCTCTGGGGATGGGGGCACGGACATCAGGTGTTGCATGAATCACTCAGTATGTTAGCTTATGCATATCTTGATCCTGTTTCAGCTCAGGGATCACAAAGGGTATATATGGAGCAACAGGGTGACGATGGTCTGATAGCTTACCGGCATGGTCCGAGGGGTGCACAAACCTACCCGCATAAAGGAAAACCAACAACATCAGCACCTTTCTATAGCTGGATAAACTGGGAGATATATAAAGTTAGTCACGATAATGAATTCTTAGAAGATTCTTATCTGTCCGGGGAGAAATATGTTAAATGGCTTATTGAGAACCGTGATACCGATAATGATGGTACTTTTGAGTGGGGACCTTATGGAATAATTGAAAACGTCCGGGATTGGTATAACGTTGTGTTCCAGGTGTCTGCAGAAAGGTATCTTGATATAGACAAGGAGGACATCTCTGATGAACTGGAATGTCTTGACCTTACCCTGATGGTTGTGAAGGAAATGAGAACACTGGCAAAAATGGCTGATGAACTGGGTAAACCCAAAGAATCAAAAAAATGGAATAAAAAAGCAGATCGGATATCTGACCTTGTAAACAAAATAATGTGGGATAAGGAAACCGGTTTTTACTATCATGTGGATAAAAAGAGTCATGAGTTCAGTTTTATGGAACGTGACCTGAAGAGAGAGGAGATAATAGGGTTTCTTGCAATGTGGGCAAGGGTTGCTTCTGAAGAACAGGCATCACTGCTGGTAAATAAGCTTACTGATCCGGAAAAATTCTGGAGAAAATATGGCGTACCAACACTGGCGGCAGATGATCCATGGTTCAGTCCGTACGTTGACTACTGCTGTAAATGGAACGGTCCGGTGTGGCTGCTCTGGGATTATATGGTCTTCCACGGACTTGTGAACTACGGTTATAATGATCTTGCTATTGAACTTGGCAACAAAATGATACTTGCCGTTACAACACAGCTATCTGTTAACCATAATTACTGGGAGAGCTTCAGTCCGGATAACAACATACTCGATTGTCCCACAAACTATATATGGGACTCTATTATGGCAAAGTTGTTGATTGAAATG
>DRPN01000064.1 GCA_011374625.1 Bacteroidota bacterium
CCAGCGCCGAAAATATTATTAACAACCCCATGATGATACCCTGTCTGCTTGCAGCGGGGAGATTCATTCAAAAATTCACAAATAGAAATGATTAAAAAAATTCATGGGAGAGCGAACCGGGCATAGCGGGCTCACGAACAGTTTTACGGTAAGTAACCGGTTACATAGGTGAAGAAAATTTTTATTTTCTTTTGCTACCGACAATATGCATGATTTTTCTTGGAATTCGGCCTGGTGGGTATTTAATTTTGTGGCTAATTATGCCAATATCAAATATTCTTATATGATCAAAGACATCCAAAAAGTGCAAAAAGAACCGGAGGATAACTTCTTTGCCTGGCAGCCGGCAATAGAGAAAGCAACACAGGAACTGCTTAAAACCAATCCGGAAGTAGCTTCCGGCTTCCTGACCGATTACAGCGTTTCGCATGGTGAGGAAGTAGTGAAAAGGTGGAAAGAACTGGGAGAAGACCTGATCCGGAAGTATAACGACGGCTATGTACAGGATGATAAAAGAGGATGGCCCCGGTCAGTCGGTTATCCCGAAGAATGGCTGAGAGACGTGCTGAAACTGCGTGGGGATCATTTCAAATTACCTGCATGGGAGGATAATGGGAAGACAAACGGACTATGGTAGCTGAAGTTCATGAAATTAGCAGCCTGCGGTAGCGAAATTGATGGAAATTAAGGAGTCATATGTGATCATACAGTGGTCTTACGGTAGTTGGTATGGAAATATATGCGCTGGCGAAAGCAAAATATTTAGAGGCCGGCGGTTATAGATTAGTAGATTAAATTAATGCTTTATACCATGAACATTCATTTCAAGCCCATAGGCATCATCCACACTCCTTATAAAAAATACGCTCCTTTTCAGCCGGTAGAAGCCGACAAGGAAGATTTTTATGTAGAGATGGACAAGGAATATGAAGCAGGTCTGGATGAATTGTCGAAGTTCAGATACATCTATCTTTTGTATTTTATGGACAAAGTCAACAAGGCTCTGTCTATGAAGGTTGAGCCTCCCTGGGCCGGCGGCAAGCAAGTGGGGTTATTTGCCAGCCGGTCACCCGTGCGCCCCAATCCCATCGGCCTGAGCATCGTTCAGCTCCTGAAGATCGATGGGAATATGCTTTTTACCACCGGCCTGGATGCGTTGGACGGCACGCCGCTGCTGGATATCAAACCGTATATCAGGGAACTGGACAGCAAAGAAGAAGCCAATTACGGCTGGCTGGACGATCTGGATGACCGGGAGCATCTGATGCTACATATACGGGGTATAACGCATGATTATTAAGAAAAAAGTAAAAAGGCAGAGACAGAAGTATGGAAAATTGACAATTTTGGGAGCAGCAGGCAAAGACAATCATTGTAGGGATGCAATATTTGAACACGGAATGTAGAGACGGGTCGTGACCTGTTCAAAGCAAAAAAGATCATTCTTAAAGGATAAAAGGAATCAGAGCCTTTCTCTCTTTGGGGTAAGCGGGGAAAGTACGCTGATACCAGGCCTGGTGGTTCAACGCCCGGGGGACCAGGTTAGCAAAAGTCCATACGGCAAAAGCAAGTGCCGGCAGGTTCCAGGCCATCAAAGCAAAACCACTCCATTCCATGATCTCTCCGAGATAATTCGGACAACTGACATACCTGAAAAGCCCCCCGTAAGGAATTTTATATTCATTATCATGGTTTTTCCTCAGACGTATCAGTTTTCCGTCGGCCCACCAGTTGGCCACCACGCCAAAGAGATAAATCATCACTCCCAGGATAAAACGGATGTCTTTCCACCAGGCATCCGGATAGTCCGGTTTCAAAAAGCCCAGGTAATAGCCATTTGCCGAGGCATTGATCAGATTAAAGAAGATCCCCATAAACATGACGGACAGGGGCATCTTTTTACTGAAAGGACGGATACGGAAAGGATAGATCAGGGACCGGTTGATATAATGAAACACCCATATGGCAAAGAAAAACCAGGTCACGGCATCATGTTTACGGCCTTCTGCAAGGAAAAGAGCGGAAAACACGACCAGGGAAGGAAACTCCATCAACACCCATCCGGCCCGGTTCCTGATAAAGGAGCCCCATCCGGTACGGGTATAACGGCCGTATGGCACTTCGATCTTCAGCACCACCAACAGGATAAAAATCACCCCGGCCAAACCCAGCCAGATATAAAGAAAAAGATTAAACCAATGGGGATTAACAGGCATCATACTTCCGATTTTATATCATTTTCATTTTTTTGAACCATGCCAGTGTCTCTTTTACTGTTACTTCGAAAGGCCTGGGATGATAATCCAGATCGCGTGTTGCCTTATCGTGGGAAATGTAACGGTTGCTGTGTTTCAGGAAAGTTATGGATCCCTGCGTGTAAAGAGGCTCCTGTCCGGAAAAAAAAGAGTACAGCCCCAGGAAAGGAGCGCCCACACGTGCCAGCCACGCAGGGAAAACAGGCAGGTTCTTCTTCAGATTCAGCTCCTTTTTCACTACTTTATATAGATCTTCCAGCGAATACCAGTGTCCGGAAAGGATATAGGCTTCTCCGGTTTTTCCGGAGTTCAGCGCTTTGACAGCTGCTTCCGTTACATCCCTGACATCCACCCAGTCGTATCCTCCCGGAATAAGTCCCGGCAACTTTCCTTTGGCCATTCTGATCACAGCCTGACCCAACAGTGAGGGTTTATGGTCGTGCGGACCCAGAATAGCCGTAGGGTTCAACACTACCCCGTTCAAACCGCTTCCAAAAGCTTCCAGAACCATCTGTTGACTCACTGCCTTGGACCGGTTGTACAGGTAGTGGTCCTGCAACACCAGCGGACGGGATTCATCCAGAGGTTGGTCCAGGGGCCGGGGATCATAGGCATGGATGGAACTGAAATATATAAAACGTCCTACCCCGGCTTGTCTGGCAGCATCCAGTAGGACCCTCGTACCCTCCACATTCTGCCTGAAATATTCCCTGCTTTTCCTGCCATCAATAAATATCCTGGCCGCCAGATGGTAAACCACATCCAGCCCCCCGACAAAATCCGATACGGCTGCAGGGTCCGTCATATCCCCGTAAAATATTTCCGGTGACAAATCATGATAAATACCGGGGTCTTTGCGGACAAAGATCCTCACCTGATAACCGTTCCTCAACAGCCTTCGCACAAGATTGTTCCCTACATGTCCGGAAGCGCCGGAGACGCCAATTTTCATCTTATTATCCCTGCTCATGAAAAACAAATATAAAATAATTTGTATGAAATGTTTGATTGTGGTTAAGGATTAGAAATTAAAAATTTGCTAAAATCAGACTCTCCACAACCAAAGGATGTGGCTTCAACCTTGATTTTTGCCCCGCACCGCAAATTTTTCTTTTTCCCACATGGCCTTTCGAGCAAAGCCCTGCCATTACATAACCACGCCCAAAAGACCTGGGGTATTTCAGATATAATCAACTCATCTTTTGTGAACTCATGTTCACAACTGCATTTATCGGGATTATATTTATAGGAGTAATGGACAAAATTTACTAATGGGTTTTTGAAGGCATAAAGACTTCTGAAAAAGTAGAAAGAAGTCCTGTTTTAGGACCCCTTTCTTTCGACTTTTTCGTCGGTCATTAAGCCTATCCCTGGCAAGTTGCTCCCCAGCAGAGCTTGCTTCCGTTTCAGCTTAACAAAACAATGTTACGAAAAAAATTAACA
>DRPN01000156.1 GCA_011374625.1 Bacteroidota bacterium
CTGTTGTTATCCTCGGCGTACCACTCGGCATAAGAGGTAACTGTTTCGCGCAACAACAGATAGTTAAGACTAACCGAAGCGGGAAGTTTTTCCTTGATCCGCTCAGCAAAATCCGCGATCATTAACTCGCTCGTCGGCTGATAGTCCAAAAAAATAACTTTGTCGAATGTGGCTTTCAATTCACCGGAAACAGCTTCCGGATATTTATTGTATAAAACCAGTGCATGGTCGAATACGTCAATTATGGTTTTGCGAACGATTTTTTTCAGGTCACCAAAATCCATGACCATCCCCAGTTTAGGATTGTTCTCATCCTGAACGGGTGTTCCCGAAATGGTTACTTTCAACTCATACGAATGTCCATGAATATTCCGGCATAGCCCATCATAATTTTTTAACGCATGGGCCATTTCGAATTTGAACTCTTTGGTAATTCTGATTACAGGACGTGTTTTCATCTGTTTATTGAGTTGTTTTCAGCACTTTATATTTTTTGACTACCGTATTGTTTGCGTCTTTCAGTAACAAAACAAAGAAACCGCTCCCGATCATCGAAGTATTCACAGATGACCTTCCCGGCTCAATATTACCTTGCAGGTATGTTCTTCCATCGATACCCATCAGTGAATAAGTGAGCGTCAGGTTATTCCGGTATTCAATGTACAGGTTATTATTCACCGGGTTGGGATAGCACCAGATCAGTATCTCTTCGGGAATTTCGATACTGCTTGGGTTTCCCCAGATATCTTCTACAAATTCAGGATGATCAACGAATGGGTTGCGGTTGTCCTGGTATGAATAAACCACATCATTCCGGTGGCGTTCAAAATCATCGGGAGGATCCTGGAGGTGCCATTCAAGCAATGTGGATAATTTACCATGTTGCGGCGCCGGGGCCGTATTTACCGCGTCAACCACAATGAGGTTCAACTCGCCATTTCCCCCATCGTAACGCACATCCATGTAAAAGATCATCCGCGCTACATCACCTTTCACGGCATCACGTGGTTCAAATGAATCATCATCTATCCGGCAGCCCGGAGCTCCCGGAACAGGGTCTCCCCCCTCATCAAAATCGAGATTTCCACGGATAGAATTTACCTGTACATCCGCCGGTCTGATGTGATGGGCATCCGTTCCTTCGGGCGGGGTATTGCCAAAATCGCCATGCGACTTAGCCCAGACATGCTCTCTGTTCCACTCTCCCGTGCCTCCTCCAAAGGCATCTTTATCCCGCGAAATTCCCGAATAAATCAGTATAACATTGTTCGGATTATCAGGGTCTTCGTCCGATTCTTTCAGGATAAAATCTCTCAAATCGTTATAACTCGGCGCATCGTGACCTTTAATAATATTGTGCAGCGTTGTTTTAAGCTCATCACCGGTAAGTCCTATGGCATCATCATAATATCCCGGAGGAATCTGTGCTTTTACAGCAATGGAGACCATAACCAGGCTGATCAGCAATAAAATGTTTTTCATTTGTATGTATTTCATTCGATAATTTCGTTTCAGAAGGCTGCAAAAATAAAGTAAACCGATGAAACGATGATTAAGATGCCGCTAATTAAATATAAAAGCGAGGCAAACGATAAACTTTGCTTCCCCGGAACCACTACTACGCCACCAACAGCCATAACCAATGAAGCTGCAAACAATAAGGCTGTCACCGTTACAATATTCAGAGGAATGAAGTAAAGAAGCAATCCGGCCAAAAAAGTATTGACCGCCTGAGCTGTTGCCGCCAGTAATACTTTGCGCTGATCGTTCAGTTCGTACGTGCGTTCTCCTTTTCTTATTTTAAACGCCTCCATAAACATGCGTATGCCTATGATGAAAAAACCGATGAATAAAACCGTGGACGTATAGCCGCGCAACAGGTACATGAATTTTCCCCCCAGGTAATAGCCCGCCAGAAACAAAACCGTTTGTGATAATGCCAGAATGACAATAGGAAATACTGTATTTTTCAGGCTTTCTTTTCCGGAAATACCCAATGCCACAGGGAAAACCTGAAACGAAAGTAAAACGACCAAAACCAAGGGCACCAAAGAAAGCATTATTTCAGACATTAGGGTGATACACCAGTTGGCTTATTTTTTCCAGCCAGTAAGCATCTGTTTCGTCAAACGAATTGAGCTCACGACTATCCACATCAAGCACACCACACAGTTCTTCTTTATCGTTGTACAAAGGTACAACGATCTCAGAACACGAACGACTGTCGCAGGCGATATGGCCCGGAAAAGCTTCCACATCGGGAACAACCACCGTTTCTTTTTTATTGATTGCCATCCAGCACACACCCGTATCTTTGGTCAGATCAATACATGCCAGTGAGCCCTGATAAGGCCCCACCTGTAGTTTGTCATCTATCAGAATATAAAACCCTGTCCAGAAAAAGTAAGGTATTTTATGGTGCAGCACGGCAATTATAGTGGACATATTAGATCCCGGATTGTTGCTGCTTTTTTTTATCAGATCATCAATCTGACGATAAAGCCGCTCATACTTTTGATATTTTGCCGTGTGCTCCATCAGTTTTTTACCCTTTCCAGCTCTACGGTAAAATGCCGTAAAATGGGTGCTTCCTTAACAATTTTAAATCCTTTTTTTATTTCATGCCTTCGGTCGTACACATTGGCCAGGGCAGCAAATACATAATCCATGTGGTTGTTGGTATAAACCCGACGCGGGATTGTAAGCCGTACCAGTTCCAGTTCAGGATAACGATTTTTACCGGTTTCCGGGTCGCGGTCGGCAAGCAATGTTCCTATTTCCACTCCGCGGATCCCCCCTTCCAGATAAAGTTCAACAGCCAGTGTTTGCGCTACATATTCTTCAACCGGAAAATGAGGTAAGAAACGTTTAGCATCCACATAAATGGCATGTCCGCCAAAGGGATACTGTACCGGCACTCCGTAGTCTTTCAGCTTTTGCCCCAGGTAGGCCACCTGTCTGATCCTTGTTTCCAGGTAGTTGAAATCAGTTCCTTCGTAGAGTCCCTGTGCCAGTGCGTTCATATCGCGACCCGACATGCCCCCGTAGGAGATAAATCCTTCGAACAGAATATTAAACATACTTGCTTTTTCAAATAGTTCCTTCTCACGGAAACCGATAAACCCACCCATGTTTACAATAGCATCTTTTTTACTGCTCATTGTCATCCCGTCGGCATATGAGAACATTTCGCGGACAATCTCGCGGATGCTTTTACCGGCATATCCTTCTTCCTTTGTTTTAATGAAATAAGCATTTTCGGCAAAACGGGCCGAATCGTAAAACACTTTGATCTCATATTTATTAGCCAGTTCACGTACGGCTTTCATATTGGCCATCGACACAGGTTGCCCGCCCGATGAATTACAGGTGATTGTAACGATGATCAGCGGAATCATTTCTTTTGGATGGCTTTTCAGCACTTTTTCCAGTTTATCTACATCAATGTTCCCTTTGAAAGGATAATCCAGTGTGGTGTTGAAAGCTTCGTCAATGGTACAGTCAATCGCATGCGCTCTTCGAAACTCTATATGGCCTTTTGTCGTGTCGAAATGGGTATTTCCGGGAATGATATCGCCTTCTTTGATCATTGCTGAAAAAAGTACGTTCTCGGCAGCACGCCCCTGATGGGTAGGTAAAAAATAGTCGAA
>DRPN01000120.1 GCA_011374625.1 Bacteroidota bacterium
CCGGCTCTTCCATGGGAGCATTGGTGGGAGGGGTATCGAAATAAAGTGCTGCAACGGTCAGCCTACGCTGAGCCCATGACACCAACCTGCATAATGTCAGATACGTATTATAGAGATGAACCATATAATTGTTTATAAATGTTTTGTTTTTTCAATATGATAAATCAAAAATTATTCGTAATATTGCGCTCGTTTTTGACGCATAATTTTTACTATAAAACAGGACATCATGGACTTAATGAAGGTTGCAGAAGAAGAATTGAAAGTACAGAAAGACTATCCTGACTTCAAAGCCGGTGATACCATCACTGTATATTATAAAATCAAGGAAGGAAACAAAGAACGTATTCAGCAGTTCAGGGGGGTTGTAATTCAGCGCCGCGGATCCAGTCATACCGAAACATTTACCGTACGGAAAATGTCCGGAAATATCGGGGTCGAACGTATCTTTCCTGTCAACTCTCCTTTCATTAACAAGATAGAAATCAACAAACGGGGAAAAGTGCGTCGCGCCCGGATCTTCTACCTGCGTGCCTTGCGGGGCAAGAAAGCCAGGATCAAAGAGAAAAAATATTAATATCTTATTTTGTTATAAGAAGAGACATCCTTTAGGACGTCTCTTTGATTTTAAATATATTACACCTGGTTACAGGTCTTTCCCCTTTTCACGGATTTCTTCGGCTTTGGCCTCTGCTTTTTTATACTGGTTTTCGGCAAATTTCACCGCTTGTTTGTATGCTGCATCGGCCCCTTTACGCAATGCTTCCGCCTGTGCCTTCACTTTTAACTTCTGAACAATACTCCCGGAAGCTTTTTTCTCAAGGGTATCCGCTTTCTGATAGGCCATATCCCGTTTTTCCCTGGCTATCTTAAGGGCTTCTTCATACTTCTTCCTGGCTTCGGCCAGAAAACGCTCTGCTTTGGCATCCGCTTCTTTCCTTATCTTTTCTTTTTCCTCGTCCGCTTTTTTCCGTACCTCCCCGATGGCCTTCTGTTTCACCATCTCTTTCACAGACTCCATTCCCGAAACGGCCTGATCTCCCATTTTCAGGGATACATTCGGATTTTTTACCGTTCCTGTAACGAATGCTTTCAGGTGAATGGTTTCCGGCACCTTGATATTCAATCCCTGCCGGGCCGCTTTACTGAATAAACCGCTGATCAGTTCATCGGCTTTGTTCCCGAGTTCCTTTCGCGGGACCCTGATATCATAAACATACTGTATAGACTGATCCAGTCCCTGTTTACCGCTGATGATCATATCTACATTCCCTACCCTGGTATGAAACGGACTCACATGCAGCATACCGTTCTCGACCCTGAAAGAAATATTCAGATCCTTGAACTGGTTTGTATAGGCAGGATTCAGTTTAAGCAGCCCCTTGATTTTATCAAACACGCCTTTCGATATCACCGACACAGAAGATGACTGCAACTTTCCATAGGCATTAACGGTTTTCAGGATGGGCATCATTTGTTTATCCAGCAACCCGGAATAGGAAAACCTGGAGGAAACTTTCCCGTTCAGTCCCGAAGCAAACGGGGCCAATCTCCGGACGGCCACCAAAGACTTGTAAGCTCCGGGGATAGAGATATCTTTCGCTTCCACATCCATGGACACTCCGGGTGTTCCGGGCTTCCGGGTGGAATATTCACCGTTTATTGTCACAGATCCGTCCATGGTCTCCATAGATACATGTTCCATAATAACTTTCCTGTCTTTTACTACGACCTTCCCGGTGACCTTGCGGGCTTCGATATTTCCGTATTTCACCAGCCCCATGCTGGCATTCAGAACAAAATCAATCTTATCGGGTACTTCCACGACAGCCGGCTCCTCAGAGAGGATATCAGTCTCCATTGCAGTATCTGCCTCTGCGGTGGCAGGCGTTTCCGGCATCAGCCGGTTCAGATCCAGCACTGCACTGGAAAAATCCAGCTTCCCTCTGACGGTACCGTCGGAAAACATATAGGGGATGAACTGTTCCAGCTTCCCGGAAAGGGTCATATCGGAAGGACCGGTCACGATCTTCAGTTGTTCCAAATCCACATACCGCGGTGAAAAAAGAAGCCGCCCTGAAGGAATCTTTAGCCGGTCTTTCATCAAAGGAGTGGATAACACCATATCTTTCACCATTATCGAACCGTCAGCCGTAAACGCCTCGTACTGCTCATCTTCTATCATGGACATCTTTCCTCCCAACTTCATATCTGCCATGACCAATCCGGAAAGCTCTGTACTGTCAAGAGGAATAGCCTCGGTCAGGGTAGCCAGGTCTATCGTTCCCCGGATAACTCCTTTTATATCAGGGTCGGAAACAGGCTGTCTTATATGAAAGGATGCATGGAAAGGATTTTCTCCCAGCTTCAGGTCAAAACGGTTTATATCCACCGTTGAAAGGTCGGGGTGGGTCCCATCTCCGACAAGTTTTACGTCAATATTGACATCTTGGACCGACTCGGGCAGGTCGGGATAGGCAAAGGAAGCATCCGAGACCTTCAGGTTTATGACTGCCGTAGGATATGTGCTGTCCGCCGCCAGATAACTCCCCCTGACCGTTCCGTTCAAAGCCAGAGTCCCTTTTGTCTGTATATCGCTGAAATCATTCATATAGATGGCCGGGACCAGGGAAAGTAATGACTTGAAAGAAGTCTCCTTGGTATTAAACGAAGCATCCACAACCAAAGCTTCTCCTTTCATCATTACCTTTCCGTCAAAGCCCAGCACCAGGTCATTCAATGCCAGTTCGTTATCCTTAAAAGTGAAGGTATTCGCTGCCATATCCGCTCCCATGGTTGCCCTGAAACGGAATACGCCATTTTTCACATACCGTATCTTTCCCATCGTCACATTGACGGCAGCGATGGTGGTTTGAATAAAAAGGCTCCCCGTTAATCCGGTCCATTTTCCTTTCAGGAGAAAATTGAGATTATCCATGGTGGCAGACATATCTCCCTCCCGGTCGACATAGGATACGAAAGCATTCCTGATTTCAAATTTCTTCAACTGCACTTTTACCCCCAGCATCCCGGAGGAAACGGTGTCTGCAGGCTCTTCTGTCAACGTGTCGGCAGGCTCGGGAACAATGTCCCAGTTGGTCGTACCGTTTTTCAGCACAAGAGCATGAATAACAGGATGATCCAACAGGATCTTACTAATCTCAATGCCTTTGTTTCCTATCAGCCCAAAAGGATTTACCGCCACCTGAAAAGAGCGAAAACCCATGAGCGTATCCCCTGCAAAAGGTTCTTTCCCTATTACAGACAATTCTTTCAGGTTAACATTCAGCTTGGGAAAACTACGTATCAGGCTGATCTTAAGGTCATCAAAATCCACCTGTGCATTCACGCTGTTATTCAATTCGGTACGCGCCATATCCATCAGCCTGCCCTTAAAGGCAACCGGGACAATGATCATGGCCAGGATAAAAAGTCCAACGAGGATAAGAAGTAACTTTCCGAAAATCTTCAATGCTTTTTTCATAGGTTGACGATGTATTAGGGTGTATTAGATATTTTGAGTAATTTTTTTCAGAGTAAATATAAAAAAAATTAA
>DRPN01000111.1 GCA_011374625.1 Bacteroidota bacterium
GGTTTACAAACCTACATAAATTTTTTCATGAAAATATATATAAACTGCATAACACGAACATGAATTTTTTTTTTAATCAAAATATCACATAGGAAAATGATTAACCCGAATTGCGCAATAGAATTATTGTAAATGGCTCTATTGCGCATAAGCCGAAGGCTGCATTGGGTTAATCCTGACAAGAAAATCTTACATTCCATTTTGATGGAATGCTATGATTTTCTTCGTCAAATAAGCAATAGAATTTTTCTATTGCTTATTTGAGATTAAAAAAATTCTTGTGAGAGTGAACCGAGCACAGCGAGCTGACGAACAGTTTTACTGTGAATAACCGGTTACATGGGTGAAGAAAATTTTTAAAAACAAATGAAATAATATATAAGTAGGTTCTCACAAAGTGATCCTTGCCGGTGACAGGAAGGCCTTCGGGACCTCTGGCCATTTAAATCAATATTTTTTCAGAGGAAATATAATATTTTCGGAAAAATCATTTCACCACCGGCCTTTTTACTAATCCATAAAACAACAAATGCACCAGGTTTTCCACATGATGAAAGTCCTGTCCTTCTTTTTCCCTCCAAAAAAGGGGAATCTCCAATCCTTTCATGGCTTTGCAAATGACGGTGGATGCAAGGGAGGGATCCTGATCGGTAAAAACACCCCGGCTTATTCCTTCTTCCAGAATCCTGCGAATGGTATAGTGTTCGAGACGATCGTATTTTTTCCGCACATTCTCAATAAAATCATAATGAATCAGTGCCGGATCAAAGATAGAGTAATAGGTAAGAGAAATATCATGCATCGCCTGCATACGTGCAACGATATATTTCCGCAGACGGGTGCGCGGATCATCGTTTTGTTCGATAATGTCTGTCAGTTTTCTGCGGATCTTTTTGGCTTCATAATCTACAACAGCGTTAAAAATATCGTCCTTCCCCTTAAAATAATAGTACAGGGAACTTTTTACCATGTGTAACTGGTTGGCAATATCCTCCACTGTGGTTTTCCGGTATCCGAAACGGGCAAATACCTCGCTGGCAACACGGATGATCTCACTGCGAAGGTGTCTTTTATGACCCGGATAACGTGTGTTTCTCATCCCTGTTTATATTCGTTTTACAAAAGACTTTCTCCTTATCTTACCCTCCAAGAGGGCGCTGCCGGTCCCGGAGTTACTCTTCAGCCAACACCAGATCCAATTGTCTTTTCTCCAGGTTCACTCTGACTATCTCCACCCTGACAGGGTCGCCTAACTGAAATTTACGACCTTTTCTCCGGCCTATGATGGTGAAATTTTCTTCGTCCAATTCATAAAAATCATCTGCCAGTTCCCGGATGGCAATCATCCCTTCGCATTTGTTTTCATTGATCTCCACATAAATCCCCCAGTCTGTCACACCGGTAATGATTCCTTCATACTGTTCTCCCACCTTATCGGCCAGATATTCCACCTGTTTGTATTTGATGGAAGCTCTTTCGGCATCTATAGACCTGCGTTCCATTTCAGAAGCATGTCTGCACTTGGCTTCATACTCTTCTTCGTTGGCTGATTTGGCCCCATTCTGATAAGCCTGCAACAAGCGGTGTACCATCATGTCGGGATAACGACGGATGGGGGAAGTAAAATGAGTATAATAATCAAATGCCAATCCGTAATGCCCGATATTGTGTGTTGAATAAACAGCTTTGGCCATTGTCCGCAAAGCCAGGGTTTCGATAAGGTTTTGTTCAGGTTTGCCGATTACCTGTTTCATTAGTTTGTTCATAGAGCGAGAGAGAGCCCTTCTGTTTTCGGTATGTACCTCATAACCCAGCTTATGGGCAACGCGGGTAAAACCCTCCAGTTTATCCTCTTTGGGCCTGTCGTGAATCCTGTATACGAAAGTTTTTTCTTTTTTCCCGGGCTCTGTTTTACCGATCATCTCTGCCACTTTCTTGTTAGCCAGAAGCATAAATTCTTCTACCAGTTGATTGGCCTCTTTACTGATCTTAAAAAACACTCCCAGTGGGGTTCCCTTTTCATCGATTTCAAACTTCACTTCCACTCTTTCGATATCAAGGGATCCATGAGCAAAACGTTGTTTCCGCAAGATTGAAGCCAGGTTATGCAAGGAGAGTAGTTCCTTTGACAATTCTCCCTCTTTAGTCTCGATAATTTCCTGGACTTCTTCGTAGGTAAAACGCCTGTCGGAGTTGATCACTGTTTTTCCGATCCAGGTTTTCAGCACCTTTGCTTCCGGCGACATTTTAAAGACAACAGAAAAACAGAGTTTGTCTTCATGTGGGTTCAGTGAACAGATATTATTGGAAAGTCTTTCGGGCAACATAGGGACCACGCGGTCGACCAGATATACTGAGGTTGCCCTGTTATAAGCTTCCCGGTCGAGCATGCTCCCCGGTGTTACATAGTGGGTTACATCTGCAATATGCACACCTACCTCAATATTTCCGTCATGCAGGAAACGTATCGAGAGTGCATCGTCAAAGTCTTTGGCATTTGCCGGATCGATGGTAAAAGTTGTTACATGCCTGAAATCACGCCGGCCTTCCAGATCTTTATTTCTAATCTTGTCACTGATCTTTTTGGCTGCATTTTCTATTTCTTCCGTAAAGGTTGCAGGCAACTCAAATTCGGCCAGGATGGCATGCATCTCTACCTCATGTTCTCCGGGGTTACCCAGCACCTCGACGATTTCACCAAAGGGATTCTTCACCCTGTCGGGCCATTCGGTAATACGTGCTATTGCTTTCTGGCCGTTTTGTGCGCCGTTCAGCTTCGAGAGAGGAATAAATATATCATAGGGCATTTGCCTGTTGTCTGTGATCAGGAAGGCAAAGTTCCTGGTAACCTCAACGGTTCCCACAAACGTCTTTCGCTGACGTTCCAGGATTTCCACCACCTCTCCTTCGAGGCGGCGGTTTTTACGGCGGGCAAACAGGTATACCTTCACTTTATCTCCGTTAAGGGCATGATGCAGATTGGCCTGACTGATAAATATATCCTCCTCCAGATCATCACTGATTACATATGCGCTGCCAAAAGCAGTCAGGTCAACAATGCCGGTAATAAAGCCTTCTTTATTCTTCTGTCTGTATTTCCCGGGTTGTATCTCCTCCAGATATTGCTCTTTTTTCAGTTCTTTCAAAATCTTTTCTATCTCTCTTTTTTGAGAATTATCTTTTATTTCAAATGCCGATGCTACTTGCTTGTAATTATAAGGACGGGCAGGTTTCCTTGAAAAAAAACC
>DRPN01000150.1 GCA_011374625.1 Bacteroidota bacterium
AGCAGGAACTTAGTACTGCAAAAATTGCTATATCTAAAAGTAAACAGCCAGAAAAAAAACCGAAACAGCTTATTACAGAAAAAAAAGACCTTCGTATTGCCAAAACAGAGACAAAGCAGGAACCTGAGCAGGTTGCGGTAAGCAAGGCAGTGCCTGCAAAAGAAGTGAATGATAAGCCTGAAAAACAGACTGTCTCAAAAATAGAGAGGGTCTCTAAAGGGCTTTCCGCCCAATTGGCCAATTTTCTGCGAATCTATTGCCAGACATATGAGGGAAAAGACCTGGAAAGAATTACCGGTTTTTTCGCAGATAACGCCCGGGAAAACGGCCAGTCCTTTCAAGAACTTATACCAAAGTATCGCCAGAATTTTGATGTAGTGGACGAGATCAATTATAGAATCGATATGGCAAATTATTTATGGGATATAGATGAAAACAAGATCAAAATAAACGGAGAATTCTTTTTGTCCTGGCGAAAAAACGAAGAAAGAGGCCTTCATCAATACCATGGAGATATAAGCATGAAGCTGATTTTTCATGATAATTCATTTTTGATTGAAGACCTCTCTTATCGTTTCGACCGTTAAATTCTAAAAGTATTTCTTATCGATCCGAGTCTCTTAATCCAACCCAGGCAAGACCGGGAAGGCCAACGTTTAAATATGAACCATGAAGCATCCTTGCCCAAAAGCTTGACCCCACTATTATTATATCTTTATCCTGTATGCGAATCTTTTTTGATGTCTTCATGACTTCTTCCAGATCTACCTTGATTTCCTCTCTTTTTCCATCCTCTGTTTCCCGCATTATAACAACGTCGTCCGTGTCAGCGTGTGATTTACACCCTCCTGCAACCAAGATGGCCTCATCTATGGACAGGGCCTTTTTTAGATGATATTCACCTGGTTTGCGGACCGCGCCATCCACATAAAAAGTGCCGGCTTCAGGCACAAATATCACATCACCGCCATTGATCTCAATATTTGATTCTGTTTGTCCTTCATTAACCAGCCTGTCCAGATTGACCAGAAGCGTTTGATTGGTACCGTAAGACATGTCTCCCAGCCGCCGAACCTGGACTATCAGCCCGGCCTTTTCAGTCAATCCTCCGGCCAGGGCGATGGCATCCAGCAACTTTTGCTTGGATGGATAGTCATAGGTCCCTGGATTTTTTACTTCTCCCACCACTGTTACCCGCTGGCTGTAATGTTCTTTGACAAATATGCTGACATGGGGGTCTTTGATATATCTCTCTTTGTATTTATCTTCTATTAATTGTTCTGCTTCGCATGCGGTCAGCCCTTTTAATTCTATTTCCCCCAGTAAGGCCAGAGAGACTTCTCCCCTGGAGTTCAAACGTACGGTGGTATCCAGTTTTTCAGACTCAAATACCTTGATTTCCAGCAGGTCGCCGGGACCTAAGAGATAATCACCCCGGTCCGGAGTAAGGTCGGCCGAAGCAAAGACCTGTTTGTTCAATTTTTCTATATCATTTGAGGGACTTGCGAAATGGTGAGTATGCAGCTTTTTACTGCAACCAGATCCGCACATACACCAAAAAAAAGCGATTGTTATTATTATGAAGCACTGAACAAAGCCTTTGTTCATGGATGATAACTTCTTAGTAAAAATACCGGCGGCATAAAAATGCCGCCGGTAACTTCTCAATAAGTTGAAGCGGATTAAATTTTGTAACTATTCGCTGGATTCCGGCTTCCGCCGGGAATAACTACCTGTCATTCCTGCGGAAGCAGGAATCCAGACATCTTACCCAGACTTATTGAGAAGTTACTGCCGCCGATATTAATTTATGTTTGATGCTTGAAAGACAAAAGTTATGGTGTTGACGGACTTGCCGGCCGATGATGGTGGTGATCATCATCATCACATAATTCCACCAAACCCCACACAGCGCCACCGGTTGCTACCATTCCTCCTGCAGCATATGCAACAATCCGTCCCCTGGTTAAATTCTTATTTACGCCGGTTCGGTCCACCTGGGTGCCACCTGTATCGGCACCTATATCCGCCTGCGCCAGTATAAGCCGGTTGCCGGGTGTAAGTAATTTATCCCCGTTCTGGGTCAACATATGCAGATATCCGCCCTTTATTACACCGACTTCACTGGAATTATCAGTAACTTTGACATAACCTTCCAATATTTTATTGTTGGTTGATGCATTTAACAGCATCTGATTTGCCGAAATCGCACCTTTGGGAGTAACAAATACCAGATTTTTGGGCAATTCCGACAGGCCGAAATACAAAATACCTTTCTTTACTTTCAAATACTGACTCTCTTCTGTGGCGGCGATGGCAAATATGCTTTTATCTTCAGCCACCAGGGAGATATTTTCTAATTTTATTCCGCACTTTCCTTCACAGGATAAGAACAGGTCTTTAGGGCAAGGGGCCTCCTTGGTGAATTCGCCTATCTTGCTGCCATCCTGATAAATAACAACCTTGTTTTCAGGAATAAGTCGTGATCTCTGAAAATCATCAGCAAAAGCCACTGTAATATATACGGAACACAAAAAAATGCTAATAAGTGAAAAGATTCCAAACTGTCGCATTGCAACCTCCTTTTACATTAGCTGTTAATGACATTTATTTCTTATCTTGTAGAGATTAATGACATACATCGTCTTACGTGTCAAGTTTTTAACAGGTCCTTTATATTGTTGAAACTTTATTGCAGATAAGCCTATTCCCCCATTCATGTGGCTTTCCTTTCTGTCTGCGTGCAATGTACAGGCAGGTTCGGCTTGATCTTTTGTAATCAGATCTAATGGGTATCAATTTTGATGTAAGGCACCTAATCTGTGTGTTTATGCATAATTTGTTCCTAAAAATTTTACCTTACCGATTATTTTTTCATATATAGCTTCAGGTTAATCTCAAGGCGTTGTTTTTATGGCACTTAGGATGAAAACCGGGGTTAAGGCCACAAGCCGCTGATCACCTGCCGTGCTTTTAGATCGGGAGACCTGTACCTGGGTAGTGGGAAAAGGCCGATTTAAACCATTGACCTCCCACCAGCACCTGGGCCTTTGCAATCTTTTGCGAAATTTCGCAGGTTAGGTCCTGCGGATTCAGCCCCAATCAATCCTAATGGACTTGTCTCATGCCTTAACGCCTTAAAATATATGTATCCATAAGCCAACCCTTTTCCCTTCTGGCCTTACTTCTTATCTTTTTAAGATCCTCAA
>DRPN01000145.1 GCA_011374625.1 Bacteroidota bacterium
GTAAATGAAATATTTATTGATGAAGGAAAAAGCGGGTGGGAAGGTCGTGAAACGAGTACGCATCGTCACAAATGATCGGACAGTTACGTATTTCGATATTTGTCTGAGACTTGAACTCAACTCTACGTAAGTCATTGGCGGTAAATGGAAGAGAGTATAGAATTCTTCCTTATAGAGGTATTTATCGGCGCTTAATAAACCCAAGTATTATGAATTGAAAAATTCAACCAGGCGAATAAAAATACATATTATTTTTAGAGGAAAACAACTCCTTTTGGTTAGGGATTTATGTTAAACATGAACCATGGGGGTGGGGGAATAACTATCCTACGTAGGTATCAACGTAGATGGTATTAAACTAATTTCTGTAATTCCTTCCTATTCAATTCATATTAAGTAAAAATAAGTTAAGTAATAGATTAACCGTTACATATTTGTCGGGGAGAGTAACATATTGGCCCGCAATTCAAAAGTGTTTTTCAGAAAGAGTTGTTTTTTTATATCTTTACATAGAAATACCGATGTCCTAATTAAGCACAATGACTGACAATCTACCGCCGGATTTTGAGTTGGTCAGATCTCTTCAGAAAGGAGACGTGAGAGCTTTTGACCGGTTGTTTGCCAAATATGGGGGAAAGCTTTTTTATTTGGCAAAAGGTTACCTGGGTTCCCGGGAGGAGGCGGAAGGGCTGGTGCAGGAGGTCTTTATCAAAGTATGGGAAAACCGGAAAAATATCAAAGAACACCTTTCTTTCAGATCATATCTCTTTACCATTACTTATAATTTAATCCGGAAATTTTTCAGGGCTAAATACCGGAAACAGGAATTTTTAGAAGAGTTTATGAAAGTTAATTCCGGATTGACCAATGAGGAGACCATTCACATAGAGTATGTTGAATTACTGGAGCAGGTGGATCTTATTGTTGAGAAATTACCCCCCAGACAAAAACAAATTTTTAAGCTCAGCCGCGAAGAAGGGTTGTCCCATAAAGAAATAGCCCGGATCCTTTCCCTCCGGCCCAAAACAGTGGAAAATCATCTTCATAATGCCATGAAAAGGATCAGAAAACATCTGGGGAAAAGGGATTTATTATTTATGTTTTTTATGGCATTATTTCTCTGAAAAAAAAAGGTTTATGACACTCTCCACGGAAAAAATAATTTTTTTTCTGGGGGAAACATCCTCTTTTGGGATATGCATAATAAAGGCAGTACTTTAGGGGAACGGTACTGTAGGTTTTAGGTTAATAATGAGGGCTGGTAGGGAAAAAGCAAAAACTTTTTCCCTGCCTTGTTTTCAGGGAAAGAAAAAAAATAAAAAGAAACATGGAGAAAATCGACAGGGAACTTTTAAATAAATATTTTGAAGGCGGGTGTTCCGGGGCTGAAAGAAAGGAAGTGATAAAATGGTTTACGGAAGACAAATATAAACCTGCTTTAAAATACGTTTGGGCAAAACATTTCCATGAAGTATTGGAACAGGATAACATTGTAGATAATCAAGAAATTCAACCGATATTAGACAAGATACATCACCGTTTGAATATAAGATCTTATAGACAATCTGTTGGTTTTTCATTGAAGAGATTGGTTCAAAGTGTTGGAAAAATAGCAGCTGTCCTGTTTTTACCGTTATTGTTATTGGCCGGTTGGTATTATATGAAGTATCCGCCCGTCGTTCAGAATCGTATGAGCATGGCAGAACTTGTTGTACCTAAGGGAGCGAGGATCCATTTTGTGCTTCCGGACAGCTCGCATGGCTGGCTGAATTCGGAGAGTACATTGAGGTATCCGTTGGCTTTTCATGGGAAAAACAGGACCGTTTTTTTGACGGGTGAAGGGTATTTTGAGGTCAAAAAGCATAAGCAAAAACCTTTTATCGTAAAAACGGGAAATATGGAAGTAGAGGCTTTGGGAACGAAGTTTGACGTAAATGCCTATCGGGAAGATGAAGAGATGGAAGTAACGCTTATATCAGGGAAAGTACGGATATCCGGAGAGATGCAGCGAGGAGACACTCGTCCTTTGACGGTTCTTGAACCGGGACAACAGGCGCAGATACGAAAAGTGGATTTTCGTTTTCATAAAACAAATGTGCAGGATGCGGAAGGATATGTTGCCTGGAAAGACGGGAAACTTATTTTCAGAAATGATCCCATGGATCAGGTTGTGAAAAAATTAGGGAGATGGTATAATGTGAAATTTCTTTTGCAGGAACGGTCTTTGAAGGATTATCGTTACCATGCAACCTTTCAGTATGAGTCACTGGATGAGGTTCTGAAGCTCATCAAATTAACTTCGCCGGTAGATTACAGGATTGTGAAAAGAAAAAAATTACCGGATGGTTCTTTTTCTAAAAAGCGGATTATCCTTTTTGCCAAGAAAGGAATAAATCTAAATAGTAAATATGTCCGATAAAATTTTATAGACCCTTTTTGTTTAACCAAAATCGTATATGCCTATGAAATAAAACCCCAGAAAGTAAAAAAGACAGGAAAGCACTGGTACTGCTTCCCTGTCTGTTTAGCAGATCTAAATTTTTTTAACGCAATCAAAAACCACTAAACATCGCAAAGTTATGAAAAAAAAATCGAAAACACTGTGGGCAATCTATGAGCCCATACGTTCTTTAAAAATTTTTATGATTATGAGAATAATGGTATTCCTTCTCCTTGTAGGTGTATTACAGGTAATGGGAAAAGATTCCTATTCCCAGAAAGCCAAGGTGTCTCTGAACATGAGTGATGTGACAGTCGGGGAGGTCCTCAATACCATTGAGAGCCAGAGTGAGTTCTATTTTATTTATAATCAAAAGTTGGTAGATGTCAACCGGAAAGTAAACATCCATGCCAGAAATGAAAAAATTGACAAAGTGCTGGATCATTTGTTTAACGGGACAGATATTGAGCACATGGTACTGAACCGGCAGGTTGTTTTGTCACCTAAGGCCTTACTTGCCTCATCACGGAAAGCTGTAAAACGTTTGCAGCAGCAACAGATGACCGTTAGCGGGACGGTGACCGATGAGCAGGGAAAACCGTTACCGGGGGTGAATATTATTATTAAAGGGACAACCCAGGGAACCATAACGGATGCGAATGGTAAATACACCCTAAGCGTACCTCCCAATGCAACGCTGGTGTTTTCTTTTGTGGGGTATAAAAGCCA
>DRPN01000155.1 GCA_011374625.1 Bacteroidota bacterium
AGTGAGAAACACGGAATCCCGCCCCGGCGGGACTGTTTCCATAAAAGCAGCCGTCCGTACACAAAACATGTAGGTGGGGATGCCACCCCAGAAAATCACCGAAAGTGTGAATGGCGATGACCGCTCCCGGAACCGCGTCCTCTTCCGGTAAGGCTTCCTGGAAGAATTCTTTCAGAGTTTCCCAGGTAGAACGGGTGAGATCGGAAAGCAGATTTCTATCGTAGAGGAAATACCGGCGAAGTATTTTCGGTATGCTGAACACGAAATGACGGTGTGGAACGTCCTTCAGGACTTCTTCGCAAAGCCACTCTCCAAACTCCACAACACGCTTCTGATGACAGGATGGGCAGAAATGGCGGCGTTTACAAGAAAAGGCCAGCAAATATTCATGGCCGCATTCCCCACATTTGACTCTTGCGAAGCCGTTATGGAGGATGCCGCAGTCCAGGTATCGATAGATGATCTGCTTTACGTAGGGCCTCAAAAATCCATACTTTTTGGGAAAACGATCATCATAGATCCGTTCAAATTCCTGGAAATGATCTTCAATACACCGATAATACTGAGAATCTTGAGGTTTGCGCGGTCTGTAAATCCCGCCATGGGCGGCATCGGGCATGCCCTGGTCCCTCTGAGATAGGATAAAGAACTTCCCAACAGCCCATACTGTAAATTACACTGAAAGTAAAGGAGAAGCCGAAAAAAACCGCTCAAATTGAAATTAACAAAAAATCATTATTTCATTCTATAGCAATGTCCTGATTGTGTTGATAAAGTCCTTTAGTTCATTAAAAGAGATTTTTACCTCGTCCTCCTCAAACTCCGCAAAATCATCATAATCTCCTGTAGACCGGTTGCTGAAAGCATTATGGATGATCTTTCCGTATTTGGGTTCAACCTTACCGGTGGCAACGAATTCCTTATTGAACCATCCTATCAGTTGTTAATGCTTTGAGGTGGAAAAGTCATATTTCAGGGAAAGCGCTGATAATATGTAGAACATGCCATAATATATCCTGTTAACTGCCAGGAGAAACTTCTTGTTACTGATTAAAAAATCGACTTCATCTATAGTAGCTATGGCCTTTGAAATCCGGTGCTCGATAAGCGCATTTTTCTCATCATCTTTCATGCCGTAATCCCCTCCTGAAGAGCATTCTGGATAAAAGGCTGTTTTCCTCTCAGAGTTTTCAGTTCCGGTTCGGAAATAATCTTTACATTCGTCAGTATGTTATACTCGAGGTCTATTGAGTATATCTCATCGGATATTTCTCTTCGTTGCCGCCAGGAGATAGGATGGCGTACAATAACAAGTATATCATAATCTGAAAATTCGAGCTCTTGTCCGCTGGCCTGAGAACCAAATAGTATCAACTCCGTTACAACCTTAAATTTCCTCTGCAGCCTTTCCTTCAACTCTTTCATAATCAAGGCATTCTTTTTGTTCATGATGTTTCCCCTATTAAGATTACAGTATGCCTGCCTACCCTACTACCCAGGCCTTGCCCGCTCAACTGAGGTGGTCCAGGAGGCCTTTTCCCCTGCTTCGGTCGTTACATACCGCTGCTTACTGCTTATTGGTTTTTCAGGAATGGTCATGGCCAGCCAGCCAGCATCAATAAGTGGTTTTATATACCTGATTCTGAACTTGGTCCCGACTGGTCCGGCCTCTCGTCCGTCCTAAGGTCAGAATCATAAGAAATAACCTCCGTGCCAAGTTGTATCGCAAGTAATAGATTGCGGCATCTTTCAAAGCAGTCTCTTTTCCGCCACTGCCCCATACCGCCATTCTGAAAGCGTTTTCATTTTGTCGCCTGCCCCACCTGCACATCTGATAGCTTCTGCTTTATTTATTACTATAATCCTTTCGGCTTACATTCTTAAAAGCAGTTGAAATAGCTCTGCCCAGCTCTTTAACGATACCATTTTTGATAAAAAATTCATAATGCATGCTCATACCATACAGTAAGCTCGGGAATTTCCCACATTGGCGGTTTTGGATTCTGCTACTCCAAACACCTATAGATAGAGCCCTGGTTCCCGAGGTGATGACTGAGCCTTCATTATCAAATCAGCGGGATATCTATTCAATATCGTTTCAAACATCCCATGAGCAAGATAGGCAAAGTTTTGCGGTATTTTGAATGTTGCGTCCAGTTCAGGAACTCGTACTGGTTCTCGAAACTTCCAGATTTTCCCTACCGTTATGGCAACACCATTCTTGGCTTTTCCGTAATAATGTAAGAACTCCGTCCTGCTTAACCCTCCTCTTGAATTATAACGATTCCATAGGTACTCGGGATCATTTTCCTCGATACATGATACTTGAAAATAGCCTAAGACTCTTTGAACCGGGTTACTGGCATATACAACCATATGTGACACCTTGGCGCGAAACCTGACTTTTCTAAACTCTACCTCTTTTTCTCCCTTTATAATTGATTCAGCAAATCGCGGCCGAATTGCAAGAAACACTATTCGCTTATCTGGGCTTGAATCCACTCCAATGCCTCCCTTTTGATTGTAACGATTGACTGTGGTGCAGCCGATATAATTTTGTTCTCTATGAGAGTTTCAATAGCTATCGGCTTTTTTAAAATTCTCGACTGCCTAAATAGGATCGCCAACACTTCTCGTGTACACATTCCTTCAATTTCAGGGTAGGTATATACAGTCCGTTTGCCCACATATCGAGCTATTTCAATTGGGTGAAGAAGAAATGAATGTGTCTTCAACAACTCCCATCACGGATATGCCATTTTGATCGCCTGAACGATAGAAAAGAATATTGGAACCCGGCTTTATGGTTCGTATCTGTGCATTGCATAGATATGCCTTCCGGATACTGTTACCAAAAGGGCGGCTACCCGGCAAGAGTTCCATCTGTTTTTCGACTTCAGGAAATAATAACCGGTGATATTGCGATTTGATCGGCACCATGTAGGCTAGAACGTTTTTAATCTTAAAAGCATAAGGGCCGTACCGCACATTAAAAGAGAGAGGATCGAGGCATGCATATTCTTCCCCATCAAATGACATCGGTTTAGAAAAAGTCAATTCTCCGATATCCGTTTTTTCATCCATTTTTCGAAAGCCGAAGCTCTCCAAAAGGCTTATTAAAA
>DRPN01000186.1 GCA_011374625.1 Bacteroidota bacterium
AGTTGTGCAACTATTTGTCTGTAAAATTATCAGGCCACAGTTATTGTTTTGTTTTTTGAGCCTTGCTGCAAACTTCGTAATATATTAGTACATTATTTATTCTCTTCCGATGCATCTGCCGCACAACGGAAACCCATGTTAAACAGTGATGTTTCGATGGTATTGGATGAGCGGAAGTATACTGCCAGACTTTCTTCTCCGGCCTGATCATAGAAAAATGATCCTCCCCGGATCGCCCTGCTGTTCGGTTCGATATCGAAAAAATTACCGCTGTTGGGATAGGGAGAAAACGGGTTCGAACACCATTCCCAAACGTTACCGGCCATATCTGTTAGTCCGCTTTCAAGTGTTCCGTAATAACCTGCCGGGGAAGTGTATATAAACCCGTCCTTTCCCTGTTTATCCGTTATATCACCCTGCCAGTAGTTGGCCGTGTATTTCCCGCCAGGACGGATTTCGTTCCCCCATGGGTATTTATTGCCGTTGTTCCTGCCATTTCTGGCTGCGTATTCCCATTCGAATTCAGTGGGTAAGCGTTTCCCTGCCCACTGACAATAAGCCACAGCGTCGTTCCAGCTCACATGGGTTACCGGATGATCATTCTGGGCCGGTTTATTCCCTTTTCCGAAAGGATATTTCCAGTTGGCACCTTCCACCAGTTCCCATTGAAACCGTTTAGGATCAAATACGCCGGAATTTCCGAATTTTTCTGCATCGGTGCGGTATCCGGTCTCTTCAATGAACCGGCGAAACATGGAGACAGTAACGGGATGAATATCCAGGTAGAATGGTTTGATATACATTTGAAAAGGCGGACCATGGGGTGGTATATCCGATTCGGCCCCGATCTGTATCTCCCCCCCGGGGAAATATACCATGGTTGAGTCATCATGAAAAGATCTCACGATTTCTTTCACCGGTTGATCAGGTCTGGCTCCCCGATGTTCTTGAATATCTTCTATTCTTTCGTTTTGATTTCCCGTACTTTTACAACCGATAATCAAAATTATGGATAAAACAAGCGATACAATACTTTTCATATGTATGTTCTTATGTATTAAGGATATTATTTGACAGAATCTCTCAGACAGAAATGGTTCTATTTTAAACATTGAAGTTGGCTAATTATTTCAACATGTACAAACGTTCTGTGATGGGAAATGCTGGCTCATCCTTTGTTTTGACCACCGGGGTTGCCATCACCCGAATATTTTTTATTCCTTATATTTGTCATGGGTAAAGTTATTTAATGAATGATTTTTTTTATACTGATTATCATTAAACGATTAAATTCTTATATATGGATATTCTCTATACCGACGCAATAAAACAAAGAAAACCCACCGCTTTCAATGTGATGGTCAAACCCATTGGTCCGGTTTGTAACCTGAATTGTACCTATTGTTATTATCTGGAAAAAAATGTCCTTTACGGGAAGGGAAAAAATTACCGGATCCCCGATGAGGTGCTTGAAACCTTCATTAAACAATATATCGAAGCCCATGATGTCCCGGTGGTGACCTTTACCTGGCAGGGTGGGGAACCTACTTTGCTTGGACTGGATTTTTTTAAAAAAGTGGTTGCACTGGAGAAAAAATACGCCGGGGGTAAAACCATCGAGAATGCTTTTCAGACCAACGGGACGCTGCTGAACGACGACTGGGGCAAATTCTTCCATGATCACAACATGCTGGTGGGAGTTTCCATTGACGGGGCGGAACACAATCACGACCGCTACCGGAAAGATAAGCACGGCCGGGGTACATTCAAAAAGGTGATGAAGGGAATTGAAGTGCTACACCGGCAAAAGGTGGAATTCAATACCCTGAGCTGTGTGAACGATTATAATGCACATTATGCTGTGGAAACCTACCGGTTCCTGAAAAATATCGGCAGCGGCTTTATGCAGTTCATTCCCATTGTGGAACGGATTGCTGAAGACCTGGATCCCGGTCAGCTCAAACTGGTGGCTCCGGCTTTCAAAGGCAATGCACAGGTGGCAGGATGGTCGGTGGATCCTGAAGATTACGGGAAATTCCTGATCCATATTTTCGACGACTGGGTGAGGAATGATGTGGGGAAATGTTTTGTGCAGATTTTCGATGTTACCCTGGCCAACTGGGTGGGGGCCATGCCGGGTTTATGTGTTTTCGCGGAAACCTGTGGCGATGCTATGGTGATGGAACATAACGGGGACCTGTATTCGTGTGATCATTTTGTTTTTCCGGAAAATTACCTGGGGAATATCATGGAAAAACCCTTGATCGAAATGGCGAAATCTCAGAAGCAGTTTGATTTTGGTATCAATAAGAGAAACAGTCTTCCAAAATATTGCCTGCGTTGCGAATACCGTTTTGCCTGCCACGGGGGATGTCGTAAAAACCGGATCAGTGTTACACCTGACGGACAGCCGGGTTTGAACTACCTGTGTTCCGGATACAAAATGTTTTTTCAACACGTAAAGCCATATATGGATTTTATGGCCAGGGAACTGGCAGCCAAACGTCCACCGGCCAATGTTATGAACTGGATTAGAAACCTGGAAAATCAGGTGGTTTCACAGGATATTCCCGGGAGGAATGATCCCTGCCCCTGCGGAAGCGGAAAGAAATTCAAGAATTGCTGTGCCGGGAAACATACGTATGGTAGTCAATAAGCAGGCCGAGGGAAATATAATGTTTGCAGGGGCAGCTGCATATTATTTTAAGGCAGATCACCATTTGTTGAATTTCATGTAGTACTGTCCGGCTCAAAATTTTTTTTCAGAACCTTTCATACTCTCTTAGTTTCGTTGTTTTTTGAAAACACAAAAAAACAGGATAAAGGATTACTTGCGTGATCCGTTTGTGTTGGTCTTTACTGCTTCCAATCCCGGCCGCTGGCGCGGCTATGGTCTTTTCTTTTCTGCCCCCGCCTCAGGCGGGTACTGATTCAGGTTGGAGGCATAAGGAAGGATTACTTG
>DRPN01000073.1 GCA_011374625.1 Bacteroidota bacterium
CCAGGGTCAGGTGCGAATCTTCACCTCCGCTGACACCTTTATCTTCGGCTCCGTCAATTTCGGTATTGGTGATATGCACATAACTTCCCGAATAGTCAATAGCATCATTACCGATAGCCGTAAACCGGCAATGATTTACTGTTCCTTTGCAGAAATCGGAGTCGAATGCATCGCCATAAATGCGGTCAAAGCGTACATCTTCCAGATTGAAAACGGAGCGGATGGTATTCAGGGCATCTTCGCACTGGTTCCGGTAAAAGAGGACGTGCTGCATGTCTACATCCGATTCGTAAAACGTAACGGCACCTGTTAGTGTCCAGCCACCAATATCGAGTGTATTCAGGTTTTCAAAAACCGTATGAGTGACCTGTGAGCGCTTATCTGCCTGCAATATGGTGAATCCACCGGCCGTAAAATCAGATGAAGTGATCACCACTTTATCTTCCGCCGTACCGTTCATTTCCACAGGGCTGTATGAAATAAACAGGGCGCTGTCCGTCAGGTCGAGTTGTGCCCCTGCTTCAAACTTCAGGATATAGCCTTTGGGAATAATTACCGGAATGCTTACCCGGTGGTTACCGGCCGGAACAATAAGGTTGTTTCCTTCAACTTTCAGAAAAGACGTATAATTGTCAAGTCTGGCATTTTTCACCAGTTGTTGCTGCGGTGTAAGACCTGCCGGGTGCGGCCAGGGGAGTACTTCTGTAACAAATGACTCGATTCCTCCCGGCACCATAAAAAACAAATAACGGCTTCCGGTATCGGTGACAATGGTTGTGCTATGCACAGCATCTCCGGCATAGGCTTTAAGTTTAGGCTCAGGATACTGGTAGCTGGTTACATATTTGCTATTGTACCCGGTACCCAGCAAGATGATTTCTCCCGGGAAATAATTATCAATGCGAATCATTGCGCTGTCATCCAGGGTCTTCTCAAGATATGCATTTACAAAAAATGCCGGAGTGTTTTCAAAAACCGCTGAATCACTATAATGGTATTTCCTGCTGTATAATTTAGCTCTGCCGGTTTGTTTGTCTCGGATCATTTTCTCCAGTTCGGGCAAATACGAACGGATATCTGCTGCCACTTCCCTGTATCTTGCTTTGTCAAACTCATATTGCGGAAATTCAAGTTTCAGCAATGAATCATTCACAAGCAATTCCGGCATAATTGCTTTCATATTCCGGTCAATAAACTCCGGATCGCTGTATTTTTTCACATAATGCAAATATCTGTTAGTAAATACACTATCCGTAAACAGGTCGTAATTAAGAAAGTTATTTTCTTTCAGTGTATCACCTGAATTTAAGGCGATATACGCAAAGTTGTTTTCAATTCCCGGTTTTAGTTTCGTGTAATCGGCAAATCCGTCAAACGCAATGGGTTCCAGCTTGCAGATAACCGGGTTAAAATAAAACCTCTGATTATGCCACGCCATACCATGCCGCCCTTGTGTCAGTTCGAGCATGGCATAGTATTTTGCCAGTTTGTCAATATCGAATATTTTTTCGGGTGGCATCAAATGATTTTTGTACTGCCAGGCTAATTTTTGTGCATTTAAAAACTGCCGGTACAATCCCGGAGATTCTACCGTTTTGGATTGCTTGAACGGCTTTATCACGGCCGTCTGGTAGTACGGCATCTGAGGCCATTCTTCACCCAGCCAGATAGCATATTTCTGAATTTGCCAGAAGGCATCTTCCGAAAATTTTACAATGGGGCCTTCCCTTCTATCGCGCGATTCAAGCAATTGTTTTACAAAGTGTTCCTCCCATGCATACAACCCCTTCGGTTCGTTATTCAGCATCAACGGTATAAAGCCGTACCTGGTAGTTAAAATATCTTCGGCATCAAAAAACTTATGCGAAACCCATTCGTTGAGGAATCCTCTTGCCAGCGGTGTTTGCACCGAGAATACGCGAAGGCGGTTCCATGCGTAATCCTTCCTCATTTTTATACGGAACGACCATTTATCGCCTCTCAGATGATCCAGCCAGTCACCTTTCAGCCGGATCTTTGCCTGCATCATATTGCTGTCTCCGAAAACAATGGCTTTTACCCAGTCATCATCCGAAGTTTGAAGAATACCTGCTTCAAAAGCCTGTTTTCTTTTTTTCAGAATTTTCAGGTATTTTGACGAATCCAGCACGATCGATAAAGGCTGTTCCTTATATTGGGGGTATATTTTTTTGGGCAGGCGCTCAATCGTAAGATCGTCAAAATAAATCGTATCAGTACCATTATTCCATACGTAGAGTGTCAGTTCATCGCGGTAAAAAGTCGGAGGTGTGTACACTTCCAGCTCCAGTTTTTCCCACCCGTTATCCAACGTCTCGACCGGAACTGCTGTTGCCAGATAAAGGTTCTTCGGATCTTTTGCCGATGCCACTACTACGCCTTTTCCGTCTTTCGACTTCCGCCAAACGCTCAACCGGAAGTACCAGTCGGGGCCTGCATTTTTTATACTGTAGGAGAAAGCAAATGCTTTTTTTGGTGTTGTAAACACGGAGTGGGTTCCCTTATGAGCAACAACATCCGTTTGTAATTTTCCGCCGGAAAAGAGAACATCAGAACCGTTTTCATCGGTAAACTTATCTCCTTTGGCATTCTTTTGTTCCGCTCCAGTCATTATCTGACGACCGGCAGGAAACTCATCGGGACGCTGGCAGGAGTTAACTGCAAGTAACAGGCTCACTGTAAAGAGCTGAGCTATAAAAAATCTTCTGTTCTTAATCAACACGGATAAAATTTTCATCGTTTGTGCAAAGTTAGGAGAAAATGATTATTTCAGCGCATCTTCTTTCTCCACCATCATCCTGGCCTGGTAAAAGATCATATGGGCAGGCTTACAGTAGTATTTCTCAGCCAGCAGTGTGATGCTGTC
>DRPN01000134.1 GCA_011374625.1 Bacteroidota bacterium
CCCTGAAAAGTTTTTCGGAAAACAGTTGTCCGAAGATTTCTTCTGCTTTTTTGATGATTTCTTCAAGATTATGGTGGTTTTTTAAGATAAAGTAAAGATCCACATAATCTTTCCATTTTGATCTTCTTCCCAAAGCATACGCTTTCATAGCCGCCAGGGTCAGGAGATCCGGCATTTGCAGACCTTCATATTTTATCTTGCAATCTATCTCAAAAGGATACTGAAAGAAGGTGAACATTACATTGTTTACGGTCACATTTAACTGATCATCCACCTTTCTGGTCACACTGTACGAAAATCCCGAAGCGGAAATCTTTGAGATGATCCTGACAGGTTTCAAAGGCGCGGTTTTATACAGCTCGAAATCAACAGATCTGAGATGACCTATCTGTAAGGCCACAGCGGTACCTCCTGCCAGGCAAAACTCTCTCCTGAATTCTTTTACCAGAGGCAAGAGATCCAGTTGATCTTTATTCAGTATTTCCTGGTGCATAACGTTTCAGCAATAACGAAAAAAAGTGATATATCTCGGGATAATAATTTAGTTTCTGTCTGCCTTTTAGTCCAAAGAATACCTGTGCGATCCGTTCAGGTCCCATGAGTGAGAAAAGTTTTCGTACCGACTTCATGTCTCCGTAATTCAGAATAGCCTCTACGAGGAATTGTTCACTGATCTCTTCCTTTTTCTCCTCCGGCGTGTACCAGAAAAGAGCACGGTTTTCCCGGATAAACTGTCGGATCTCAGGGGTATGTGTGCTTTTATCCATAGGTTGTAATGAATGTTCTTTCAAGTCTAAGTTACTGAATATAGTCTAAAAGTCGAAAGGGTCATATTTAGTTGATAAGTTGAAGAGTTGAAAGGTTGAAGAGTTGAAGAGTTGAAAGGTTAAAAAGTTAAAAAATTATTCTACTCTAAGCTCTGAGCTCTAAGCGCTAAGCCTTTTCCAGCATCCATTGCCAGGTGGGGCGTACGAGGATATTTTTGTCGCCGGAGCGTATATCTTTTCGTTGATCCAGGGTAAGGATCAGTCCTTGCTTCAGCCCGTATTGCCCCATTGCTTCCAGCAAACCGTTGACTTCTCTTTTCTCATTGCGGTCGGTCAGTTCTGAGGTTACCTGTATGGCTCCCGTTATTACCCGCTCCTGTTTTATAACAAAATCACATTCATTCTTCCCCTGATGATAGTAAACTTCCTGTCTGTGATCGTTCAGTATGTTGAATACCATGTTTTCCAGAAGCCACCCTTTGTCGCTGCCTGTTCTCGCAGAAAGTGCCCGAATGAATCCGTTGTCGACAGGATATGCTTTCTTTTCGTTCACCAACTGTTTTTTTATACTGTAGTCAAATTTGTTGACCAAAGAGATGAAATAGGTCTCCTCCAGGAAGAAGATATAGTTTCTGACGGTTGTCACACTCCCCAGTCCGCTGACTTTCCGGATGCTGTGAAAGCTGAATCTGTTTGCAAAATTGGAGATCAGCGACAGATATATCCCCCGCATCTCATGCAGGTTCCCTACTTTATACCTGACGGCTATATCTTTGATCACAATATCTTCATAGATCCGGGTGAGTATCTCAGGATCTCTGTACTGAAGATACTCCGGCATCCCTCCGGAAAAAAGATACTCTTCGAATCTTTTTTTTATCTCAGCCCTGCCTTCGGTTTGCAATAACCGTTCTTCATTGTATCCGGTACCTTTAAAGTGCAGATATTCAACAAAAGAGAAAGGAGAGATCACAAGATCGATATGTCTGCCTGTCAGCTTTGTTCCAAGTTCTTTGCTGAGCATCCGGGCATTTGAGCCGGTGATAAAAAACTTGAATCCGGCATCGTAAAATCTCCGGACAAAACTTTCATAATGATCAACATTCTGTATTTCATCAATGAAGAAGACTTTCTTCTCCCCATATAACCCGAGCAGGGTTTCGTACAAAATATTAAAGTCGGCAGCCTGAAATCCGAATAACCTTTCATCCTCAAAATTGAGATAATAAAAATCCCTGTCCTGGTAGTATCTTTTCATGATCTGTCGCAGGAACGTGGATTTCCCGGCTCTTCTTAAACCGGTGATCACGACCACATGGGGCAGTTTGATCTTGTTTTCCATCTGCTTAAGCAGACTCCTTTCCACCCCCAAAGGTTTATCCAAAACCATTTTGCGCTGATCGGCAATTACCTGTTTTATTTGCTCCCTGTCAAGCATGGATGACGTATTGTACGGTGATGATGGACAAATATAATAAATATTGTACAATGATAATGGAGACCACGGATTAACACAGATTGTAACGGATTACACGGATTTATACGGCAGAAGTAATAAGGCATAAGGCAGAAACCGCGGATTGCACGGATTGTAACGGATACCGCGGATTGTTCTGGTTAATGGTAATGGTACCGGCAATGGATCATCAACGGCTATCCCGTACCTGAAAGGATTTTGTCTTTTTATTGAGCGCATGATTTATTTGTCATAAATTACGCTATAATGCGTAACGCCAATATGCGTAACCACGGATACCACGGATTATCGCGGATTTAAACGGATTACGCGGATTCATAAGGCAGAAGGCAGAAACAAGGTTAAAGGAAGTTGAAAAGTTGAAAAGTTGAAAAGTTGAAGGGTTAATGAGACAATGATTCTGTGAGGTGTAACCGAAACGGAATCATTATGTCGAATTAATCCCGACTTGTCGGGGTTGAAAGGTTGAAAGGTTGAAGGGTTGAAGAGTTAATGAGACAATGATTCTGTGAGGTGTAACCGAAACGGAATCATTATGTCGAATTAATCCCGACTTGTCGGGGTTGAAAGGTTGAAAGG
>DRPN01000056.1 GCA_011374625.1 Bacteroidota bacterium
ATTTACATTATTTCTGCAGTACAAAGGTATCGATATTTCGGGAATGATGCAGGGCGGAGCCATGATCATGCCGAATATTATCCGTGCCAAGTTTAGTCCTGACCTCCTGTCGATCGGATTTATCCCGGGTGTTGCTGCCATGGTGATCGGGACCATGCTCTCGGGCATTGCCATTTTCAAGCGAGAAACTGCAAAACTGCTTAAAGAACTGGAAATATAAAAACGGAAAAACCATGAAATTATTCATTTTGATACTTGTCCCTTTTCTATGGACAGGAATAGCCCAGTCCCCGGATCCATACGTGATCCTGGACTGTGTTGACCAAAACATGCTTTCCACAACCAAAATACTGGAGGGCAAGATGGTTGTATATGGGAAAAGAAATACACGTACCATTACATTTCGATCATACTCGGAAGGCATTGACAAGTCATTTACCGAATATCTCTCACCTGCACGTGAAGCAGGGACTAAAATGCTGAAGCTGAAAGATAATTTGTGGATCTACTCCCCTGCCGCCGACCGGACCATTCAGATTTCCGGACATATGCTCAAACAGTCGGTGATGGGTTCCGACATGTCGTACGAGGATATGATGGAAGACAGGAAGTTGAAAGACGTATACGACGCCACCGTTACGGGTGAAGAAACCGTAGACGGCCGTGATTGCTGGATTCTTGAACTCAATGCAATCGTGGAAGATGTAGCGTATGAAAAAATGAAAATATGGGTTGATCAGCAACGGTATGTACCCCTCAGGGAAGAATTGTACGCAAAAAGCGGACAGTTGCTGAAACGCGCCGTCTTCAGTGATGTTCAAAGATTTGGGAGTCGTTGGTATCCGACGAAAATCAATTACAGGGATGTTCTGAAAAACGGGAAGGGAACAGATTTTATCGTGACCCGTCTGCAGCTCGATGTAACCATTGATCCCTATATATTTACAAAAGCAGCTTTGAGAAGATAAAAATACGTTTCATGAAAATGCTCATTTTCCGGACATTTTCAATGGATTGTGTATAATCGCGGATATCCGGGCATAAAATATTTAGATCCGAATCGTGTTGATGATTCTTTTCCCTGCTCCCGGATACGCCAAGACAGGAGAAAATCGCCCAAAACCAACCGGTTATTGAGCGGATGTTCTGTGCTTACGCAAAACGCCATCATGTTACAGGACTGGTGTATGCAGAATTTTTTCGTCCTTCGGTTCTTCGAACTCAACACCGGATTACCGGTTTCGGAAACAACGGGACCGTGATGTCCGACTACCATCTAACCAAAATGTCATTCAATAATATAACCTATAGTTAGCTTAGGGATATATTTCAGGGGTACGTTAAAAGAAAAAATGTTCATCCATTTTTGTGGATAGATAAACGGATCTGTGCTGAATAAAAGCAGATAGTATGATGGGAAAAAGGGTTCATTATGTTTGTTTTTCAAAAAAATATTAAATTGCCGTCCAATTTTAACCAACTCTTTAACCATTATGAAAAAAACATTACTGTTTATTTTGGCCGGATTTCTTTCTGTAAATATGTTGTTTGCCGGAGGAATTGTTACCAACACCAACCAAAGTGCAGCCTGGGCAAGATATTTTTCCCGGTATGCTACACTGGATATTGATGGGGTCTATTTTAATCCTGCAGGGATGGCTATGCTGCCCGAAGGTTTTCATTTTTCTGTGAACAATCAATCCGTTTGGCAAACTCAAACACTGACCAATGATTTTGAGTTGCTGAATTACGGACCGGATTATATCGGTAAAGTCAAAGCTCCGGTTTTTCCAAGTATTTATGCGGCATATAAAATCGGAAAATTTGCCATATCCTTTGGATTCAATCCCATCGGAGGCGGGGGGAGTGCAACTTATGAGAAGGGACTTCCTGCTTTTGAGTTTATGTCGGGGGTGAATTTGGTTAATACGTTGAATGCAAGTGGGATAACAACTTCAAACTATCATGTTGACACTTATCTGGATGGATCATCGGTTTATTATGGTTATCAGGCGGGCCTGAGTTATCAGATCAATGATATGATTGGCGTTTTTGCCGGGGCCAGGTATGTATCGGCCATTAACAAATACGAAGGGTCTTTGAAAAATCTGCAGATTAATCCGACCGATCCACTGGTGAATCCTTCGGGAGAGATGATTTCGGCACCTTTGTATTTTTCGGAGATGTCCGATACAACTAAAAGTCTTGCAGACAATGTACTTTATCCTGCTCAGACAATGGCTTCTGCATTAAATCCTGATGATCCTGTCAATGCATTACTTGTTCCCTTGTTACAAGCATTTGGAGTAGATCCTACGGGGATGACCAATGCCCAGGCTGCTGCTGCTTTTGCTGCTCTTGGAGACAATTATACACAACTAAGTCAGGAAGCCGCAGCTTCTTCTCAGCTTACCGCCGATCAGGAAGTGGATGTTAAGCAAACAGGATCGGGAATAACTCCTATTTTTGGAATTCATTTTTCCTTTCCAATGTTAGATGTGGCCTTGAAATATGAAATGAAAACATCTTTGAAACTTACAAATGCAACAACCAAAGATTTTCTTTTAGGATACAATCCCGAGACAGGTGACCCTGTTACTATGTATCCTGATGGCGCTGTTACAAATGCCGATATGCCGGCTATGTTATCAGGAGGTGTTAATGTCCGGCCCGTTAAAAGACTTCAGGCATCTGCCGGTTTTGAATATTACTGGGATAAAAATGTGAACTGGGACGGACGTGAGAAAGATATCGAAAATAATTCTTATA
>DRPN01000066.1 GCA_011374625.1 Bacteroidota bacterium
GAGTGAAGAAGTCGAATTTCGGAATGGATTCAATAGACTAAATATTCAATAAAAAATTTTATGCAGAAATATGAAGGAAAGATCCGGCTAAAAAAGGCAAGTGCTGAAGTTTTCAGGTTACAGGAAATCTGCGAAAAACTTTCTAAGGATATTGATAAAAATTATTCGGTATTCGTTGGTAATTCTTATCCGGTTAAGAAAGTTAAAGAGATGATAGCCAGGATATCGGAGACGGATGCGGATGTTTTAATCCTGGGTGAAAACGGAACGGGTAAAAAGCTGGTTGCACGGGAAATCCATCGTAATTCTGCCAGGAGGGATAAGATTTTTATAAATGTTGACCTGGGGGGCATTTCTGAATCTCTCATCGAAAATGAACTTTTCGGTTTTAATAAAGGTGCATTTAATGACGCTTACAAGGATAAGCCCGGAAAGCTTGAACTTGCTTCCGGTGGCACAATCTTTCTTGATGAGATCGGAAATCTCTCTCTTCCTTTGCAGGTAAAACTACTGAGCGTTCTTGAAAACCGGAGAATAACGAGGACTGGATCAGCTATCGAGATTCCGGTAGATATACGGTTGATCTGTGCAACAAACCGGAATTTGTATCGAATGGTTAATGAGAGAAGATTCAGGGAAGACCTTTTGTACAGGATAAATATGGTTGAGATACATGTTCCCTTACTAAAGGAGAGGAAGGATGATATTCCATTGCTCATTAATCATTACATGGAAGTATTTAAACAAAAGTATCATAAACCTAAACTCAGGATTAGTCAGAATACCATGGGTAGGCTAAAAAACTATCCATGGCCGGGTAATGTCCGGGAATTATCAAATGCAGTTGAAAGGGCAATAATACTAGGTAATTCCGGTCAGTTATCTCCTTCCAGTTTATTTGTGCCAGGTTATGCAGTGTCAGAAACTCAAAGCGAAGATTCATTTGATCTGGATAAAAACGAAAAACAGCTTATCCTGAAGGCTATCAATCATAACCGTGGGAATATTACCAATGCTGCCAGAGACCTTGGAATTGCAAGGGCTGCCTTATACCGGAGGATGAAAAAACATGGAATATAGAACGAAAAGGGACCTCCCGGCATTCACATGTTCCGAAGATGAATGCCTGTCATTTCTTATTCATTGATTTTTTTTGAATCTTGTTATCAGATTTTTTCCAGTTACAACACTGGCGGTTATAACACCGTTGAGGGGTGTTAGTCCATGTGAGAAAATGTCTTCACCGGTAAAAAACAGATTTTTTATACCCGACCTGGGTGATAATTCCGGATTATCCGCTTTTTGAATATCAAGACCAAACATTGACCCGTTTATATGATGAGTAAGGTTTTTGACGTTCAATGGCGTAATTAATTTGGAATACCTGACATGCTTTGTTATACCGGGAAATTTTTCGTTTAGTTGATTAAGATAATGCCGGGTGATCTGTTCTGTTATCTGTTTATATTCATCGCTATCTTGTTTTCCTTCGTATTTTTCAAAGTACTCATACCTGGTTTCGTGATGCATCTCAGCCGTATGATAATCCGGATCCCCATGTTCTTTGTTCAGAACGGAGGGGAATGAGATTGTCAAATCATCACATACCCATCCTTTTTCTGTAGGATTGCGGGACATTACAGAAGGATCACCAATGATTGTTTTGTATGCTGTTTTTTTAATTCCAAAAGATGAAAGATCACCCTCAAATCCAATCAGTAAAAGCAGAAATGAAGGAACAGATTTATGCCTTTCCAGGGCTTTTACCAAACGGGCTGGTTGTTCCTGTTTTGGAACAAGTCCGGACAGGGTCTCTTTAATACCAATGGAACTTATTATAGTGTTCGTATAAATATCCATACCATCTTCCGTTTCTACTCCAATGGCCTTCTTATCTTTAAAAATGATCCTTTTTACACCCGATGCCGGCCTCACTTCCCCGCCTTTCCGGTTAATTGAAGTTACCAGAGCATCTACCAATGCCTGTCCTCCACCATCCGGGTAAAACATTCCGTTAAATTGCATATTCTGAGCATATGCATAGAACGGGAAAGGCGTCTCATCAACCGGTATCCCGAAGTAGTGGGAGAAAGACAATAAAATGGCTCTCAGTTTCTTATCTTCTATCTTCAAGACAGTGTCCACAACATCTGTAACAGATTTATCCATATGAGGCAGCACATTAAATGCCCTGGATACTCCGAACATAATTTTGGCAATTGCTGGCGAATACATTTTAGGAAGAGAGAACATCCCTGACTTTTTTTCAAGAATGCGAAGATATTTAAAGTAAATTTCAATCTTTTTACTTTCATGAGGGAACTCAGATTTCAACTTTTCCAACAATTTACTTTTATCATTTACAAATGTAAATTGGTAATCCAGATCGGGGAAATATTTTATCTGACATTCATAATCCAGCGGGGAGAAGGATATTTTTCCGTCTGTAATGGCTTTCAGCAGCATATAGTCAACGCTGGTTTCTGAATAATCACAAACCCATTGTACACCTGGTGACCAGGTCCAGTTGCCGGTCTCGGGTTCGGTAAAAGAGCTCATAGATCCCCCGGGAGACAGATTCTTTTCCAATACAAAAACCTTGTAATTACACATTGCCAGTGAAGCAGCACACGACAAGCCGCCAATACCTGAACCAATAATTATTGCATCAAAATTTTCTTTTGCCATTTTTCATCTTTTTATTTCAGAGAGCCCTCGGGTTTTTTAATTTTCCTCGATATCTGACATTATATTCTATCGCAAAATAC
>DRPN01000049.1 GCA_011374625.1 Bacteroidota bacterium
TCCCTGAACATGAAAAGCAAAAAAATATTACATGTGGAGGAAGGGAAAGATGTTTTGGCTATAACCATAAAACTGATGAAAGAATTTACAAAAGTAGCTAAGCGCCAGAAAGAGATGGAGCGGAAAGATTACGTGTATAAGAGGAAAAGATAATCAGCTTTTTAATTTTTGAGATAGGAAAACCCGGCCATTTGGTCGGGTTTTTTATTTTCGATTCAGACATCATTGTGAAATGCGAACGGGTGAAAGACTTCAAAAAACGGCCGGAGCAGTAAACCGGACGGAAACTTATCCCAGTGGCTTTTGATAAATACGGAACCTCTTGTAAACAACACCCCCCACTTTTTCCGATTCGGCAAGCATCTTCGCATTGGTTTCCAGTATCAGATGGCTGTCGATATATTCAATACCTCTCTTTTGCGCTTCCATCAGCATTTCGATACCCAGAACGGTGTCCAATCCCTTGTTTCGGTATTCTTCCCTGATGCCGCCCAGGAGCAGGTTCACCAGTTTCGTTTTCTTTTGCGAACGGAGGATGTGGATAAACCCCACCGGCCACACATATCCCTTGCTTTTTTGAATACCCTCACAGATATCGGGCATACCGAGAATAAAGGCAACCACCTCTTTGTTTTGGTTTTCAATCACTTTTACAAACCCGGGGTCGATCACCATCAGGTACCTGTTGGCAAACTCGTCCATTTCTTTCTCTGTCAGAGGGTTGAAAGCATAAATGTCTTTAAAGGCATGGTTGGTAAGTTTCAGCACCGGTTTAACATACGGTTTCAGTTGTTTTCGTTTCGCGAAACTCAGCAATTTCAACCCCTTGTTATTATTCAGCGTCCTTTGGTAGATCCGTTTATATGTATCGTTAAAAGATTCGGGTACAGGAATTTTATACGACAGAAGATCAACTTTTTTGGTAAAACCAAATCTTTCAACAAAATCAATCATATATGCGTAATTGCATATTGTTGCTATAATCGTGGGTTCATCTAAGCCTTCAATGCGCAACCCCTGCGGATCTTTATCCGAAAAACCAAGCGGTCCCACCAGGTTGGTCATGTTTTTAGCAAGGGCCCACTTTTCAATGGCTGTCAGAAGCGTTTCGGCAACACCATAATCATCATAAGTTTCAATAAAACAAAATCGGGCATCGTTTTCATTGTGTTCGTCATTGTATTTATGATTAACGATCCCCATGATCCTTCCAACACATTTACCCTGTTCGTAAGCTAGCAGAAGAATTGTGTCGGAATAAGAGAAGGCCTCATTCTTTTTGGGATTGAAGAATTCCCATTCATCCATATATAAAGGCGGCACCCAGTTGGTATGACCTTTATGGATTTTGGCAGGTAAATGGATAAATGTTCTGAGTTGTTTTTTGGTTTTTACTTCTATGATGTCTATTGGCTGGTCTGTCATACGATGAAATTAAAGCGGGTTAATTTTTTATAAGTTCCTGAGGAAATAGCATAAACGATTGGAGTTGTTAAAAATGCAGCAATCACATCAATTACATAATGAGCCCTTAAATAAATCGTTGAAAGTATTAATAAAACAGATATGGTTAAAACAAAAGGCAGCAGCTTTCTGATTTTGGTGAAACAGAAGTATAACAGGATAAGACAAATGCTTACGTGAGAACTGGGAAAAGCACCGGTTTGTCCTTCTCCGTTCTGCTGAATGAATTTCATGACCGGCCCGAAAATATAACCTTCCGGCAAAGTGCTCATTTGATCAGAAAAATAAAACTGAGGCCCGGCTACCGGCAGCAGGATAAATATCAGATAGTAGATCAGGAAAGAATTAATAACAATAAAAATCACTCGTTCGGCAATACCTTTTCCTTTCTTGAAATAAACATATAACGGAATGAATAATATCAGCAGATAGTAGGAGAAATAGCCGAAATACATCAATTCGGAAAACCATTGGGCATCGAATTTTTCCGAAAACACTAACGAAGGTTGTGTGTGAAAAAGCACCTCCTCTGCCTGTGAAAAAAACAGATCGAGGTTTTCGGGAAAAAACAGATTATTAAAATAGTCGGTCTCTTTATACAAAAACGGCAGCAACAATAGCGGAGCAAAAAGTCGCAATGCGTATAGAGATTTAACCTGGCTATTTCTATTTTGCCAATAGATGATAAAAATGTAGGCAGCAAGCAATACTCCACGCGTAACGGCTTGCCAAAGTACATCCGGTAACCGCTCATGAAAAACGGCAAGCAGGATATATGTGACCAGAAAATAGACAAACAAAACTATTTCAACCGGCCAGAATATGGCTAACAAGGACCCTTTGCCCATATCTTATTCGGCTGTCGTGTGTAATTCATGTTTACTTAGCACCTTGTAAACCGGATACGGATAATAACCCCGCCCCCATTGCGGCACAAGGTAACGATCGAAAAAGTTCCACTTCAGCAAACCATCGTCCGAAAGCGGTTCCAGTAGATAAGCGATAACATTGCCCAGCGGTTGCGCCGTGCGAATGACAATGGTTCCTTTCTCGAATTCTTTGGTTTCCAAAACGACTCCTCCTTTAATCTGATTTAGATAATGTCCCTGGAATAACCTTGACGCAGGCTTGATTTCTTCAAACACAAAGCTCTCAACTTCCAGAGAGACATTGTTGGTCAGATGTTCGATCCGAACACCATGGGTTCTGAGCACGTCCAGCACCGTTTCATCAAGA
>DRPN01000201.1 GCA_011374625.1 Bacteroidota bacterium
GTTGAAGAGTTGAAGAGTTGAAGAGTTGAAGGGTTGAAGAGTTGAAGAGTTGAAAGGTTGAAAGGTTTACCAGCCCATAACGTAAAACAATTGAATGACCATTTTCCCACCATTCCATCATTATTTTTATGTAACTTTAACCGTTATCTAATAAAAAACAAATTGAAACGGTTATTTCTTAAATATCTTATCATGGTTTCCCTGGCATTTATTCCTGTGCCCTATGTCGTGGGACAAGCTACCCTGCATACCAATTCGGCAAAGGCCAAGAAGTATTACAACAAAGCCAGAAACTTTTATTTTATGATGGATTATAAGAGTGCCTCTACCGCCATTGAAAAAGCCGTGGAAGCCGATTCTCTGTTTCTGGAGGCCCAGTTGCTGAAAGCTGAGCTTAACTCAGACATGAAAGAAAGAGAAAATGCCATAGAAGCCTACCGCGCTGTTCTTGCCGCTGATTCTTCCTTTTACCCGAATGCTATGTACAATCTGGGGCGTCTGGAGTTTCTCACGGGAGAGTATGAAAAAGCGCTTAAACACCTGACTTCTTTTCTGAGCTATCCGAATAATGACGCGCGGGTCATCAAAAAAGCAAAAAAGGACATTATCAACTGCCGGTTTGCCATCGAAGGCATGAAACATCCGGTGGATTTTCATCCCGTCAACCTGGGACCTTCCATCAACTCTTCCTATGATGAATACTGGCCTTCGCTGACGGCTGATGGTCAGACCCTTGTTTTTACCGTGCTGGTACCCGGCGGCAAATACCGGATGGGAGAATTTGAGCAGGTAAAATACCAGGAAGACTTTTTCATCTCGCATCGTTCCGATAGCGGATGGTTGCCCCGGAACCCTTTGGGTCCACCTATAAACTCACGGTTGAATGAAGGAGCACAAACCCTTTCTGCCGACGGGAGCATGATGTATTTTACTGCCTGCAACCGTCCGGACGGGATGGGCCGGTGTGACATCTATAAGTCCTATAACTCAACAAGAGGATGGACTACCCCGGAGAATGTGGGACCATTTATAGACAGTAAGTACTGGGAAGCCCAGCCCTCCCTTTCTGCTGACGGAAAAATATTGTACTTTGTGAGCAACCGTTCCGGAGGATATGGTAAGATGGATATCTGGTACAGCCGTTTTCTGAACGGACGCTGGCAACCCCCGGTCAATCTCGGAGATAAGATCAACACCGAAGGAAACGAAATGTCCCCCTTCATCCATAACGACAATCAGACCCTTTATTTCTCTTCCGACGGCCATGTCGGTTTCGGCGGATTCGATCTTTTTATTACTCGGCGGCAACCGGATAGTTCATGGTGCGAACCTAAAAACCTCGGATATCCTATTAATTCATGCGGTGATGAAATCGGACTGATCGTAAATGCCAAAGGAAACACAGCGTACTTTTCATCGAACCGTGAAAAGGACAAAGGAAAAGATATTTATTCCTTTGAGCTGTATCCGGCTGCAAGGCCTCATTTTGTCACATATATGAAAGGTAAAGTATATGATAAGGTTACAAAACGTCCGCTAAAGGCCCGCATTATTCTGATCAACCTGGAAGACAATCAAACGGTCATGGATATAGAGTCGGGACGAAACGGGAAATTTCTGGTCTGCATTCCCACCAACCGGAATTATGCGCTGAATGTTTCCAAAGACGGTTACCTGTTTTACTCGGATCATTTCCCGCTCAAGGGAGTTCATGAGATAGACCACCCGTTCATCAAGGATGTACCGTTAAAACCTATCCGTATTGGACAACAAACCGTGCTGCGGAACATTTTCTTCGAATTTGATTCTCATAAACTTAAGCCGGAAAGCATTGCCGAACTGGAACAACTCCGTTCTTTCCTCCTCAAAAACCCGAAACTCAGAGTAGAGATCGGAGGGCATACCGACAGTAAAGGAACTGAGAAATACAACCAGAACCTTTCCTACCAGCGGGCCCATGTTGTCTATCAGTATCTGGTATCCCACGGGATCGACAAAAGCAGACTGTCTTATAAGGGATATGGCGAGACGCAACCGGTACAGTCAAACCAAACCGATACGGGCCGGGCTGCCAACCGGAGAACCGAAATTAAAGTGATAGGGATATAATACAATATTCTATCTTAATATTTAATAACCTATGGCATAATCCTTGTTTGTACTAAAATATTGTTTCATAAACCATAAAAAAGGGAGGCAACTATGTTGGAATCATTAAAAAAAGGAATATTGGCCGGTATAGGCCTGGGTCTGACTACCAAAGAGAAAATCGAAGAGTATGCCAAAAAGGCAGCAGAAGAAGCCAAACTTTCCAAGGAAGAAGGGGAAAAATTCCTGAAAGACTTGCTTAAACAATCGGAAGAAGCCAAAAAGAGCCTTGACAAAAAGATCAGGGACGGGATCAATGCCGCCATGACAAAATCGGGAGTGGTTCCCAGAGAAGAATACGAAAAACTGGAAAAACGGGTAGAGAAACTGGAAAAACTGCTCGCAGCAAAAAAAAACAAAACCGGTAAAACCAAATGATCCGTAACGGAGGGATTATTGGTCGGACCTACCGGTATATCAATCGCTACAGGGAGATTATCACCGTATTGATCAAATACGGCTTTGCAGATATTATTGCCCGTTCAAAACTGGAAACAGTCATTGATTTCGGACGTAAGCTGGTTTATAAGA
>DRPN01000119.1 GCA_011374625.1 Bacteroidota bacterium
GCCAGCAGGCAGGATAGCCCGGGTTGCCCGGATGATCGAAGATGGTGATGCTGACATCTTCACCGTTGATCTTTCCCGACAGGGACACCTGGCACGCTTGCCCCAGGCGTCCTTTCCTGTAATCCCTTCGCTGGTCAGATAATTCCCGGTAACACCTGTGTTATCCGTTTTTTTTACCTTGGTTTTATTCCCGTGGGCATCGGTCAGGATCACCGGCTGGTCGCTGGGCAGCTCCAGAGTACGGTTTACACGGATGCCCATCATCCCTTCTTTGGTATCGTAAAAGACTACGGTATCTTCCTGTGCCGTCAAGGTGGTGACACGGTCAATGGTACGGCTGTCTTTGCCTGCTTCGAACACAAGCAGCAAAATTCACCCTGAATATCTGAAATCAGCACTGTAATTATTTTGACAGCGCATAAAACTGAAAAAACAACCTTTTGTTTGCATTTTTTCTTTCGTTTTTTTATATTTATGAAAAGGGTTTGCGATCATGATACGTGCCCGTGTGTCAGCGGAGAGAGTTATCGGACTGAACAAGATACATACACTGTTCAAGAAACTGTTGTGGACCGATTTGACAACATTGGTGTTGTGTATGTTTTTATATGCAGGACGATTTAATTTTTGGAATGATGCCTTTAGTTCCCTGGGAGCATCTGCTACGCCGGACGGACGTTCCAATGCCTTATCCATGTTATTATTTATGGCGGGTCTGGTTATGAGCTCCTGCTTTGTATGGCGAATGGGTGTTGTTTTCAGGACGCTGCGTTTTGTCCCGAATGCCAGGCTGAAATCATACCTGTTGCGAATGACCGGTATGGGATTTATTCTGATGATGTTCCCTTGTAATATATATAACGGCATCCATTCTGCCGGATCGGCTTTGGTTTTTGGCATGCTCTGGCTTTTGTCAGTACTGTTGCTGCAGGAAGAGAAGAAGAATTTACGTAACCGGTATCTGCTTTTTCAGTTTTTACTTCAGGGCACCATACTTCCTTATGCAATCACCTATGTTACCGGTGCAGCTTCCAAACAAATTTTTCAGAAAATAGCTGTGGCAGGATTGATTATAGTGTTGTCAAAAGCCCTACGGTATTATCGAATGTTATTTATGCCCTCCGACAGATCTGTTGCCTACTCTGCTTCATGAAGAGAGTTGGTGAAAAGATACTGCTTAAACTCCCGGAAGGTACGGTAATGCTTACATCCTGCCGTGCCGGATAATGGAAATCAATAACCAGAAACCCATCAGTCCCGAGACGATAAAACCTGCCATGCCGATAACCGGGATGCCTTTGTACAAAGGGGGTATCTCTGTATAGGTAATCAGGGAGGAGCCGATGATAATAGCAGCCAGAACAATGGAAAAAGAGATCCTGTTGCTGATCTGTTGAATGGAGTTGATCAGGTTTTCCAGCCCCTGGTGCCGCAGATCCAAATGCACTTTTTCTTTTTTAATATTATCTATCAGATCCCTGATCTCAAAAGGGATGTCTTTAAGAAGCAAAGAGGTTTCTTCCAGCGAGGCATACATCTCTCTGGACAATCTGCTGATTTTTACCCGTTCGCGGAGCATCTTCTTAAGATAAGGTTTGATCTTTTCGGTGACATTGAAACCGGGATCAAGTTTTTCACCCGCACTCTGCAACAGCAACAAAGCCCTCCCCAAAAGATATAAATCCGCCGGCAATACCAGGTTGTTGTCCGGGAAAAAAGAGATAATATCGTTTACCACGGATTTAATATCTATCTGGTTTAGTGACAGGAAGAAATATCGGTCAATAATTTCTGTGATCTGTCGTTCCATTTCCGACTTGTTGATTGCTCCTTTGCTTTCACACAGGCGCAGGATACTCCGGATGACCCGGTCCACATCATTTTGTATAGCTCCCGTTATAATGGAAAGGATCAGTGCCCGGGTCGAACGGGTCAGGTACCCCATCATGCCGTAGTCCAGAAAACAGATCACATTCTCCGGTAAAACCATGATGTTTCCCGGATGGGGGTCGGCGTGAAAAAATCCAAAATCGAAGATTTGTTTAAGCACCAGATCACTCCCTCTGTCGGCAATAATCTTTGGATCGAGTCCCCGGATATGAAGCGAATCGATATCGGAAATTTTTATGCCGGGGATATATTCCATTGTCAGCACTTTATGGGTGCTGTATTCCCGGTAATACTGCGGAACGTATATTGTTTTTTCATGCCGGAAGATCGCTGCAAAATGTTCAATATTGGATCCTTCAATCCTGAAGTTCAGTTCTTTTCGTATGGCCCGGTCAAACTCTTCGACAATTTTTACGACATTGAAATTGCGGCTTTCGGCCACATGTTTTTCCAGCATAGCTGCCAGATGGAACATGATGTCCAGATCTGTCTCAATAATACGGTGAATGCCGGGCCGCTGAATCTTGACAATTACCTCGGTACCATCAAGGAGTGTGGCCCGGTGTACCTGGGCAACGGATGCTGCCGCTATAGGCCTCTCTTCAAAATGATGAAAGACATCCCTGACAGGATATTCCAACTCTTTTTCTACTACCCCGATGGCTTCATTAGAAGGAAAAGGTTTGACGGAGTCCTGCAGTTTTTCCAACTCAGTGATCAGCACTTCCGGGATAAGATCGGGCC
>DRPN01000085.1 GCA_011374625.1 Bacteroidota bacterium
CTTACAATCGTTGCATGCACAGGTCGAATCCTTGGGTGGCGCAGGGATAAAATTTTTATGCGGACTGGCCTTTCTCATCTGGTGAAGAATCCCTGATTCTGTTGCCACAATATACGACTTTCCACTATCCTTGATTGTATAATTCAACAGGGAGGTGGTAGATCCTATATGATCGGCAACTATCAGAATTTGCTTCTCGCACTCAGGATGTGCAATTATTTGAGTATCAGGATATTCCTTCTTTATGTCCAGGATCCTCTCAAGGCTGAACTCTTCGTGCACATGACAGGCTCCATCCCATATAAGCATATCTCTTCCCGTCATGCTTTGTATATAATTTCCCAGGTTCCGATCCGGTGCAAATATAATTTTTTCACCCTTGGGAAGACTCTCAACGATCTGAAGGGCATTGGTTGAGGTACAGATGATGTCGGTTAGTGCCTTTATTTCTGCTGTTGTATTCACATAAGAAATCACAGTATGTCCGGGATTACTCTTGATAAAAGCTTCAAAATCTTTCGGTGGACAGGAATCGGCAAGGGAGCAGCCAGCTTGAAGATCCGGAATCAGCACTTTCTTTTCCGGTGCAAGTATCTTGGCTGTTTCTGCCATAAAATGTACTCCGGCAAAGAGAATAATATCAGCTTCTGTAGCTGCAGCCTGTTGGGACAAGCCCAGGCTATCGCCCACAAAGTCAGCAATATCCTGAATTTCACCCTCTTGATAAAAATGAGCCAGGATTACTGCGTTCTTCTCTTCTCTCATTCGTTTGATCTCATCAACAATATTAAGAGACTTATCTACATCAAGGTCAATAAAACCTTTTTTACCCATTTTAGTTTTATTCACAATAGTCATCGTATATATTTATTAATATATTAAATTATAAATCTTAACTAATGATGATGATAGGCGGTTGATTCTGTTTTAAAAAAACAGAAAGTATCTTTGCATAATCCATTATTGAATGATTTAACACACTCTATTAACAACCGGGATATTTGTTAGGTTTTGAATACTGGCATGTTACAATAAAACTTAACAACTGTTAGCAACATGACAACTTAATAAAAACATCCCCGAAACAAAGATAATGACTGTTGACAATCTGTTTATCTTTCATGGTAAAGTTAGCTTAATTCATGGCTTCGGCTGGAGGAGGTATACAGAAGTGTGTTTTTTAAAATCAATGAACAACAAATCAACAGTTCAATTGTTAAAAAAGTAGCTTATGAATAAAACGCTGGCCATTGCTTCGGATCATGCCGGATACCATATGAAGCTTTCCATAATTACATACCTGGAAGAACAAGGATATGTAGTAGAGGATTTCGGAACAGATTCAAGTGATGCTGTTAACTACCCTGATTTTGGACACCCCCTGGCTGAAGCTATTGAATCGGGAAAATTTACGCTCGGCATATCCTTGTGCGGAACGGGAAATGGGATCAATATGGTTACAAACAAACACCAGAAGATTCGGGGCGCATTGTGTTGGAACAAAGAGATTTCCACTCTTGCCAGGAGCCATAACGATGCAAATATATGTTCTATTCCTGCCCGGTTTATTGACCTGGAAACGGCCAGGGATATTGTGGATGCATTTTTGGAAACGGATTATGAGGGGGGAAGGCATGATATACGGATTAGTCACATACCCCTTCAGAAATAAAAGATGATATCTAATACGAGTAAATACGCCATCAGGGCTCTTATCTATCTGGAGCTATTCTCTTCTCCCGAACAAAAGAAGGGTATTAAAATAATTGCAGGAGAACTGGATATTCCCTCACCTTTTCTTGGTAAAATATTACAGGTGCTTGTAAAACATAAAATGCTTGCTTCATCCAAAGGCCCACATGGCGGATTCTTTCTAAACAGGCCCGCCATCGATATTACTGTGATGGAAATCATTGAGTTCATGGACGGAAAGGACTCCTTTGATAGTTGTGCGATCAGAACCGGCTCTTGTGATCACAGGCACCCCTGTAGCATGCATAATAAGCTGGCCCCCTTAAGAGGCGAGATTAAAAGGGTTTTTAGTACAGAAACCATTGCCGACCTGGCGTCGGAATTCAGGGAAGGAAAAGAGCGAATCAGGATCTAAGAAAACGAAATAAGCCCCACCCACCAATAAGCCGCTTAGCCAGGTAAGCGGCCATAAGACCAAAAAAATTCGCCGCTAAATCGACCAATTCGGCTCCGCGGGATAAAACAACGGTGGCCTGCAAAACCTCGATAAGCGCACTGGCCAGCAAGATGGCAAGGAGAATTATAAGATGATTTCCAAGGCACTGACGCGCGCAACGGCTCTCCATCAGGGCCACAAAACCGAGTGATGCATACATCAACATATGGACAATCTTATCCACATGCGGGATATTCCAAAGGGAGGTAACAGGAAAACTACTTGCCGGCGCCAGGCTTAAAAGAGAAATAACAATAGCCAACAGAATAGAAAATTTATATTGGAACACGTACCTTAGCATATATAGAAGGCATTTTCAAGCCCGAACAAAGATGATAATTATTTTGTAATGAACGTAGATAAACTGCTTGCTTTCCTCCATGGAGAGCATATCAATACCTGGTTTGACCTGGGACTATTCCTTGATCGTTTTAA
>DRPN01000040.1 GCA_011374625.1 Bacteroidota bacterium
AGCCTTTGCTACAAGACACCCTGAAAGCGCGTGGAGCCGCCGATTTTGGGCGGCGATAGCCGCGTCGGGTGCAAGCCGTTGTTGGACGAAGCCGCTACGCGGCAGGCAATTCCGGTAATCTTATTCTCCCTGATTAAACCTGCTGTAATCTCCTTCTTTTTTTTGTAATAAAAAGAAATCGGCAAGGCAAGAGCATTTGCCTTTCATATCAATCATTCAAAGAGGAGGTTACAATGAACACCAACATGCCAAAAAACCCGCAATTCAACAAGTATTACCGGAAACACCAGAAGTGCCTGAAACTCAATGGATTGCAGCCAAAAACCATTGAGGCGTACTCAAGGGCGATCAGGCGTATCGGAAACTATTTCGATTGCCGGATCGACAATCTTACATCTGATCAGTTGCTTGACTATTTCAACGAGCTTCTGGATTCTCATTCATGGAACACGGTCAAGCTTGATCTGTATGGCCTGAAGTTTTTTTACACCAAAGTACTGAATAAAACCTGGGATGATATTCCCCTAATCAAACCGCCAAAAACTACCAGGATTCCGGATATCCTGTCCATCGAGCAGGTGAACCGGCTTTTTGCCGCAACCAATAGGTTGAGCTATAAAGTCTTTTTCTTCACCATCTACAGCATGGGACTCCGTCTTGGCGAAGGTATCAAACTGACGGTTGGCGACATAGACTCCGTAAACATGCGGGTTCATATTCGTGACGCCAAGGGCAACAAAGACAGGCTGGCGCCGATGCCAAAAAACACCTTGCGCGTCCTGAGAAATTTCTGGACCGTTCACAAGCATCCACATTTTATTTTCCCCAGCAGAAAAAGAGGCCTGAAAAATGCCCGGCTGGTTGACCTGCCATTAGACAGGGGCGGGATCCAGACTGCCATGAAAACCGTGGTCAAACAACTCGGCATTAAAAAAAAATCTCATGCCATTCCCTGCGCCACAGCTATGCAACACATTTGCTGGAAGCAGGGGTGGATCTTGTTGAATTACAGAAAATCCTGGGCCATGTCAGCGTCCTGACAACATCGAGATACACACATCTGACTTCCAAAACCGGCAGCAACGCCGGACAGGTCATCAACACCCTGGTAAACAGCTTCGATATAAGCTGGGGAGGGGTAAAATGATCCTTCTCTCCTCGATTATCAACAAATTTGAAGACAGCTTTTCTGCCAGATACAAAAGCACTGTCCTGCCGGGACACAAAAAAGCCCTGCAGGCCATGAAGCAGTGCAGAAAGGAGCATGGCCCCCACATGCTGGCCAGATGCACCCGTCGCAACTGCGGAAAACAGATTTATATCCCCCATTCCTGCGGACACAGAAACTGTCCCCATTGCCAGAACCATGAAAACTGGCAATGGATAGAGAATCAGTTAAGCAAGCGTCTGCCGGCCCAATACTATCTGATCACCTTTACCCTCCCCAAACAACTCCGGGATCTTGCCTGGAAAAACCAGAAAAAAATTTATTCCATCATGTTTGCCTGTGTTCAGGATGTCCTGAAAACATTTACCCAAAACGACAAAAGGCTCAAGGGAACAGCGGGATTTACAACCATACTGCATACCCACTCAAGAGCCCTTGATTATCATCCGCACATTCATGTTGTCATGCCCGGTGCAAGTATCAACACGAAAACAGGATTATGGCGGGTCAAGTCTTCCGGGTATCTCTTCAGCCACAAGGCCCTGGCAAAAGTCTTCAGGGCAAAACTCCTGCAGGCAATTGTTGATAATGGCCTTAGAGTGCCTGGAAATTGCCCGAAACAATGGGTGGTTGACTGCAAAGACGTTGGTAACGGCGACAAGGCGTTAATCTATCTCGGCAAATATCTGTACAGGGGTGTCATCCAGGAAAAAGATATCCTGAAATGCGAAAACGGCATGGTCACTTTCAGGTATCTCCATTCCAAAACCAAACAGTATCACACCAGAACAGTCACCGGAGAATATTTTCTTTATCTGCTCATGCTCCATGTCCTGCCAAAAGGTTTTCGCAGAACCAGGTGTTACGGCTTTCTCCATCCATGCAGTAAAAAACTCATCAGGTTCCTACAGATGGTTCTTCGCGTCAATCCTCTCAGCACATTTATTAAAAAAATAAAGGAGCGGGCAAAAATCACCTGCCCGGTATGCGGAGCAGCAATGGAAATCATCCTGACAAGAATACCGAAACCACCCGGCAGGCTGATCCCCTGTTTCACATAATCGCGGAAAGAGGAATCGTTATGTAGCCCTGAAACAACATACTGGTTTGTCAATAAAATCCGATCCACCCGGCAATGGATATCTGCGCGCAAAAAACAGCATATTTTGCTTCTGGAAGCCTGTTTTATCAGGAAGATCTATTTCAAAGATCATGTTTTCGGAAGCAGAAAATCCTCTGTCTCCCTTCTGCCTGATCCGGCAGCCACACCCAAAAAAGCTATTTTCTATTATATAGACCGGGCTTGTCCAACAAACGGTTCAGATTGTGGTTCGTTCCTCACACAATCTAACCTTATTCGTTAGAGCGGCTGCCTGGATTGCTTGCTGCCTCCGCCCTCCGTGCCAAACCTCCACACGAAGCCAGCACTC
>DRPN01000067.1 GCA_011374625.1 Bacteroidota bacterium
GCTTTGATCTGCGTCAGGCCCTGCACTATGGCAAAAAAGAGGCCGTGCCTTATCTCCAAAAATATTGTGGATATTGATTATCGAGTTCGGTTTCAGACTCGACTCATTATTTATTATTTACCGTTAGGTCGAAAATCATTTTTTGCAGCTCATCGGGTTTAAAGGGTTTCAACAGGACATTGTTCATGCCGTATTCATAAGCTTGTGTTCGTATACCCAGCAAAGCGGAAGCTGTCAGGGCAATAATAGGCACCTGACTTTTCTTTTTATCCGGGAGCTGTCGTATGAGACGGGTTGCTTTGTATCCGTCCATTACCGGCATCTGAAGATCCATCAGGACGATGTCGTAATCCCGGTGCCTGACTTTTTCCACCGCTTCCTGTCCGTTGTCTGCTTCGTCAACTATCATTCCCCATTCCTTCATGTTCTGCCTGACCACGATCCGGTTCAGTACATTGTCTTCTACAATAAGCGCTTTTTTCCCTTTTAAATATTCGGGATTAAAATCGGTTTCTTTTTTCTCCATATCTGACGAAAGGGCCTTTTTAAGAGTAAGGGCAAATGAAAAGGTAGATCCTTTGCCATCTGTGCTTTTTATATTTATATCAGAATTGAGTAATCTGGCAATTTTCCTGCTAATGGCAAGCCCCAGTCCGGTACCCCCAAACCTACGGGATATGGACCGTTCAGCCTGGGTGAAACTCTCGAAGATAGAATGGAATTTATTTTTGGGAATACCGATGCCTGTATCGCTGACCGAATATTCCAGAACAATGTTCTCCTTATCTTCCCGGAGGATTTTAACACGAACCGTTATGCTTCCTTCCTTAGTGAATTTAATGGCATTTCCGATCAGATTGATAAGTATCTGGTTGATTTTGGTGGAATCTCCGATTAGTTTGTCAGGAATATTCTTATCCAGCCAGAAGTTCATTGAGAGTCCTTTTTCTCTGGCGCTGAAAGCATAGGTTTGCTCCAGCATTTTTATTTGATCTTTCGGGTTAAACTCAACATTTTCCGTAAGCATTTTTCCTGCCTCCAGCTTACTAAAATCCAGGATGTCATTTATCAGTCGGAGAAGATTCTCTCCTGAGATTCTCAGTGCTTTGATATATTCTTTCTGGTTATCAGTAAGAATGCTTTTGGAGAGCAGCCTGGATATCCCTATAATCGCATTCAATGGTGTCCGGATTTCATGGCTCATAGTGGAAAGAAACTGCTCCTTGAAGATGGCATTTTCTTCTGCTTTTTCTTTGGCGATGCGCAACATCTCATCTGCCCGAATGTGGTTAATAGTCAATGCAATTTGGTTGGAGATGATCTTCAGGATGTTTAGGTCCTGTATTGTCAGGGCATTTTCGTCTTCATAATCCTGTATGCTGATGACTCCTATGATCTGCTGATCTACCATCAGTGGGACCCCCAGCCATACTTTTGAAGGGGTTCCGATCATCTCAATTTCCCCTTGTTTTACCAGTTTATTTATATCTTCTGCTCTGAGCAGGAGAGGTTTTCTATGGCGGATTACATAACCGGAGATGGTTCCATCGGCTGAGATTTCTCTGAATATTTCTTTTCCGTTTTTTTCATTAACATAATAGGGGAAATGAAGCATGTTATTTTCCCTATCATACATGGCTATGAAAATATTTTTGGTATTTACTATTTTTTCCAGCTCATTTTTAATGACCCGAAAGAAATGCTTCTGTGAGGTGGCAATGAGGGCTGCGGTGGAAATATTCAGAATTACTTCGGTAATTTTTTCGTTTCTTTTCTGTTCGGAGATATCCCGGTAAATGGTGTAGTATCCGATCATTCGTCCTTCAAAGATAATCGGGGAAGAGAGCAGCGATACATTTACCGGGGATCCGTCTTTACGGTACCGGATGGTTTCTTTTTCAACCTTGTTTCCATTAGAAACGGTATCTCTGATATGAAGAGCTTCTTCCAGGGCCTCTGCATTCTTTCCCGAAATCAGTTTCTCCAAGACCATCCCTTGTATCTCTTTTCCTTCATATCCGAACAAGTGGGTGAACTCATTGTTTATGTTTACCACAGTACCGTCTTTATAGGTCTGGACAATTGCTTCGGGTGCCATTTGTATCAATTGTTCCAGATAGATTTTATCCCTTTTCAGGTGTTCCTGGATTTTTTTCTGGGTGGTTAGATCTGTCAGAATGCCGCGCATGCCCTGAAGTTCATCTTTTTTGATAATCGGACTTACCTTAAAAGAGATAGGGAAAAGGGAGCCGTCTTTGCGTAAAGCATTAAATTCTTCGGGGGGAGTGGAAACTTTTCCCCTGAGCTGGCGGAGAATCTCACGGCGTGCCCTGAGCCGGTCTTCGGGGGCGATCATTTCATATAACCGTACTTTGCGCAAGAATTCCTTTCGAGGATATCTGAAAGATTTCAATGCCATTTTATTGACATAGGTGAGATATCCTTCTGCATCAGCTTCAAAAACAACTTCGGGTAGCAGGTCAGCCAGCTCCCGGAATTTTTTTTCATTTTCCCGGAGCTTTTCTTCATATTGTTTTTCCCTGGTACGGTCTTCATACGTTACCAGCAACTCCTCTTCCGACAGCTTGTA
>DRPN01000046.1 GCA_011374625.1 Bacteroidota bacterium
AGAGTTACCGGCTCAGGAAAAGTTGTATCTGAAGATCGAAAGGCCGGATACTTTAATGCTGTTAAGGTAAGTTCAGGTATAGATGTTTACCTGACCCAGGGACAAAAGGAAAGTATTAGGGTGGAAGCTGATGATAATCTTCATGAGTATATTGTAACAGAAATCAAGGACAATACACTTAAAGTTTATAGCAAAGCGAATATTCGGAAAGCAGAAGCAAAAAAAGTGTACGTTACCATAAAAGATGTGGAAAAGTTATCTGCTTCGAGTGCAGGTGATCTGTTTGGAGAAACATTGATAAAAACGGATGAATTGTACCTTTCAGTAAGCAGTGCAGGTGATATTAAATTAAAAGTTGAAGTTAGCAAGCTGAAATGCAGAATCAGTAGTTCGGGAGATATCAACATTGAAGGTGTCGCAGATGAACTGGATGCCGATCTTAGCAGTGCAGGTGACCTAAAGGCTTTTGGACTTGAAACCCGTATTGCTGATGTTTCCGTTTCAAGTGCAGGTGATGCAATGATCACTGTAACGGAAGAACTTCGTGCCCGCGCCAGTAGCGCCGGTGATATTTATTACAAGGGTAATCCAAAACAGGTAAATGCACATTCTTCAAGCGCAGGTGGTATTCATAAAAAGTAAAAACGTGACGAATTTATCCGGTAAAGAAAAACCGGAGAAATTTTCTTGAACTCATATATAAACTTATTGTAAAAGCCGGTAATACCGGCTTTTTTTATGATGTTTGTGATTTCTTACATATTATTTGTAGTTTTATCATTCATATCAAATAAAAATCAGATTCATCAAATTATTCTAACAAAAACTTATAATAATGAAGAAGCTATTAAACCCTGATAACAGGACATCTTCCGTTGTATTGTTAATTTTTGGTTTTTTATTATTCACATCACAAGTTTATTCACAAAAGCCAAAACCTCTTACCAATGGGAATGAAAGACTGGCTCAGTTTGAGTTATATAAACAAATGGCTGAATCTTCCCAGTATAAAGATCTTAAATGGCAATTTGTCGGACCATTAAATGTAAGTGGTCGCTGTACCGACGTTGAGGTTGTTACACCAAAAGGGGAAAGCTATACTATTTATGTTGCTTCTGCATCAGGCGGAGTATGGAAAACAGAAAATGAGGGCACATCCTGGGAACCGATTTTTGATCAGGCAGCTTCTGCATCAATCGGGGATATTGCACTTGACCCTTCCAATCCGGATGTTTTGTGGGTAGGAACCGGTGAGGCAAATATTTTTCGGAGTTCACAATCAGGTTCAGGCATTTATAAAACTTCAGACAAAGGGAAAACCTGGAGTCACATGGGTCTGGAAAATTCTCTGACAATTTCCCGTATTATAGTACATCCGCAAAACAGTAATGTTGTTTGGGTGGCGGTGTCGGGTAATGAATGGACACCCAATAAAGAAAGAGGTATATATAAAACCACTGACGGAGGTGTAACCTGGAAAAAAATCCTGTATGTCAATGAGTTAACAGGAGCCAATGATCTGGTAATACATCCGGCAAATCCTGATATCCTCTATGCCACCACCTGGCAGCGTATCCGGAAAAAATGGAATGATCCCCGTAATGAGACCGGTTATGACGGTAGTGGAATTTGGAAAACTACAAATGGCGGGGAAGATTGGAGTCCTGTAAATAATGGCTTACCCGAAGCTCGTTACAGAGGCAGGATCGGGATCGATATCGCACGGTCAAACCCTGATGTTTTATATGCTTTTGTAGATAATTATGAGATTATTAGAAAAAGTGAAGATGACGAATCTGATTCATATGGTAGACCAAAAGGGGGTGTAATCAAAGGTGCTACAATTTACAAGACAGATAATAATGGTGAAAAATGGACAAAAGTAAGTGGACAGACAGAGAAAATGGAAAAATATATGGAACGGCATTCTGCTACATATGGCTGGGTATTCGGTCAGATGCGTGTTGATCCGAATGATGAAAATACTATTTACACCATGGGACTGGCTTTGAATGTTTCCAATGACGGTGGGAAAACCTTTAAACGATTGCGAGGTATGCACGGTGATCATCACGGACTTTGGATTGATCCGGATAATTCAAATTATCTTGTAAATACAAACGATGGAGGCATTTGTGTTTCTTATGACAAAGGAGCTAACTGGCGATGTTTTATCAGCGAACTTCCTCTGTCACAATTTTTCAATATTGCAGTAGACACTGAAGAACCATTCCATGTATATGGATCAATCCAGGATCATGGCAGTCGCCGCGGCGTAGTTGACCTGAGCCGGGGAAGAAATAATATCCCGGCAATGGATTTTGAATATGCCCCTGGTGGTGAAGGCAGCAATCATGTTATTGACCCAAGAAATCCTGATCTTGTTTACTCAGCCGGATTTTACGGTACTCTTAACAAATCAGATCTTTCCAAAAAGGAAAGACGTGGGCGAAGCAAGACGATCATGCCAAAAACGTATAAAAACGAACCTAAACTTCGCGGGCAATGGCTTGCTCCCTTTATTC
>DRPN01000060.1 GCA_011374625.1 Bacteroidota bacterium
CCCGAAACGGAGCGACATGCTTTTTTGAGGGGCAAAAAAGCATGCAAAAAACCCTTCGGCTGCTGATGCTTTTATGGAAAAACCTGTTTTGCGGCCGCATTCGGTTGTCAGGAGCCTGTCTGGGCGGCAGAATACCGGAATATTGGTTTACAAACCTCAGTTTTCTCTGCCAATGAGCATTGACAGGTTCCGGCACAGGATGCGATAGTCATCATTGATTTCCAGGTCTTTGATTCTGGATGCAGTTTCCGGGGGCAGTTGATCGAAGGGCACGCGCTGGATGAGAAGCCTGGTTTCCTCTTCGGAAAACCCGCCGTGTTCTTCGAACCGTTTAACAACATGTTTGTTTTCGGGGCAGGCGGTCTGGCACCTCATGCAGCCAATCAGGCAGTGGTGCCAGGAAGGATGGATCCAGTCGGGGAAGTCGTTTGCCGCCTCATTGTGATAGGTTAGGCAGCGTTCGGCATAAAGCAGGAAGCGGTCTGCCGGGATAGCGCGGGTGGGACAAATTTTTTCACAGGCGGTGCATGTTTTGCATCGGCTCAGGGTTGCCGGTTCCCTCCAGGGGTCGTCATCGCAGGGCAGGTTGGTACAGGCAGCCACCAGTTGCAGGAAACTTCCCAGTTTGTTCACGTAGCAGAGGTTGTTTTTTCCGTAGCTGGCCAGGCCACTCTGTACGGCGAGGGTTTTAAGGGGCAGATGCGGTCTGGTAAGAAGGAAACCATCGTGTTCCAGCCAGGCCGACAGGACATCACGCACGTTTTCAGTGGTTCGGTTATAGTGTACATAGGTTGGTGGGATAATCACCGGGATACGCTTGCCGTTCCAGCGGAAAAAAATGCGCATCTGGGGTGCCGGCACGGCAACGATGATTATGGATTTAACAGAGGCCGGGTGAGATTCTGGAGAAAAGGAGAATGACGAAAGCTGGTTTTCATACATGGATTTATCCAGGAGGCCCTGCCTGTATTTTTCACGGATAGCTTCCCGGAGTTCGGCGAGGTGGCGGGCAGGAACAATCCGGCCCGCCCAACCCTTATCACTGATTTTTTTCAGGAGATTTTCTGCCGGAGTGTTCATATTACGTTTTCTTGGCCGGTTGAATTGTGGATACCCTGTCAGAATTTCACCCCCATACCATACCAGTCAGTATCCGAAATATTCCTTTTTGAATTTCCCTGGGACGAAAATACTAAAAAGCAGAAAAAGAAAATGAACATTGAATTTTTTCACTTTGAAGTGGTACACTTTTGAAGTGAAATAGTGGTATGGTTTTCAAGTGAAGGAAACAGAAGAAAAAAAGGATTAAATGTATCCCAATAAGTCCCGTAGGGACGACAGTTTGGTAGAAAAAAAGGATTAAATATATCCCAATGAGTCCCGTAGGGACGACAGTATATTTTTTGGGGTCTGATGAACAGTTTAAAAAGTAAATATTTTATTTCACTTAAGCCTCAAACTCTTCCGTCATGGCCAATCCCTGCACACCGTTTAATATTCATGCTGTATTTGCCATCAAAGGATGAGAAAATATCCAGCGTAATCGGGGAATGGAGTGATGGAGAGGGGGGGTGGATTGGAATCATCGCCTTGCCTGTTTTTCTTTGATTTATTCAGCCCACCGGCCGTTGTTTCGCTCCGTTCCCGAAACGGAGCGACATGCTTTTTTGCGGAATGAAAAAAGCAGGCGGATTCATCATGGATTCATCGCCGGGGGTTGCAGGCCGCTCAGGGTCCTGTTTATTATACGCAGTGTATTTTTATAATTTTCTAGCTTTTGGATTTCTTCTGTTGTCAAACAATGACAGTATGTAAATGATGTTTTTGTCGGTTTTGTAATACAGTGTCAATTGTCTGGTTAAAACGGCCCTTCGGACTGATTCCCTTTTATCTGTCTTTGGATACATTGCCGGATTTCTTCCAATTTGAGCCAGGCTTTTCTCGATTTTCTTGAATAACCTTGATATCTCTTTCCTGGTCCAGTTGGATTCAAGATGATTTATGATATCATTTAATTCAGAGAGAGCGTGATCAGTCCAAATGATTTTACAGGTACTTTTCATAGAGCTTCTTTGCGTCGGCATGTTGGTGTGTCTTGCCACTCTTTACGTCCTGAAGTCCCTTTTCAATGGAGTCTTTTTCATCCTGGGAGATTTCATTCCACCAGTCCAATTCTTCTTTTACTTTCAGAAGCTTATCTATAATAGAACTATCCTGGATCCGTGTGATCCATTCAATCAACTTCAACTTCTCTGATTGGATGTTCATATCTGTGCTTTTTTCAAAGATAACAATTTTGGGCCAAATGTGGTGCTTTACTTTGTGCATCACGTTCCGGCGGTATGTGGCCGGGGGGTGACATGGAATGGTTTTTCTCATAAAACCCTCAGAGGTCGGTCTTTTTCAGGTAGTCTGTGAAAAAGATATGTTTCTGCGTAGCGGGGTTTCCCATCAACCACCCCGCCTTTTATGGTTCATAAATCCTTCCCCTGGCAGGGGAAG
>DRPN01000133.1 GCA_011374625.1 Bacteroidota bacterium
AATAATCGGGTACTGTCTTTTACTGTCCATTTATCTTTTTTCTCTTTGGCGTCTTTCGAAAATAATCTGATCGTATTTCCATCAGCATCGCGAATTGTTAAACTTACTTTTTGGCTGCTGTCCGGTTTTTCTTTAAAATAAGTGTAAAGCATCACCCCATTGGGATGATTTTCACCCTTTGTTAGCGATATGGCGGCATGCCCTCCATCCATTAAATAAGAAGTTTTAGGCGTGTATAAATAAAACTCAGAATTCGCTATCTCGTCAGTTAATTGATGTAGAACAGTCAGGTCATCAATGATCCAAAAACTTCTTCCTTGTGTAGCTGCTATCAGGTTATTGTCTTTAATTACAAGGTCTGTTACAGGAACCATTGGAAGGTTTAGCTGAAAGGGTACCCAGGTATTGCCATCGTTAAATGATATATACATACCGCGTTCTGTTCCTGCATATAACAAACCTTTTTTATTCGGATCAGCCCTGACTACCCGGGTAAAATTGTCATCGGGTATTCCAGAAGTGATTTGTGTCCACGACTTGCCGTAATTAGTGGTTTTGTATAGATAAGGATGGTCATCTCCGCTTTTGTATTTTGTTCCTGCAAAATAGGCTCCACCTTTGTTAAATGGGTCAATATCAATGCTGTTGATCATCATCCATTCGGGCATGTCTTTGGGAGTTACATCTTCCCAATCTGTTCCACCATTTTTTGTAACGTAAATCAATCCATCATCTGAACCTGACCAGATCAGATCTTTTTCGTAAGGAGATTCTGCAGCAGCGAAAATGGTACAGTAATATTCAACACCTGTGTTATCCTGCGTAATTGGCCCACCAGACGAAACAAGCTTTGCGCTATCGTTACGGGTAAGATCAGGACTGATCACTTCCCATGATTCCCCTCCATTATTGGACACATGTAAATGATTTGAAGCAACATAAAGTTTATTATCATCGTGCGGAGAAATAAAAACCGGAAAATTCCATTGAAATCGATACTTCATATCCTCCACACCGTGCCCAACAGGTGTCCAGGGCCAAACATTAATATTTCTTACTTCTTCACTTCGATGATCAATACGCATTAAAAATCCAAGATAGCTGCTTCCATACACTACTTCGTTATTGCTTTCTACAGCAATATGCGCACTTTCGCCACCGGCGGTTGATTCCCAATCGTCTTCTGTAATATATCTTCCTGATGATCGGTGTAAAATCCTTATCGCTGAGTTATCTTGTTGCCCTCCGTATATCCGGTATGGAAAATGGTTGTCGGTTGTTACCCTGTAAAACTGGGCAGTAGGTTGATTGGTATAAACCGACCAGTTTTTCCCACCATCGTAAGAAACCTGGGCACCACCATCATCTCCAATAATTATTCGATTGGCATCTTCAGGTGCAATCCACAGGTCGTGATGATCGCCATGAGGTGTAGCATACTTTTTAAAAGTTTTGCCCCCATCGATCGACTGATGATAACGCACATTTAAAACATGAATTTTATCTTCGTCTTCTGTATCTGCATAAATGCGGGAATAATACCATGCTCTTTGTCGTAGCGAACGGTCATCTGTCATTAATTTCCAGGTTGTTCCACCATTATCAGATCTAAACAAGCCGCCTTTTTCTGACTCTACCAAAGCCCACACCCGATGAGAATTTAATGGCGATACCGTAACACCTATAATCCCCAATGTCCCTTTTGGAAATCCTTCTTTATCAGATAACAATTCCCAGGTATCACCTCCATCTTTACTTTTATACAACGCAGAACCCTCACCCCCACTCGACAACGAATACGGTGTTCTTCTAACATTCCAGGTACTGGCATATAATATTCTTGGATTGGTCGGATCCATGATCAGATCAACTGCTCCGGCATTTTCGTTTGCGTAAAGAATTTTACTCCAGGTTTTTCCTCCGTCTTTGCTTCGGTACACCCCCCGATCTGTTGAAGATTGATACAAGTTTCCCAGAACAGCAGCATATACAAGATCCGGGTTTTTGGGATGAATCCGGATTCGCGGAATTTGCCTGGATTCAGGTAAACCCATATAGGACCATGAATCTCCGGCATCAACTGATTTCCAAATTCCCCTTCCATCACTTACATTTCCTCTTATAGTTACTTCACCCTCTCCGACATAAATTACATTGTTATCGGATTCACTGACGGCTACCGCACCAATAGATCCGCCAAAAAACCCGTCTGAAATGTTCTTCCAGCTCGAACCGCCGTCTTTTGTCCTCCAAACACCTCCACCAGTTGAACCCATATAAAATAACATGGGTTTGCCCGGTACGCCACAAACCGCTGCTGAGCGACCTCCTCTGAATGGCCCGATATTCCTCCATTGCAAGCCGGAATATAACATTTCATTATAAGTTGCACCGTCGTCTTTACTATCTTTATTTTTTTGAGCAGAAAGCTGAGAAGATATTGTAAAAAGAAAAATAACTATGACAGCAAGGCTAAAGATAAAAGGTGATTTA
>DRPN01000190.1 GCA_011374625.1 Bacteroidota bacterium
AGCCAGTTGGGCCACCTCATCGGAGACATTCTCTATTTCTTTTCCTGCTGTCAGGCCCATTTCATTACCACGCTCCACCAACCAATTGTAATCTTTCCCGATATTGGAAGCATTCACCACCAGAAGATATTCATCTTCGGCAAAACGATATACCAGCAGGTCATCCACGATCCCTCCCTGCCCGTTAGGAAAACAAGAATACTGCACTTTCCCGTCGTACAGGGCAGAGACATCGTTGGAGGTAACCCACTGCAGAAAATCCAAAGCTTTCGGACCACGAATCCATATCTCTCCCATATGGGACACATCAAATACCCCCAATTTTGTCCTGACGGCAATATGTTCATCCTGAATGCCGCTGTATTCGACCGGCATCAGAAAACCGGCAAAAGAAACCATTTTAGCCCCTGCCTCTTTGTGAATATCTGTCAATGGTGTCGTTTTCATATCATTCTGGTTTTTGTTAACATAACTTTATAGCATATTGTGTAAGATATCGCATAAATCATCTTTTTCCCGTCTTTACTCCGATTGGACAAATGTAGAAAACTTTTAAAGATTATTTTATGATTAAAAACAGCCCGCAGAGAATGAAGAATGCAATACCTGAATAATGATACGCCTTATCATAAAACCACGGCGGATGAAAAATGAAATAAAATATTTTTTTGGATTTATATACCAAACAAACATTCTGGTAGTTTTGTATTTGACATAAAAGATGTTGAAAAACCACCCTGATTTTTTAAAATCCTTTTGTAACAAAATGCCAACTGAAGCCGTAAAAAAATGGGATTTTTTTTTAATAATTGATGAGAGACTTTATGATAAAAAATATAGCAGGAACCGGAATCATTGAGGTAAATGAGCATCTGGAGATTGAATACATTGATCCGGTGCTGAAGTACTATTTTACGGAGCCCGAACAATGGACCGGTAAAAAGGTCACAGACATTCCGGAACTTAAGAAGTATAATCTGAATGATTTCATTCAAAAACTTTCTTCGGGTCAACACGTGAAAAAGAAAATACACCTATCAGCGGGAAAAGAACAAAAAGAAATTTTGATTGAAGGGGAACCTCTGATAAAACGACCCGGCATATACAAAAGGGCAGCTATTCTTATTCAGGATATTACTCCGCTCATAAAAAAATGGGCTGTACTCAACCTGAGCATGGAAAATTTCAAAAATATTACGGCTTCCATTCCCACGGGGATTATAGTAACAGACGAAAGCGGGTGGATTTTATTCAGCAATCCTGTTGCCGGGAATATATTGGAAAGTGTTTTCAAACGCAAAAGAAAAATTCCCGCAACCTTCAGTATATCCGAAGGAACCACACGGGAGATATCCTATACAACATCTGAAAATATTACTTTTCACTTTGAAGTAACCTTAACAAAAACCAACTGGTTTGGAAAACCAGCCTTCTTATATGTTCTGCATGATATTACGTCTCTAAAAAAAAGTGAAAACCAGAATCTTATACTGCTTTCAGCCATCCGGTTTTCAATCAACGGCATTGCCATTATAAATCATGATATGGTGATTGACTGGATTAATCCCGCATTCACCAGAATAACCGGCTGGAGTATGGAGGAAGCCGTTGGTGCCAAGATTACCACCCTGGTGAATAAAGACGGTGAACTTAGCCCGTCTTTTACAGAGAGTATCCGGGAGACAATTGACAACACAAAACATTTCCGGACAGAAATAAGACGCCCGAAAAAAAACGGAACTTACTTTTATTGTGAGCTGAACATTACCCCTTTTTTTGATCATGTAAACAACAAAAAACGTTATGTATTTGTTTTCAATGACCTCACAAAAAGAAAAGAAAAGGAAAAAATAATTCTGATTCTTAATAAAGTATTCGAATCCCTGCAAAAAGCATCGAGTATCGAAGAAAGTTTTATGATTTTCAGGAAAGAAATGCTAAAAAACCAACTTCATACGGTTATTTACTTATTTGATAATAATAAAAAATCACTTATCCCTCAATATTCCAGCTTTGATACAAAAACATTGGAGAGATTTACGGCAATGACAGGGGTGGTATTTAATACTTTAAAGATCCCTGTTAGTGCCAATAAAAAATACGAACGGATTATTTCTAAAAAAGAAACAGTCTTTTCAAATGATGTTTCAAAAGATCTTTCAATACTCACTCCTCAAACATCTCAGAAACAGATAAAAGCACTAATTCAATCGCTTGGAATACAACACAGTATTTCTGCTCCTATTATAAATCGGAATGGAGAAGTGACGGCTATTTTTCAGCTCTTTTCCGATCTTCTGACCGGAAGCAATGTTCCTGAAGTAACCGCCTTTGCCAACCATTTGAGCTTTTTCTTTCAGAAAATACAGTTGCTGGATGAAGTACGGCTGAATTACAATAAATTACAGAAGAACTAT
>DRPN01000165.1 GCA_011374625.1 Bacteroidota bacterium
CGGTAAGAGTGTTTGATGCAGCTGTCGAGAAAGCCTATGGCGGTAAAAAAAAGATTGTCTGGAAAGAAGTGCTGGCCGGAGAAAAAGCGTTTAATAAAGTGGGGGAGTGGCTTCCCCGGGAGACACTGGATACCATTCATGAATATCTGGTAGCTATCAAAGGCCCTCTAACTACCCCTGTTGGCGGAGGAATACGTTCCCTTAACGTGGCACTCAGGCAGATCCTTGATCTTTACGTATGCCTCCGTCCGGTAAAATATTACCCGGGGGTTCCTTCGCCGGTAAAAGATCCTGCAAAAACAGATATGGTTATTTTTCGGGAAAATTCCGAAGATATCTATGCAGGTATTGAATGGCTGACCGGCACACCGGAGAATGATAAAATTCTCAATTTCCTGATGAATGAGATGGGGGTGAAGAAAATCCGTTTTCCGGAAACAACGTCCATAGGGATTAAACCTGTTTCCAAACAGGGAACAGAACGCCTGGTCAGAGCTGCTATCAATTATGCTCTGAAGGCCAACCGTCCTTCGGTGACTATCGTGCATAAAGGGAATATCATGAAGTTTACGGAAGGTCAGTTTAAGTTATGGGGATACGAGCTGGCTGAAAGAGAATTCGGGGACAAGGTTTTTACCTGGATGCAATATGACCGGATCAAAGCAGACAAAGGATCAGCCGCTGCCGACGAAGCCCAGGACAAAGCTATGAAAGAAGGAAAGCTCCTGATCAAGGATGTGATCGCTGATGCATTTTTGCAGCAGATCCTGACCCGTCCGGCTGAATACTCTGTGATTGCTACCCTAAACCTGAACGGCGATTATATTTCTGATGCCCTCGCCGCTACGGTGGGTGGCATTGGCATTGCTCCGGGAGCCAATATCAACTATGATACGGGTCATGCCATTTTCGAAGCTACCCATGGAACAGCTCCGAAATATGCCAACCAGGACAAGGTGAACCCGGGATCGTTGATCCTTTCCGGGGTGCTGATGTTCGAATATATGGGTTGGTACGAAGCCGGCGAATTGATCGTGAAAGGAATCAGGGAAGCCATTACCAAAAAACGCGTTACCTATGATTTCGAACGGCAAATGACCGGTGCTACCAAGCTGAAAACTTCCGAATTCGGCGATGAGATCATTAAAAATATGTAGTTTGGTTTAGGGATTGGCACATTGAGTTTTGGGCTGAATGTACATTTTCTTGTGACATGAAAAGCCTCTGGAGAAACCGGACTATGCCATAAGTACTATGCTTTGAATAAAATACTTGCATTTAGAAACATTAAATAATTTAAAGTTTACCGATATGTTAAAAGATAAGATAGAGAAAATACTGAACCGGCAGGTAGAACGGGAAGGATATTCCTCCCTGTTATACCTTTCCATGGCCTCCTGGGCCGAAACTTCGGGGTATCCCGGCATTGCCGACTGGTTGTATGCCCAGTCCAATGAAGAATTGGATCATATGCTCCAGTTTATCCATTATATCAATGACAGGGGCGGAAAAGCCGTAATACCCGGCCTGGAAACTCCTCCGAATGAGTTTGAAGGTATCCGGCCTCTTTTTGAAGCGGTCCTGAAACACGAACAGTTTATCAGTGCTTCCATTAATGAAATCGTTACTGCCTGCATTGAAGAACAGGACCATACCACCAACAATTGGATACAGAAATTTGTTTCGGAACAGATTGAAGAAGAATCTAATGTTCAGGAGATACTGGACAAATTGTCTCTGGTCGGCTCCCAAAATCTTTATATGTTCGACCGGGACATTATGGATATGCGGAACAAAGGAGAATCTACCGGCATAGCTGAATAGTTTTTAAAAAACTTTTGTAAAAATAACAAAGGCTCTCAACGGAGAGACTTTGTTATTTAATATATATATATGGAGTTCTAATAAATATTACCTGGGGTTTGCTGAAACTGATACTCATGATGTTCTCTGGCTCCGCAATACTCTGTACCACGATCCGTTAATATCCTCAATAGAGGAATACCCTGTTCTTCAAAGAAAAGAAAGGAATCACCCTGTCATTTAACAGATCTGCTGCTACCAATGCATTTTTCCGGTCATATAACTTTGCGTGCACCACCTTGGTATAGGTGTCTGTAAAAGTTTGTTGGTAGATCCTTCCAACACCTTCACTTCCTACATAGTATGTGTCCTGTGCTCCAAGATATCCGGGATGATGGGTCTCTATTTCTCCTTTTGATATCTCTTCCTCTTTCTTTCGTTCCAGGGCAGCA
>DRPN01000077.1 GCA_011374625.1 Bacteroidota bacterium
GATTTTCTCAAGTCCCTAAAAATATGAGGCCTGGATATGACAGTTTACCGTTACAGGCTTATCCCAAAATCTTCGATTGCCACACCCCTTCGCAGCGACACATTATGCGGGCACTTGCTGTGTGCGGCACGCGAGCTGGATGGTGATACGGTACTGGGCGAAATATTAGAACGTTTTCGGGCAGATGAGCCGCCCTTTATTTTGAGCTCTGCTTTTCCATCCGGCTGTCTTCCGATGCCTATTCTTCCTTCTCTCACGAGGAATGACACAAGAGAGTTGGTTAAGGCCTTGCCTCAGTTCAAGGGTAGTCTTTTCCATCTTCTTGAAGAGCTGAAAAAGTTTCGCAAACAGAAATGGGTTCCGGTGACATCTTGGCAGAGTTTGAGCACTAATCTTTCCTTCAAGGCTCTCTTTCTAGACTGTTTGCAAGGCAAAGCCGGTTCCCAGAATAAACAAAAGGGAAACGAGAATAACACTAAAATTGTGCCGGAAATCCATAACAGCATCAATCGAAATACGGGGCGGGTGCTTGAAGGTGGGCTTTACACGACGGAGACTACTTTTTACGGGCAGGGAAACTACTTAGACCTCTATGCGGAAACCGATGAAGCAGATTCACTGGAACGTTATCTCTCTCATGTGGCGGCTACCGGATTTGGAAAAGACGGGGCCTTGGGTAAGGGCTTCTTTAAATGGGAACGCGATGACACGTTTGCACCCGGGGATCTATTCGGAAGGGGCGATCATTCTATGAATTTATCAGTCTTTTCAGCCAAGGATCTGTCTTCTGTTTCCGGGACTTACGAGATCTTTACCAAGTATGGCAAGGTCTGGAACGGCTTTGGTGAAAACAATCCGTTTAAAAAGCCGTTTCTGGCCTTCAGGGAGGGTTCTGTATTTACTTCGTATCCGCTGCGAGGCTCGGCCTTGACTGATGTGCATAGCAATCCATCAATAATTCACTGCACGGTTCCATTGATGATCCGGTTCAAAATGACAGGGGCTGCATAGATGAAGACCCTATACGTAAAGATGGATGTTTTGACCCCTGTACATATTGGAACAGGGGAAGACGCTGATCCCTTTTCATACGTTATTCATCCGGTGTCCCAACCTGACAATGCCAGTCTCCATTATGTGGACCTGGTCCAATGGATCCAGGATTCGGAAAATCCAAAACGCTTGGCTGATATTTTTGAAAACAATCGTTTTTCATTTGTGCGAAAATATATTCATGAGCATTTGGATACAAAAATTTACTCCGTGGGTTCGGCCCATGTCACCAATCCGATGATCGTTAGAGAATATGAAAGTAAACTGGAGAGCGAAGATGCCCGGAACCAACTTCTCATCAGCCCGGGGCTCAAGAATTCCCTGACCGGCAACCTGCTCATTCCCGGCAGCTCTGTGAAAGGGGCAATAAGGACGGCAATCATAGATTTTTTGGACTTAAAATATGATTTCGGTTTAAGGGAACGGTCCAGGGATAACAGATCATACCGCAGTGCTTTGGACAAATTATTAGGCCCTATCAGAGAAAATTCCTTTAAGGCGTTAAAAATATGGGATTTTGAGGCTGTGCCCGAAGATGCCAGGATTGTGTCGGCGGAAGAAAAGAGACGGAAGGATGACCGTCCCGGTACACCCAAATCCCATTGTGAGGTTATGCGTTCAGTTATTATGGATCCGGCTCCTTATTCTCTTTGCTCACGCATCGGGATAGGCGATCCACAGCGACCAGATGACGGTATTTTGGAAGTAAATCAGGGAAGTATTCATGAAAAATTTGATCTGGCTGACCTGGCGAGAATCTGCCGCGAATTTTACCAGTCCAGGTATCGTAAAGAAAGAGACAAATTTTACAAGCAGCCGCATTTTGATAATACAGCCAAGACGCTGGCTGCTATAGAAAAAGATATTCTCACTCAGGACGACAACTGCTTTGTCTTGAGAATAGGCCACTATTCCCATGTGGAATGTGTCACTGTGACCAATAACCAGCCTCAAACTCGAACAGGAAGACAGGGCACCCCGATTCCTCACGGCACTACCCGCACCTTGGCCAATGGAATATATCCTTTCGGCTGGGTCAAGCTGTCCTTAATTACCGAGGATGAATTTAGGGTTTTTTCAGATACGCGTATTCAGCGGATAGAAGCAAACCTCAAAAATCGTGAAGAACGCCGCCTTTTCATTCAAAAAGATAGAGAAAAA
>DRPN01000125.1 GCA_011374625.1 Bacteroidota bacterium
GAATTGACATTACTGATATATCATTATATTATTGTTATATGAAAGTAAAAATGCTTTCATATAACAATAATGGTAATTTATTTTTATTGTAATCCTGGGATATGGAGTGAGTACTATGAAAGAACAAAATTTTTTAGATAATCTGGTTGGTGTTTTCGGACATCCTGCAGCAGAAAATCCCGGTGTAGTAATACAGGAAGCCGCATTTAAAGATATGGGTCTGGAAAGATGGCGTTTTCTAACTATTGATGTCGACCCCGGTAAACTGGAAGATGCAATTGCGGGCCTTAAAGCAATGAAAATGAAAGGGATAAACTGTACTCTCCCCCATAAGATTGAAGTATTGAAATACCTTGATGAAATTTCACCCAGCGCCAAACTAATTGGAGCTGTAAATACCATAGTAAATGATAATGGCAGGCTTTTTGGAGATAGTACAGATGGGAAGGGTTTTATGGAATCCCTCCGTAACGCACAAATATCACCGGAAGGTAAAAGGGTTGTTATTTTAGGTGCCGGCGGAGCCGGCAGAGCCATCGGTGTGGAACTGGCGATGGCAGGTGCACAGCATATTACAATCGTGAATATACCACAGGATGAGAAAATGGCAGAATCTCTTGTTGATATTTTAAACACTAAAACAAAAACTAAAGCGGAATATATTCCATGGACAGGAGATTATAAGGTCCCTGCTGAGGCTCATATCCTTATCAATGCAACTCCTATAGGATTGTATCCCAATGTAGATGATAAACCAAATGTGGATTATGAAACGGTGAGACCGGACTTATTTGTTCAGGACGTTATTCCTAACCCGGCTTTTACTCCATTTTTAGATGAAGCTAAAAAAAGGGGAGCAAGATGGAACACAGGTATGGGAATGCTGATTAATCAGGCAGCTATTAATATTAAGATGTGGACCGGTAAAGACCCTGATAAAGAAGTAATGACCAAAGCTTTTAAGGAAGTAATTGGATAGGAACTTAATTATGACTGAACGAATAGCACAGTACCGTGAAAGGATTCTAAGAACCAAACCAACAATTTGTACGGAAAGAGCCTTTTTCTATACAGAGGCCTATAAAAAGCATGAAGACAAAGCTGTAATCATTAAACGTGCTTATGCATTGAAAGATACCTTAGAGAAAATGACTATTCGAATTGAGCCCGAAGATCTGATCGTAGGGAACCACTCATCAGCTATTTATGCTGCACCAATCTTCCCTGAATATGCCGTGGAATGGATAAGGAAAGAGATCAATGATTTTGAAAATCGCCCTGGCGATACTTTTTACCCGGATCAGAAAATCAAAGATGAACTATTAAGTATCTGTGATTACTGGGAGAAGAAAACGACTCTCGATAAGGGCCGGGCATTATTTACTGATGATCTTCTGGCTATTCATGAATCGGGGATTATCCGTGCTGAGGGCAACCTTACTTCGGGAGATGCCCATATAGCTGCCCATTTCAGAAAGATAATGGACAAAGGATTGGGGTGGTTTATAGAAGATGTTAGTCAAAGACTCACCGGATCGAATCCTGTCTCTGCGGGAGGAATCAAAAAACAGCTGTTTTACCGGGCAACACTAATGAGCCTTAAGGCTTTTCAGTCATTTATTCTCCGTTTCGCAGATTTGTCTGCTGAGATGTCTGCTCAGAAGGAAGCGGAGATGAATAACAAAGAACAAAATGTAAAAAAAAGAGCTGAACTTATAAAAAAAGAGAAAAGCTGCAGGGCCATATCCTCAAAAAAACCGGAAACATTTTACCAGGCACTGCAGCTGAATTATTTCGTACAACTGGTCCTGCAAATTGAAAGTAACGGGCATTCTCTCTCTCTTGGACGGATGGATCAATACCTCTATCCATTCTATAAGGCTGACATAGAGAAGGGTGATATTGATGACAGTTTTGTGATGGAGATTCTGGAGAACACCTGGCTCAAACTGGTCAGCATGAAAAAAATCCGCTCCTGGTCTCACACACGCTTCTCCGCCGGCGGTCCGCTTTATCAAAATGTGACTATCGGCGGGCAGCTGCGTGACGGAAGCGATGCAGTAAACGAACTGAGTTATCTGATTCTCCGTTCTGTGGGAGAAACAAAACTTACACAGCCGAACCTCACAGTCCGGTTTCATAAAAACCTGAGTAACGATTTTCTGATGGAATGTATTAAGGTAATTCAGATGGGA
>DRPN01000070.1 GCA_011374625.1 Bacteroidota bacterium
ATGTTTAAAATACAACATCCCTATGTCTGCAATCCCTTTAGTACGGCAGTGCAGCGCATCAGTATTATACCATTGATTGGAATAAATTCCTACCACTTCATAACCCGGCATAGCAATTTCATAGGCTTGCAGAGCTTCATCGTCCCACTGACTTCCTGTAATGGGTACCAATACTTTTTTATTCAGTATAAGTGAATTTGTATAGGGTGTATTTTGCGATTGTCCGGGTGTAAATACTCTGTATACTTCATATGGGACGCCGTAAGAGCTTGTCCGGTTGGCAAAATAGCTGGCCGCGTTTTCATAATCCTGATAACGGTAGTCACTTTCCGATACTTGTCCGATCAATACTTTTCCCGGCGACAAAAACTTCCCCCAGCAATCGATATGTTTAATGTAATCATCCAGAGGGTCGAGTGTAACGAAATAGTTTTCAATACCCAGGTAATCTTCAACTAAACCGGCTATTTCAGTATGTGAATACTGCGAATTTTCTTCCCAAATTAAATCGGTTGAAGCGGCCTTGCCCCTTCCGTCGCACATATAATTCCCCCCGGCTGTTTCCAGATTCATACCATAAAGATCGATATCCAGATATTCGGCAATTTCAATCGGAACATCATTATCATTGGGCCTTGGCCTGTTGTAAGGGAAGTTAACAATGCCCGGCTGGTTGTTGCCGTCAAAAACAAACCAGGGACCATAATCGCGGGTCCACCAGCTGTCGGTTGGGGCTATCAAAAAATCACAGTTGTCTGTATTTACACTGTTGTTCTGGTAGTAATTAAAGGCTGTTTGTTGTTGTGAAGAGTTTGCAACGAGGGTAAGCACCCGGCAGTCTTCAGCCATTTCCCTCACCAGAGATACAGGAATACCTAAAGGATAACTTACGACAACTGACTGCATTTGCTCGAATTCAGCTACGTTTCTAACAGCTCCATCCGGCGGATCAGTAACATAAAAATCCCGGGATGCATCAAATTCCATATGCATTTCTTCTTCCGAGAGGTAGTGTAGTTTCCGGTAATCGGGTTTTTCTTTTTGCGCCAGAACCTGCTGGCCAAAAAGTATTATGAACGAGATAAAAAGAGCTGTGTTTATATTCTTCATCGTTTAACGATTTTAGCTGTTAGAACTGGCAAATATATTTATTCCTGTTTAGTTAACGGGTGACAAGAAAAAGGTTTCCTGTTTATTTCTTAAATATATTATCTTTGTATGGTAACTTTAATACCGCAGCAACATGAATTTCCTTGCCAATATAGATACGGTTCAGCATGCCGGATGGATTGGAACTCCCGAAATAATTATCATTGTCGTGGTTATTGTGCTTTTATTCGGCGGACGCAAAATACCTGAATTAATGCGAGGTATCGGAAAAGGCGTCAAAGAATTCAGAGAAGGAATAGGCGGTGAAGACGAGAAAAAAGAAACGGGAGAAACGCCTGAGACGCCCGAAAAGAAAACGGATAAATAACGTTTGCTTCCCCGGCATTTTCCTTGTTTATTTTGCCCGACAGGGAGTCTTATTTTTTACGTTTTACGGGTGTGAAAACCAACACAATGATCATAATCATTGCGGTAGTAACCAGTGTGCTGAGAACAGTGCGGGAAAGTGTGTTTAGAAAGTCGTGAAAATCAAAAATCTCCAGGAAGAATAATACGCTGTGGTGCACAAAAACCAAAACCAGCGAATATTTTAAAAAACCTCCTGTTTTTATTTTGGCAATGCCCGGCTCATCGCCGGAAAGAAACTCTACATTATTAAAGAAAACTTTGATGACTGATGGGCGCAAAAAAGCCATAAATACAGTTGCAGCAGCATGCAGCCCCAATGTGTTTCCAAGGTAATCAATCGTAAGACCGGTTAAAAAAGCGAAGAGCAGCAACATGCTTTTATTGATACGGACAGGCAATAACAAAATAAAAAGAATGTAAATATAAGGGTTGATATAACCGCTTAAGTTCATGTGGTTCAAGATGAGTACCTGAAACAGAACCAGCGATAAATAACGAACTATATTTCTTACGTACAAATGTCTCATTTCAGACGTTTGCTGATATATCTATTCACTATACTTTAACATTAATGTATCTGCTTCATTCTTTGCGAGGTTTTCAATTGTATATACATTTTTCAGACTGTTAAAATCAGTACTGAAATTGATGATGGCTTCACTCAAATCTTTA
>DRPN01000127.1 GCA_011374625.1 Bacteroidota bacterium
AAAAGATGCAGAGAATCTTGTTAAGATTTACAAAAATTGAATCAATAAAATAAGAAAATGAAACAGGCTTTAGTAAAAAAAGGTATCGTTTATAGCGAAGAGGTTCCTGCACCAGTTGTTTCCGACGGCTTTGTATTAATAAAGGTGGTAAATAGCTGTATCAGTGCCGGTACAGAAATGGCTGGCGTGCTATCCAGTGGCACACCATTGATAAAGAGGATATTAAAACAACCTGAAAAAATCACCAAAGCGATCAATCTAATCCGGTCAGAAGGATTTGATAAAGCCTATAAACAGATATCAGGAGAGATGGAAGCCGGAAAACCTACCGGATATTCTGTCAGTGGGATAGTAATCGGTACTGGAAAAAATGTAGAAGAATTTCAGCCTGGTGACCAGGTTGCAGCAGGAGGAGGAGGCTATGCTCATCATGCTGAATATGTCGAGGTGCCTAAAAACCTGGTAGTGAAAATGCCAGAAAAACTGGAATTTAAAGACGCTTCTACAGTGGCATTGGGAGCAATCGCCATGCACGGCATACACCGGGCAAATCTAACTTTAGGCGAATTTTGTGTCGTTTTCGGAACTGGCATATTGGGACTCCTCACAGTCCAGATGCTGGCAGCTTCCGGAATCAGGGTAATCGCTATAGACCTTGATCCAGACCGGTTAAAGATTGCAGAAAAAACAGGCGCAGAATTTATTATTAACGCTAACGAAGAGGACCCGGTTAAGGTAGTCCTGAATATTACCAACGGCTACGGTACGGATGCCGTTATCTTTACAGCCAGTACTTCGTCTAACACGCCCTTATCTCAGTCTTTTCAAATGACCAGAAAGAAAGGGAAAGTCATTCTTGTCGGGGTTTCCGGAATGGAAATTAAACGGCAGGATATTTATCAAAAAGAAATCGATTTTCTCATTTCAACCTCCTACGGTCCGGGGCGATATGACCGGAATTATGAACTTAAAGGTATTGACTATCCATATCATTTTGTTCGTTGGACTGAAAGAAGGAATTTCTCTGAATATCTCCGCCTGTTACAAAAACGGACCATTGATTTATCCCCCCTGATCAGCAAAGTTTTTTCTGTGGAGAATATTACAAAAGCATTTCAATCATTGGAAAACGACTCTCCCAAACCACTGATGGTTATTTTGGATTACGGGAAACCGGATAACGATTTTTTGAGAAAGTCTCAACATCCTCAAAGGGTAATCCATTTTCACCATAAAACAGTTAAAAATAATATTGTTCGTGTTGCTATAGTAGGTACCGGGAGCTTTGCAACACACATGCATTTGCCTAATTTGTTCTCCCTGAAAAACAAATTTCTCATCCGTGCAGTTGTAGATAACAAAGGACATAAAGCCAAAGCCGTTGCTGAACAATATGGGGCCCATTATGCAACGACAGACTTTAATGAAGTATTAAACGACGCAGAAACAGATCTGGTCTTAATATGTACACGTCATGATAATCATGGGGCACTAACCTTGCAAGCTCTACAGTACGGGAAACACGTATTTGTTGAAAAACCGCTGGCAACCAAAACTGATGAAGTTGAAGCCATAGAGCAATTTTATAATAATCCTGAGAAGGACAAACCCTTATTGATGGTCGGTTTTAACCGCCGTTTCAGCCGATATGCCAGAGAAATAAAAAAATACACTGATAAAAGAATAAATCCATTATTTATCCATTACCGGATGAATGCCGGTTATATACCTGCGGATCATTGGGTTCATGAAAACGGGGGAAGAATCGTAGGAGAAGCATGCCATATTATAGACCTGATGTCTTTTTTTACAGGATCTCCTGTCACAACCCTCCATGTAGAAACCCTCTCCCCAACCACGGGAAAATACCAGTCTTCAGATAACAAATCGATCATTTTAAAATATCAGGACGGATCGGTAGCCACTATAGAATATTTTGCTGTGGGATCCCGGGAATTGCCAAAAGAGTATATGGAAATCCATTATGATGAAAAATCTATTATAATGGAAGATTATAAATCTTTGAAGGGTTACGGATCAAAAATCACTTCTCTTAAAACAGCCCATAGTGAAAAAGGACATCTTGAAGAATTGGAAAGATTACATAAAGTTTTGATTGGAGAGACCAACAACTGGCCCATTCCATTGGAAGAGATACTACAAACCAGCTATATCACACTTACAAT
>DRPN01000027.1 GCA_011374625.1 Bacteroidota bacterium
TCAGCATTATGAGAGATAAGCCTTTTCTCAGGGTCGGAAGAGTATCCAATATAGACCTTATCAAAGGCATTAGCGTAGAGCACGTATACGTAATGACCCTCTACCACGAAACATAATTGTTTGTGGGATATACTGGATTCGAACCAGTGACCTCATGCCTGTCAAGCATGCGCTCTAAACCATCTGAGCTAATACCCCGTTTTGGAAGTGCAAAAATAATAATTTTCTTATTTCTGCGAAATTATCTTTTTAGCCGTCCGGAGTTTTCGATGATTCTCACGATCACCTTCACTGCTTTCTCCATCGAAGAGATGGGGATAAATTCAAAACGGCCGTGAAAATTATGTCCTCCGGTAAACAAGTTAGGGGTGGGCAGTCCCATGTATGAGAGGCGGGCGCCGTCCGTCCCTCCGCGTATCGGTTTGACAATGGGCGTTACGCCACACTGAACCATTGCTTCCCTGGCCAGGTCAATGATATATTTTACCGGCTCGATTTTTTCTTTCATGTTGTAATACTGATCTCTGACATCGAGCCGTATGGAGTTACTGCCATACTTGATACGGATAAGGGAAGCACATTCTTTAAGAAATTTCTTGCGTTGTTCAAAACGTGACCGGTCGTGATCTCTGACCAGGTACCGCATGGTGGTTTGTTCCACAGCTCCTTGGATATCGATGAGGTGATAGAATCCTTCATACCCCTCGGTGTGCTCGGGACGCTCGCTGGGAGGCAGCAGAGCATTGAACTCCATCGCAAGGTGCATGGAGTTGATCATTTTGTCTTTGGCTGTTCCGGGATGCACGTTGCGACCTGTGAGTGTGACCGTCGCCAGGGCCGCGTTGAAGTTTTCATACTCCAGCTCTCCCAGCCTGCCGCCGTCAACGGTGTAAGCGAAGTCAGCGCCAAACTTTTTCACATCGAAATGGTCGGCACCCCGCCCGATCTCTTCATCAGGAGTGAAAGCCACCTTCAGGGTGCTGTGCTGGATCTCCGGATGTTCCTGAAGATAAGCCAGCGCAGTCATGATCCCGGCAATACCGGCTTTATCATCGGCGCCCAACAGGGTGGTGCCGTCGGTGGTGATCAGATCTTGCCCCACATAATCGAGCAGCTCCGGGAAATCGGCCGGCGACAGAATGATATTTTCTTTTTTGTTCAGGATGATTTCTTTCCCGTCATAGTTTCTATGGATCTGCGGGTTGACATGACCGGCTGTAAAGTCGGGACTGGTGTCCATGTGAGCAATCCAGCCGATGACCGGCCTTTTTTTGTCCGTGTTGGCCGGCAGGGAAGCCATTACATAACCGTTATGATCTACCGAAGCATCTTTCAGTCCACACTCTTTTAGTTCTTTTACCAGCATCTTCGCCAGCACAAGTTGTTTTTTTGTACTCGGCACTGTATTCGATCGCTCCTCCGACTGCGTATCAATCTTCGCATACCGTAAAAACCTCTCTGTTACCGTTTTCATGATTGTTAAATTTTTTATAAAAATAAAAAAAGCACTGTTTTTTGTTTTTTCCGCGTCTTATAAAAGACGAATTTTGCGAGGTTCAGGTTGCCGTGTCGAAGCAATCCTTTTAATATATTCAGATCTTTATCACAAAGTTGTCCGGATAGGCGAACCACCCTTTTCTTTTTTTCTCCCCTCTTATTGCTTCATCTCTTCATCGGTTCATCAACATCACCCTTTCTTTCTTCCCCCTCTCCCTTCTCCCCTCTCATCACTCATCACTCATCACTCCCCTCTCATCACTCATCACTCATCTCTCACCACTCCCCTCTCATCACTCCCCTCTATTTCCCGTTATCCTGACAAACTCAGGATCACCTTTTAAAAACTCAAAATCCTGATTCCCCGCCAGCTCATTTTTCTTATCAAACCCCAGATCTACTGCTTTCCGTAACCATTTCAGGGTCTTTTCTCTGTCCCCTTTCCGGGCTGCCAGGACAGCCGAAAAATAATAAACATAAGAATTTTCCGGATCAACCAGCTTGTAGACGGTCACATATTTCTCCGCTTCCTTATCCTTATGATGGAGCAGGGCTGCATCTGCCTGCATATAGGAGGCCAGACTGAGAAAATGCAAAAGCCGTAGTTTGGAAGACTTCCGGTCTCCGGTGCTCTGCCGAATCTCCTGGTTCAGTTTATGTACTGCA
>DRPN01000088.1 GCA_011374625.1 Bacteroidota bacterium
GGCTCCTGGTTGAATTTGACCGGAACGGTTTTCTCAAAAACGGCCCGTACTTTTTTGCGGCATATACGTGTTTTCAGCGAAGAAGAACTTAAAGAACGTATTCTCAAAGGAATCAAAGAAATCAATACAGGCCCCGCTGTGTACAGATGGAAAAAATTTGATCCGGGTACTGTATAATTTGTAAATATTTTATTGAATCTAAATACTAGGTTAAACAATAACGGTCAAAAACCGGTTTTTTCACCGGCATTCCAAAAATATTTTATTCTCCCTGCAAATGAGGAGTATATTGTGGAACATCTTATCCGTTTTCAGGATAATATGAATGCATCAGCATATCCTGGGAAGCTGTTCTCCAGTGAGCATATCTACAATTCTTAAGCCTCCTATACGCGTTTTCATCCTGACCTTTCCGGCATGACCGGAAGTTACCTCACCTATGATGGCTGCATCTTTTCCATGTTCGCATCTCCTGATTGCATCGAGCACCTTTTCTACATGATCCGGAGAAACAAACGCGATGAGTCTTCCTTCATTAGCAACGTATAGAGGATCGATGCCCAGAAGCCGGCATACCGCCGCAACCTCTTCTTTTACAGGAATACTCTCTTCATAAATATCTATTCCAATATTTGACTGGATTGCGATTTCGTTGAGCGTGGTCCCTACCCCCCCCCTGGTTGGATCTCTTAAAGCATGAATCCCGTCGCTTGCCTGAATGATTCTTTGTACCATACTGTTTAAAGGGGCGGTATCGCTTGTAATTTCCGACTCAAATTCAATTTTTTCCCTTTGGATTAAAATAATGATGCCGTGCTCCGCTATTGTTCCACTGATAATAATCTTATCGCCGCAACGCGCATTATGCCCGGAAATATTTAAGCCATCAGGTATGATTCCAATTCCTGATGTATTGATATATATCTTGTCCGCTGCTTTGCGGGGAACCACTTTGGTATCACCTGTTACAATCAGGACATCCGCTTTTGCAGCAGCATTTTTCATCGTCCTTAATATTTTTTCCAGATCATCGGTCGGAAAACCTTCTTCAAGAATCAATCCCAGACTTAAATAACGCGGAACAGCCCCGCTCATTGCCAGGTCATTTACAGTGCCGTTTACGGCGAGATCTCCGATATTTCCGCCTGGAAAGAATATGGGGTCCACCACATAGGTATCTGTAGAAAAAGCGAGGCGATTCTTCCCGACATCAAGAACAGCGCTGTCATCGAGTCTGGCAAGTATCGGATTGTCGAAGCTTGGGACTAAAAGATCGGAAATCAGCCGAAAATACGCTTTTCCTCCACTTCCGTGATCTAAAACGATTTTTTCCATGTCCGTAGTCAAATTCTTTTTTATTGCTTATACTCGATAGTCCGCTTTTTAGATGGTTGTAGAAACCCCCGCCCTGTGGGCGGGGTCATGTGGACTGGCTATGCCGGTCCCGAATGGGGTTGGCCAAAGGCCAACTCACTGCTATTCCTAATCTCGAGTTGTGCCGCAACATCGAGAAAAGGAGGAAGCAGTGAGCAGATTTCATAAGTTATCACATACGATATGGCATTGTCAGTATCACATCGTATGGGTTCCCAAATACCGTTTTCGGGTGCTGCATGGTGCTGCCGGCCGGGCGGTGGAAGAAGGCATCCAAGCGGTCTGTGGATACGCAGGGTGCGAAGTGGTGGAGATGAATGCGCGGAAAGACCATGTGCGCCTTATCGTGATGATTCCGCCCAAACTGGCTATTTCTGATGTCATGGGCCGGGTAAAAGGGCAGACAGCGATTAAGACATTCAAGCAGTTTCGCAATCTGAGGCAAAAGCCCTATTGGGGCAATCATGTCTGGTCTCCGGGCTATTGTGTTGACACCGCAGGTCTGGATTCGGAAATGATCCAAAAATATGTCAGATACCAGGAGCAAAAAGAGCAGCAGATAGAACAGCTACAGCTCGGTATCTAACTTAAACGGTAGCGGCATAACTCATGCTCGCCCCCTTTGGGGGCAGAGCATTATCCCCCCTATGGGGGGTTCTATTAAAGCCCCGCCCAAAGGGCGGGGCTTATTTAC
>DRPN01000004.1 GCA_011374625.1 Bacteroidota bacterium
CTCTATTCTTTAACAGTAACCAACGGGTTCCTTTTATAAGCTTTTTTTTATTGAGATCCACTTCTTCACGATATACAGCTTTTCGTAAATCTGTAATTGCCTTGTTGAGATTTTTCTCAATGATGTGGAAACGATCAAAAACAATCGGTACTTGAGGATAATATTCTGTTGCTGCTGTAATATATGCCAGCCACATATCCATGGGTGTAACTTTTTTTTTATCTGCTATACGTATCTCTTCTTGCCTGGTAATCCCGCAATCTTCACAATACAACCGTTGGACTTTCATGCGGATAATCACCGGCTTTAATCCGATAGGAACTCCCCGATAATCTCTATACACATATCCTTTCTTTTTTACATGAATACTCCCACATTGGCTACAACGTAAATGTTCCCGCCTGGTCTCCACATAAAATATAATTTGGCCCCCTTTTTACCCGGTCTTCAGATATTCCTGTTCGGTCAGACCAAAACCATGATACATTAAACTTGTTGACATCTTTCTGTTTTTTTTTTTGCTTAAAAGTACGCATCTTTGTGATAAACCATTAAAACTATAATAAGAAAAATGAAAATATATGTTTTTTTCATCGCCTGATTCATAAACTTTGTTTAGTTTCTCTGATGCTTAGATAGTTGTAAGTTACGAAAAAAATGTTTTTTGAAAATATATTTTCAAATTTTATACTATATATACAATGAAAGAAAAAAGGAATTATTTGAAACAATGAGGAGGCTTCATTTCTTACCAAAGGGAATAATCGCTCCCGTCTCCGGCACTTTCACTTTCATCGCCAGGTTAACGTCATCCATTGTCTCCTGTGCCCATTTCTCCAATCCTGGCGTATCCAGCAGGACCTCTTTATAATACTTCTCGTCTTCCAGACCGCTGTAATGAGTCAGTAAAAGGTTTCGGGGTCTGATACGAGTAGCAAAGTCCAGCACGGTCAGGATATAATCTTCTTTTTCAGGAAAATCCCGGAAGTAATCCAGCAGATACTGATAATTGGTATAATTTTGAAAATTGTGCGGGACCATCATGAGTGGTTCTGTCAGCTCTTTCAGCCATGGCCCTATATATTTCTCGTCTTCCGGGTGTCTGCGGACCACGGACCAGTGGTTGGTTTTCGGATAAGGAAAGCGGTTGTTAGCATCAGTAATGAGCCAGTCGACACCCCGAAGCATCTCAAGATCTCCCTGCCGTATCATGGGGACCAGCACATCACCGGTAAAGAGCAACCTTTTCCCGGCCGGGACGATCTCCACCAGCAACATAGCAGCCGCACGGGCATGGACGCCATGATAAACGGGAAAAGCTGTGACGGTCATCCCTTCTCCCGTCTCCCTGACCGGTACCGGTCTGCCATAAGAAAGTTCCGTAAACTCGCACAGTTCTTTAAGATGTGGCATCGTTTTTATGATCTGTTCACAGCATCCCCTGGTGGCATACACCGGATATTTTTTCTTTCCCCTGAACCGGTAGTAACTCTGAATGATCCAGTCCATACCCAATATATGATCGAAATGGGGATGGGTGATTAGCATGGCGTCAGGAATACGGTTGCCGTGGCGAAGAAGAAAAGGAACGATACCGTGACCCGCATCAATCAGGATGTCTTTTATAATCTTCCCTTCTCCTTCCCGCTCCAATATTGAATAGGAAGCATTGGCATAATCCGGAGCTCCGGGAAGGTCATAAAACGGATGATGCTGCCCGATGGGTATGGGCCATGCATTACCGCGGCCGTTAATACGTAAGGAAAAAGTTCTCATCATAAAATTTTTCTTCACCCATGTAACCGGTTACTCAAAGTAAAACTGTTCGTGAACTCGCTGTGCCCGGTTCGCTCTCAATTGAATGTTTGATTAAAAAAATTCATGTTCGTTTCATGGTATGTAGTTGTTGGTTACTGATGCTGCGTTTTGAGTTCTTTGGCTAAAAATCTTTCAAATACCGGTACACCTGATGCACCGGCAGACCCATAACATTGTAAAAAGAACCTTCGATCCGTTCGACACTGACATACCCGATCCATTCCTGGATGCCGTATGCGCCGGC
>DRPN01000055.1 GCA_011374625.1 Bacteroidota bacterium
AAGATTTAGTGTGGTTAAACGAATAAATACAGGAAGACAAAAAGGACTCATTTTTATGATAATTATTTTGGGAATTTTGTTTATCCCAAATTCCTCAACAGAAAACCCAAAATGCTTTCTATTACGGAACGACAAAGGATTTTATATGTTTTGGCTTTTGATATATTGCAGATTATTGGTCAGTATTCCTTCTCTGCCAACTCCACTCTTTCGGCACATAAACCAAAGATCCCAAGACCGTTCTCAATATTATTGTAGACGGGTACAGGCTCTCTAAAAAGACCGAACTCCTCAGCGTTTTCAGCCCTTTGCAGAGACCGGGCATAGAGATAATAATCTTTGGTAATCCCTTTGATTTCAACGAATATTTGTCCCGGAATATCTCCCGCCTGATTAATAATATCTCCGTTTTCTTCCCCTTTGTCATAATCCGGGTAATACGCTTTCAGTTTCACCGGAAAATCTACCCCTTCAAAAGTCTTATCCTGCAACAGTAAAGCGGTATAATCATACGACCGGGCATATACCGGGTCATCTGTATCAATGTCGATAGGGCAGGTATATCCTTCCTGTTTGTTTTTATACAATAGTTTTATCTGGTAAAAATTCTCCTCCCCTGCCTGATCATGAAGGATAAAGCTCACCTGGTTAAACGGATCTCCATTGATATCCACCCCTCCGTTCAGCTTATAGACAGGATGTGATATAAGTGGTTTCTGCGGCATAATCTGGGTAGCCGTAGCTTTTCCAAAATCCGGGTGTGTTATCTCAAGTGTAAAGCACTTACCGTTTCCCCCGAAAGCAGAATCCAGGACCAGGGAATAATTCACAACGCTCCCTTGCTCCGGGGTAATGGTATCCATTACACCAAGTACCTCTCCGGTTTCATCCTTGACAACAACAGTTGCATCATAAAGCAAAAGATCCATCTTGTCAACTGCCTCAAGTGCCCCGATATTCCGGCTTACGCTGGCTCTGAGTACACTGTCATTATCCGTGATATACATGTTTACCACTATACTTTTTTTATAAGAAGGAGGCTCCACCTTAACACTGGTATAAAAAAAATCTTCACATGAAACAAAGGTGCCCAACATCAATATGCCGATAATATATTTCAGTAGCTTCATAACGGTCAGAACTTAAAACTTAGATTAAAGTATGGAATGATGGGAAACAAGCTGTATTGTACCAGGTCTTTTTTTATCCTGAGAGATTCTTTGCCGGCGGTATCGGAATAATCCGATTCTATATTCATAAACAAGGGATTATTTCTGGAATAGACATTATAGGCGCCTATAGAAAACTTCCGGGTGAAGTGTTTTCTTTGTCTGAGGAAATCCACTCCCAGGTCGAGCCGGTGATAGGGTTTCATACGGTAATTGTTTTTCTGCTCGTAATAGTTCACCTCCGTCTCCATATCACATTCCTCATCTGTCGGGAAAAAGCCGTAATAGGTTGAATTGGCAAGCGTATAAGTGTTGCCTGTACCATAGACCCAGGTGCCGGAGAGATGGATATGATCGTTGACTTTAAATACGGACACCACCGATATATCATGGCGCCGGTCATATTTGTAATGATATTTCTTTCCGAAGTTAAGATCTGCGAATCTCCGCCATGACCAGGCAAGGGTATACCCGATCCATCCTGTCCAGCGGCCTTTCTTTTTATTCAAGAACAACTCAGCACCATATGCCTGGCCCCAGCCCTGGGTAACGCGTTCCTGCCAGTCATTGAACTGCATCATTCCGGCTCCTTCCTTATAGGAAATCACTTTGTTCATCTCTTTGTAATACCCTTCCAGGCTCACCTCATACATATTATCCAGTGTTGTAGCTGCTCCGGCAGCCACCTGCCATGAGTCCTGTGGTTTGACTTTCCCGGTGGTCGGCAGCCACAGGTCGGCAGGAAGGCCGATACCACTGAAAGTAAGCAACTGGATATACTGCCGCATGGTAGCATAACTGGCT
>DRPN01000121.1 GCA_011374625.1 Bacteroidota bacterium
ATAGGTAAGTTTTCGGTATTGTGGGTTTACCACTGTCTTTTCCATGTCAATAGTTTCAACCCCGAAAGAAATCATTTTATCAAAGTCGTAATCCTGTATGAGGTATCGAAAGAAATTTTCCTGGCTCCAACGAGCAAACATCCTTCCAGCCACCTGTCGGATCTCCCTCATCCAGCATCCTCCGAGCTCCGTATCCTGCTCGCACAAATCCATGTTAATGATATGATTTAATACCTGAACATCAATGGATTCAAAGCGTTCTTTATTCCATTGGTCCCTTACGTTTTTACGATAGGTGATAATGGCGACCCGGTACTTCTCCCATAGGCGCTGAAAGAAGGCAGGCTCATACGCTTCCCGGTCGAAGACAAGGGTGCATTGGGGTTCTTGCTGATGCCCGATATCAGCCGATATCAATTTTGCTTCCATTAATCGCGGGATAATCTGGTGTTCTATTACCGTTTGTAATTTCTCGGATAGCTCCCCCATGACCATCATTACCGGCATGCCCTTGGCATCGTTTACCCAGAACTCTGAGGTGGCACTTAAACACAACTTTTGCCGTGAGACAAATTTTGAAGGCAGGTTGGCCTTGTAACCATAGTAGATCCGTACATGGCCATCTACATACAAGAATCCGGTATCCTCCCTGTTATCCTCATGGTACCACTGATTAATCAAAAGGTTGTTAAAATGTACCGATCGTTGTTGTTCGCTAATGAATTTGATTTTCTCCCGAAGGCATCTCACTTCAGGAATCCTGTCAAGATCAATAAGACGGCCGATCTCTCCAGGTTTGCATTGTTTTAACTGTTCAGGATTCTTTATCCTTGCCAGGGTCATAAATGCCAGGGTCAGAACCACGGATTCCAGCCCGTAATAATGGGATGAAGGCAAGTGGAACACTTCCTTGGCCTTGAGTAAACCCTGGGCCAAAAGAGAGGGTAACATAAACAAGAGGCCGGCTCCACATAAAGCTTTGCTTTCTTCAAATACCGGAGGAGCATGAACTCCTTTCCCAAGAGAGCATAAAGTGCCCTCTTCTTCCTTGGCAATACTATTAACACTTTGGCCCATATATAGTTTCTGCTGTATCCTTATACGCCGCGGACCTACTATCTTATGTGCCGTGCCGTGGCGGGCATCATCTCCAAAGAAACCCTGTTCACCTTGTTCCAGAAACTTCTTGTAATAACGGTAAACGCTGTCTTCACTGACTCCGAAAAAGTTCTGGATATCAACCTTCCGGCATGTACCCTGGTGAATAAAGTTGCTGGTAATAAACCTGAAGGCGTTTATATCATCCTAGCATGGGAATAGACCGGAGCGCCATTGACAATATACTGAACAAGATCATCTTTCTCATAGACACCAAGGTTGTCGTTGACCAGCCGTGCTTCTCTGGGGAATATTGGTAAGTTTAGTTGCATGCTCCCAAAGATACCGCATTTTCTCTTTGCGAACATTCTTATGGAAATGCCTATTTTTAGGCTACCAACTCAGGAGTTCTGATGTTAGTGGTCAAGGGTATTGGCAGAAAACCAATGATGCTATTAAGCTCACTGGAGATAAGCCCTGGAGAATATCAGAGTACTGAAATATGCCCGTTTGCAAAATATGATGGCATTACTTTTAGCAGTGTTTTATTTTGTAGCTGTTGTGCTCGATCAAACTATAATGGCCAGTCATATCCTCAAAAGTGCTAAACGGGTCTTTGGGATACCTGATTTTAAGTATTATGCACTCAGAGATGGATTAGGGAATTTTTTTTTTCGTTTTCCGGGTCAATTGAAAAAACAAATCGGAATATACCAATCTCAGCTCAGCTTTGGCTTAGGCTAAATTTTGGGGTATGTCCAACTGGTTCCTCAGTTGTAGAATGAAAGTCCAGTCCTTCAGTTTCCATTGTTCAAAAATAAAATGTTTCGAAAAAAAGAGAGAGTTCAGGTATAAAGTGCCGGGTTCATAATCC
>DRPN01000038.1 GCA_011374625.1 Bacteroidota bacterium
ATTCTGTGAGGTGTAACCGAAACGGAATCATTATGTCGAATTAATCCCGACTTGTCGGGGTTGAAAGGTTGAAGAGTTGAAAGGTTGAAAGGTTGCGTTAGATGTTAAGCTCTAAGAGCTAAACTCCCTTATATTCTGAAACAATAAGAAAGATAAGCATTTTGTGTTCGTACAAGTTTATCACTCATAGTTCATTGGGTCTTTTATGACTTATGTATTTTATCTAATACGATCTCCACGATTCTCCCGGCTGTACGGCCGTCCCATAAGTCGGGTATCCTCCCTTCTTTTTTCTCGCCGGCCAGCACCTTCAGTGCAGCTTCTTTCACCTTGCCAAAGTCGGTGCCGATGAGCCGGTTGGTGCCCACCTCGACGGTCACCGGCCTTTCGGTATTGTCTCTTACAGTGATACACTGCACCCCCAGGAAGGTAGTCTCTTCCTGGATCCCTCCACTGTCGGTGATCACGAGGCCTGCATTCTTTACCAGAGCCAGAAAGTCAATATACCCGATTGGTTCGGTCAGGATCAGATTTTTCGGGAGTTTTTCATACAATCCGGTCTGTTCCATATTTTTCCGTGTTCTGGGATGTACCGGAAAAACCACCGGTGCCGGAAGGGCTTCCAACATTTTTATAAGGTCTGTAAGGTTACCGGGATCATCCACATTACCGGGACGGTGGAAAGTACAGAGGACATAGTTTCCGCGTTTGAGTCCGGCTGTCGCGGCGGGGATCTCTTCCGTGGCATTCAACCGGCTAAGTATCTTCGAATCATTGATTTTGGGCAGATAATATACCAAACTGTCGATCATAACATTGCCTGTAAAATATATTTTTTTCTCATCCACACCTTCCCGTTTCAGATTTTCCAGGCCGCTGGGCTCGGATACAAAGAGCAGGTCGGAGAGGAGATCCGTCACCATGCGGTTGATTTCTTCCGGCATGGTCCGGTCGAAACTTCGCAGTCCCGATTCAATATGTCCCACCGGAATACCCATTTTGGAAGCTACCAGAGTAACAGCCATGGTAGAATTCACATCCCCTGGCACCAGGATAAGGTCCGGTTTTTCCTGCAGGAGTACTTTTTCGAACTCTATCATGATTTTTGCCACCTGCCGGGCATGAGAACCTCCGTGTATTCCCAGGTTAAAATCCGGAGCCGGGATCTCCAGCTCTTCGAAAAACACCCTGGACATGTTGGTGTCAAAATGCTGGCCTGTATGGCATATTTTGTGAATTACCTTGTCTGTATATTTCCGAAAAGCCCGGTAGACAGGGGCTATTTTGATGAAGTTCGGGCGGGCGCCGACGACGGAGATAATTTTTATCATGAGCATCTGTTAACCTGAGTTCGACATAAGCAATATGCTAAAAAAGTGCAATTTGACCTAAAGTTTCTTGTGTTTTCTATTTTATTCCCCGTTTTTTTGGCAAAAATGAGGATACCAACAATCCGGAAAAAAGATTTGAAACAAAAATTTTCAAACAGATGAAAAGCAATCAGGGTGTTTGACTCATCCTGATTTTTGTTTACTTTTTTTGTAAACCTATTTCAGGACAAGACAACAAGACACTCTGTCTCTTTATCCCTCTGTCTCTCTATCTCTTCGTCACCCAGTCTCTCTATCTTTTCGCCTCTCAATCTTTTCATCTCTCTATCTTCGTCTCTCAGTCTCTTTGTCACTCCCTCACTCCCTCACTTATCTCATCACTCATCTCTCATCACTCATTTCTCATCTCTCATCACTCATTTCTCATCACTCATCTCTCATCACTCATCACTCATCTCTCATCACTCATCACTCATCTCTGCCTTATTACCCGTCCCATGGTACAGCTCCGCTCTCTCAGTCCCACCGCAGTATCTGCAACGGGCTGACTTACTGTATAGTAATCGTTTCTTACGCTCTGCTGTCAGGCAGCGTTTTCCGCTTTCCAGAGCAGCAGAAGCTCCCCGGCAATACGGTCACG
>DRPN01000107.1 GCA_011374625.1 Bacteroidota bacterium
AGTGAAAGCTTTCCCTACAACATTTAGCATACAAATCATTCAACGAGCATCCATTACACACCGCACGGAGAAACCCTGATCAATATTGATATGGTTTCTGTTGATCCGGGGATCCGTATTATTGATGAAACGGAACCAGGCGTAATTACCCGGATATGTTGAAGAAGTCCAGAAATAGGCAAAACTGCTCAGACTGTAAAATTTACCATCCTGGTTGCGATAACCGGAGTAAACTGCATCAAAACCGGTAGTATTCCCAAAAGTTTTCAGTAAAAAAGTCCCTTCCTCTGTGCCCCGGTATCCATCCTTATCAGCCTCGGTCTGTGACATCCCCAAGTATGTCTCCAGTGTTTTCCATTCGTCATCCGTAGGAAGATGCCATCCGGCAGGACAAGCATTCCGGGCACTCTCGTAATTATAGAGCCGTCCATGATCTTTTGCGTAGGTAAGGCTATCATCATTGTAATACCAGCAGGAATCAGCAGAACGAAAATTCAGGTTCTCAGCCATCCACCACTGATCCCCTAAATGAACAATAGCATATCGCTGTCCGTCTCTGGCATCAGTCATAAAGGAGCGTTCGTTCTTATAAGTATAGAAAGTTTTTTCGCTGCTATAAACAGTATCTTTTTCTGTAATAGCATAAGCCCTTATATAGTATTTCGTGTCGGGGGTCAACGTATCCAGCGTGCTAATAAATTCTCCTGGAGTATCCGTTTCACCATAATCTGTATGGGTAATCAAATCAGCCGTGGGGGCAGACACAACAGACCAGCAATGACCATAATGCATAATGGGAGGATGTCCCGGATTGATAACTTTGCCACCTGCAATAACCGACATGTGGGTTATATCCACCATTTCTGTCATAGAGACCTGGGGAAAAGACATAGGCGATAATGTTTTAAAAGACAATATCTGCCCATATATTAAGGTATCTGAATTCATCGCCCAGGTACGGACATAATACCGTGTACCAGGATTTAATGATTTTACCATGAAAGAAAAAACTCCTGTATCGGGTTGTTCTGATATAGAAAACAAATCCTGATGATAGTCCGGAAGATTTTTTTCAGACCATACAATTCCGTATTTTGTGATGACGGGATCCCCTTTCTCTAACAGATGACCATAAATAACAGCTGAAGAGTCGGTAATGCGCGTTACACTGTCTGTTGTAATACGAGGCAGATGCCTTCTTAACGGTTTGGTGATGAAACCACGTTCACTGTTACTAAAAACCGTTTGTTTCTGATCTTTTGCATATGCTCTGATATAATACTTTTTGCCTGATTCCAGACCATTTATTGTGATAACAAATGTATCCGGCATTCCAAGAGAAGTTGTCCTTACCACCTGATCTTCAAACCCGGGCAGAGAATGCTCTGCCAGACAGAAACCACACTCTCTCAAGGGAGGATTTCCTATATCTATAACTTCTCCGATAACCTTTACAGAAGATTCAGCCGTATCATATATGTCGACAACCGTAACCTTTAATATCCTTTCAGGCTGAACTTTCACACAGGTATAAGAAAAAAACAATAAGAAATTCAGACAAAGAAAGAACAAGAGCCCCGGTATTTTCCTTGCGAAAAAAGATATGATCATCTTTGCTTTTTCTTATCTTTTAATAAAAATAAAATCTCCTCCTTCATCCCCTACTTCAAGGATCACTCCGAACTGAGGGATGGTTTTGCTGTTATTGCTGACGACAAGTTGTATATCACTAAAAAGGGTTCTTGCATTCAGATACTTTTTCGTGTTATTCGCCAACCAGTCAATCAGATACTTCAGAAATACACTTTGATCCGGCACCGGTTCGTTTCTTGCACCGCTGGTCATGGCCTGATAGCTGGGTCGCTCATACATTCTTTTTATACCGGAAGGAGCCGTCATACTGATGCCTCTGGATTTAAAGATACTTCCGCTAAAACAAGCATCCGAAATAAGA
>DRPN01000199.1 GCA_011374625.1 Bacteroidota bacterium
GATTGTTATGTTAAATGCATCATATCTGTTTTTTATCCTGCTTCCGTTTTATTATTTGATCACATTTCCGTTCGTTCTGCTTCTGAATTATATGGATGTGCGTAAAAAACACAAAACAGGCACGGGATTGATCGCCAAAGCATGGAAATAGCCGAACGATATATAACTTTTGTTTAAAAACCGATGGAATGCAGCTTTCGCTCTTTATAGCCAAACGGTACCTTGTATCTAAAAAGTCGCACAACCTGATCAACATCATTTCGCTGATCACCGTTGTCGGGCTGACTATTGGTACGGCAGCACTGATCATTGTCCTCTCGGTATTTAACGGGTTTGAAAGTGTTATCAAGTCGATGTACAACGTTATTGATGCTGATTTTGAAGTGACGGCGGCGCAGGGCAAGACTTTTCACTTTTCCGGTATTCCTGCAGAGAAGATCATGGAACTGGAAGGCGTAAAAGGGGTTGCCGGTATCTTTGAAGAAGACGTGTTGTATAAATACCGCGAAGAACAGTACATAGCGAAAATAAAAGGTGTTTCAGAAAACTATACAAGCCTGTCGGGTATAGACACAATGCTGATGGACGGTACTTTTTTATTGCAGCAGGGAGATGCTAATTTTGCTGTTGTCGGGGCAGGTGTGGCGTGGTACCTCGGGGTCAATATCCGGAGTATTACCGACTTATTGAACGTGTATGTGCCTAAAAGGGGAAATCCCTCGTCTTTTAACATTACCAATGCCTTTCATGTGGAAGCAATTCATCCGGCAGGCGTTTTTTCCGTCCAGCAGGAGTTTGATGAGCGGTATGTGCTCGTGCCCATACGGTTTGTCAGGAAACTGCTCGATTATACCGACGAGGTAACCAGCGTGGATGTGTTTGCGAGACCCGGGGCGGATTATGATCAGATTCAGTCGGATATGGAAAAGATGCTGGGACAGGATTTTGTCGTAAAAAACCGCTTTCAGCAAAACGAAACCCTGTTCAAACTATTGACTTCAGAAAAAACGGCCATCTTTTTCATTCTCGTATTTATACTTATCCTGACATCCATAAATATGATTGGTTCGCTGTCCATCCTCATTGTCGAAAAACTCAAAGATATTGCCGTATTGAAAAGTATGGGCGCCACAAAAAAACTGGTTTTTCGGATATTTATGTCTGAGGGTTTGCTCATCAGTTTGCTGAGTGCAGCAGCAGGATTATTTATCGGGTTTGCTATTCTCTATATTCAGCAGCAATTTGGTATTGTAAGACTTGGATCGCAGGAGGGTGCTTTTATCATTGAAGCATACCCCGTTGCCATGAAGTGGATGGATTTTCTGTATGTCTTTTTAACCGTGATGTGCATTGGTGTTCTGGCTACATGGTACCCGGTAAAGAATCTTTCCAAAAAGTATCATACAATCCGGCTGAAGTAATAGATGAGAAATAGTTAAATAAAGTTGTGCCTGTTAAGCAACCTTTTTCACCTTTCCTGTTTCTTATATGTTAATGAGTAGTTCATTAATGAGCGATAGAAATGCACCCTCTCGATCCTTATGTTATAAATTGTGATTATCAATCGAAATCAATAGTATATTTGCATCTTATTTTAAAAAAAACCAAATGAAAAAATTTACTTTTCTATTAAAAACTTCATTGCTTCTTTTAGTTTTCAGTTTCGCGGCAAGCCAGGTGCAGGCTGCCAAAACCATTAAAACTAACGAAGATAGCCGCAGTGAGTTGCAACTTTTGTCAAAAAGTGATCTGCATCTGACACTCTTAAACAAAGTTGGCCTGATAAATTCAGAATTTATAAACCTCGAAGGAAAAGACTATGTGAAACTGGTCGTGCCTGCGTATACAAAAAGCACAGTTTATGGCAATCCGGAAATGCCTGTCCGGAGGAGACTGATCGAAATCCCTTACGGAGCAGTTCCCACGGTAC
>DRPN01000079.1 GCA_011374625.1 Bacteroidota bacterium
ACGAACAAGGAAGACCGTTTATCCGCTGCCAGCAACCAAAAAGCGTCCGGTGAGACCACTGCAAGGCCGGATGATCTATCATCCGTTCATTTTAGCCTTGCAGATATCGAAGAGGATGATAACCGCTGCTGAAGCGGTAAATAGTCAATGATAAATAACCCTGCTGTCAGATCAAGTCCTGACTTTTACATGTTATTTTTGTATCAAGTTGATCCCTGAGAGCTCTTGTCCAATTTGGTGAATCCCCATCAGTATCTTGTCCCTTTGTGAATCAGATGGTTTCTTACGACCCTGTACATACTGAGACAACAGTGCAGGGTTCATTCCAATCCGTTCAGCCAGGAATTTTGAGTTTATTACCCTGTAATATTTAAAAAACTGTTTGAAGTCTATCTCGAATTTAATATTCTCACGCTCAGCCTTAACCTCTTCATTCTCAAAATAGAGGCTTACAGCTTCAAAAGCATTGTCTAACAATTCAGCTACAGTCCTTCCGGTTGTATATATTGGATAGTCAACTGCATATGCTGAAAACCCTGTATCGGTTTTTTCCAGCACCATCACTATTTTCTTTTTCATTGTTCTCATAAGGGCTTCCCTATTTTAATCCTGCGTCTTTTTTTATCTTATTCTCCAATCCTTTACCCAGCTCCCGGGAACCATGATTTGGAAATACTATAACTCCATTCTTCCTGTCATGTTTCAATTTTACATGTGAACCACTTTGAGAAACGGGATACCACCCGTCGCTTTTCAATAATCTAAACAATTCCGAACATTTCATAACAGTTCGAGCAGACACAAAGGTAAATATTAATTTACTTTTGTCAAAATCAGATTAATATTCGCAGGATATCCGAACAATACTTAAAACGGGTTTATAGTACAACAAAAAGCATCCTAAACACCTGTACCAAATGGATAGTTTCATCAATGTTTCTCCCTTTTACCCTCCCTTTACTCAGTCAGGGATGGTCCAGGAAAAACAGATCCCTTTCCATGCAGTTCTGAGCCCGTCATGATCCCGGTTATATACAGAGCATTTTAATAAGAATTTCACATAAATCAATAAAGCTTACCGTTATACGCATATTTTTTATCTTCGGGCGGTTTGCCCGGTCTTATTTTTCATCCTGCTATTCAATATGCAATCCGTTTTCAATCGTTTACACACAAATAAAAAACGACTACAACTGATTATTAACCGATTCCAGGGATTTGCCGGGTATATATTTGACTTCAGAAAGTTCCCCGGCCGGGAAAACAAACGCAGCTTCAATGAATTATTAACGAAAAAACGAATGCCATGAACCAGTTAAAGAACAGAGTCCAGTTGATCGGTAATCTCGGCGCCGACCCCGATGTCCGCCAGCTCGAAAACGGAACCACCCTGGCCAGATTCAGCCTGGCCACTTCGGAAACCTTCAAGAATGCCTCAGGGCAGAAAGTGACCAACACCCAGTGGCACAACCTGGTGGCTTTCGGCCCCACCGCCGCCTATGCAGGCAAGTACCTGAAAAAAGGCCAGAAAGTGGCGGTGGACGGCAAGCTCTCCCACCGGTCGTATGAAGACAAGGAGGGAACCAAAAAATACATCACGGAAGTGGTGATTAATGAGATCCAGAACCTGGGGCCGTTCAGCGAGGGATGAACGGAGATCCCCGGGCGGATGCGTACCGGCGGGACCCGGAATTTCCCGGGTCCTGTTTTTTGTTTTCCCGTCGGCGTTTCCGGTACCCCCTGCCCCGTTCGGAACAGCTTTTCCATAAAAAACCCGGGCACCTGAAGGCTTCTCCTTTTTTCAGCTTTCCCTCCTCACCAGGGTAAAGAAATCGTTCTCCAGCGGCAGGTATCCTTCCTCATAGCAGAAATAATACACGGCGCCAGCCCGCGTGGTGTAGGTATGGGTATGGTAG
>DRPN01000193.1 GCA_011374625.1 Bacteroidota bacterium
AAATGCGGTCAATAGCAAATCAAAGCCTTTTTCAAACGACAGTCGGCCAGCTCCAACTGCGGTGAAGGTCCGTCCCGCCTGAGAATTCTGGTTGTCCGTGTAGGTCCTAACAGGGTTTGGAATAACTACCACACGGTCGGACATCTGTTTGAACCAGTCTGCTTGCCCTTTGCTCTGGACAATAACGGCCGTGGCTTTTCGATAAAGCCAGCGGCGCAAATAGTTGTATGGGAAGCCAGGGCTATATCGTCGGGGATCAGTACGTTCGGAAACGATTACGGGAATACCCAGACCGATAGCAGCCATCAGGACTAAGACATTTGTCCGGTCCATGAAGGAGATAACAATATCCGGTTGTGTTTCGCGAATAACTCGGCGAAAGGCCGGGATCCGCCGGAAGTGATTACTCACCCGTCTTGCTGCGCTGCCGCCTGAGAGTCTCAGTTTCTGCACAGTCACTTCAGGAGAAAGAGAAAAAAAAAGGGGGTATCCTTCATCGTAGGTTACTATTGTCACCCTGTGTCCGTGCGATGCCCAAGCGCCGGCGAGGATGCTCATGACCCGTTCAGCGCCGCCTGGCCCCAAAGAGTAAATGAAACAAGTAAATCTCATGAAGGTTGACCAGCGTCAGGTTTTTCAGCTACACAGACGATATAGGGAGACGTCCATTTGTTAGAATGACATAAATAAGGAAACCAAGATTCTGACAGCCATGCGATACGATCTAAGATTGCTCTAATTCTCCAGGCAAAGGGCCAAAGACGTGGCCATTCTTTACTGAATTTCGTGAAGTTCAAGATCCCGAGATTGAGAAACAAAAAGTAGTCACATGACGATACATCCAGGCCTGCCATTTCATGGGCCACTCGCAGGTCTTCACGATCCAAGGGAATATGAACATCATATATTTTACAGTCAAGGTGCTTTTGTATTCTCCCCATCCATCCAGAGAGATTGGGAATGACAGTGATCATCAGAGCGCCGGGCCGAAGAAAACGACTACATGCATATATAGGTTTTTCAGTTTCTATAAAGTGTTCCACGACACCAAAAGAAATGACTACATCAAAGGCTTCGAGGATTTCGCCTGGCGGGGAAAAAAGATCGGCATTGATTATTTGGCCTTTAATTCCTGATCGGGAAAGGACTTCTTCGGCTTGTTTACATCCCAAGACTGAACGGTCCAACCCTGTTACTTTCAATCCGAATTGGCGAGAAAAATAAGGTAGCCATGGAGAGCCGGCACAACCGATCTCCAGGATTGATTGGCCAGACATACCACAGAGCAATGGTTCAAAGAAGGCGTGGTATTGTCGTGCTATGTGATTGCCCAGACTTCCTTCAGACGGATCAACAGTTTGCGGAACTTCTCTCTTTTCCCACAACGAATCCCAATATTTGTCTGTTGTTTTTTCTTTCTCATCACTCATGTGGGCAAATGAAACTATTCCTTGTATTTTCTGAGAACATGATAGGCACAGGGCCGCTTCTCATATTCATTTAAATATACTATTTCGCGGAAGCCCGCCCGCTTCATCCAGTCATATACTGTCTCAATCGGGATCACCCAATTATAAAATGGTTCCAGCATATCAAGCGTACCAATTCTTCCGCCTTTTGGCCGTCGTAATATTCGACGCAGCATATTTCTCAGGTTGTAATAAAAAGGGAACTTCTTGTCCCATTCTCGTTGGTATACATGTTCTACAAAAGCCAGGCGTTTTTCTACTGTATTTAAGGAATGAAACATCTTTCTTTGGAGATTTACTATATAACTAGCGTGCATACCTGTAGGAGCATACACCATTAAATATAGCGCACCGCCTGGCTTAACAGTAGATGCGGCACTTGAAAATGCCTTAGAGGGATCATGGGTACACATGGCTACTCCCCAGAGATT
>DRPN01000012.1 GCA_011374625.1 Bacteroidota bacterium
ATAAATCCGATCGACAGGAGGTCAGGACTAAACTTGGCACGGATAATATTCGGCATGATCATGGCTCCGCCCTGCATCATTCCCGAAATATCGATACCTTTGTACTGCAGAAATAATGTAAATACCACACCCAATAATGTGCCGAACACCGATCCGATTATCCCTGTGAAGAGTGCTTCACAAAGAAGCATTTTGTATACGTGTTTTTTTTCTTCCCCCATGGCCAGACGGATGCCGAATTCATTGTAACGGCGCAATCCGCCCAGCAAACCCGCATTCCAGAGGACAATAGACATAATAACAATCAGGATAAAAATCATCAGACCCGAAAAGCTGTTAATGTAGGTCATGTAATATCCCAGGGTGGGTTCATCACGCAAACTCCGCATGACAGGAGTGAATTGATCGCCAGAGCCGGCATATTTTTTATTAAATGTATCCCGTGTTCGGGCAGCTTCTTCATCAAAATAAACCCCCTGTTTCGAATATCCGAGGATTTGGGTTGCGCCGTTTTCCATATCCAGTAAAGACCGGGCATCTTTCAGGTCCAGCAGCATGATCACATTATCCATCTGGCGCACACCGTAACGGATTGTGCCACTCACAGTAAAATTCCGGAAGGTAAGACTGCCTTCCATGGTTGATCCGATAAAGGTGACCTTGTCTCCGGGATGAAGATCCAGTTTCCGGGCCAGCTCTTCACCGATGATCACTTCTCCGGATGCTTCCGGGATGTGACCCTCTGCAAGAGCGGTATGCAGGTTAAGACGGTTTATTTCATCCGTGTTTCCTGACAAAAGGTCCACAGCCATCCCCACTACGGGACCCTGTTTTTTAGATTCGCCGCTTTCATCCGGAACATCCAGCATCCCACCAAAATTGATTCGGGGAGACCAGGTGTATCCGGGAAAATCTGTCTCCAGCTTTTTCATCAGGGTATCTATTCCCAGTAAAGCCAGATCGATCGGCATCAGGCTTTCATTTTGTGCATATGCTTTGGTTACGACATTGACATGGCCGGTTTGGAGACGGGCGTTTTGATCAACAAAATCCTCAATAAACCCCCGGATATATCCGGTCATACCGACTGTAAGGAAGACACCGATCATAATGACCAGAATCGGTAGTAAACTTCGTGACTTGTCTCTGAGGAGACCTTTAAAGATAAATTTTATCATAAGGCTTTTCCTTTAAGTGCTTCGACAGGATTCATTTTGGCAATCTTCCGGGTTGCCAGAAGACTGACCAGGGTGGCAGAAATTACCAGTAACAGGAAGGTTTTCACAATCAGGGCTACACTGTACACAGAGTAAATGGTAGGAGCAATAATAATCCCCATCGTGTCTCCCGATACCGGGAAACTGATTCCGTTTTTAGCCAGGTAAATAAAGAGCGGCGTTCCGTAAAGTCCCCCCAGTACTGTGGCAAATATACTGTACATAGCGCCTTCAACCGTAAACATACGGATCACTTCTCTTTTCGTCATACCCATGGCAATATGGGTGCCAATTTCTTTTTGTCTTCTGAATATGGCAAACGCCTGGGTGTCAAAGATTACCAGTAATCCAATGGCAAGGAGCAACAAATACATGATGGCAGCTCCGTATTTTTTTGCATTGATCAGGTCGGTTACCGGTTTCAGCAATGTTTCCTGATCTACAAATGTCCATCCTTCTATTCGTTCCGGTACATACGCTTCGTTGGCAATATAAAAGGATGCTTCATCGTGCAATCCGGTCATTTCCTGCAGTGTTTTCAGGGACATCCAGAGCTGTCCTCCGTCCACGAAAGGGACATTGGTTTCAAAAATGCCGGCTACGGTCACTTCAACGGCATCAAAAGTTCCGTTTTTGTCACGCCATCGAAGCAAAACAGGATCCCCTTTTTTAAGACCCGCC
>DRPN01000202.1 GCA_011374625.1 Bacteroidota bacterium
AAATTAACCTGGCTCACATCCGGCAGCTTCTCATTAACGGTTACCGTTGCATTTTCCTCAATCAGGATTGTTTTTGAAATATGTGCATACCCCTCCTTCTCAAGTCTAAGCTTATGTTCCCCTATCAAAAGGTTATTCAGGGTTAGGGGGCTGGTGCCTTTTCTCTCTCCATCCAGGTAAACATCGGCTTCCATCGGCGTGGTAACGATATCTGCATTCCCGGTTTTGCCTTTCAATGCAAAATGCAGTGTCTTATCCTGACCGGATACCACTTCCAACTGTTGTTCCCTGTCGTAATATTTTTCCTTTTCCGCCCTGACGGTGTAAACTCCTTCCATCAACCTGCCGCTCCACTCCCCGAGCCCTTTTTCCTGTCCGTCTATGATGATTTTCGCTGCCGGAGTTGTGGTAATCTTTATATTGGCGAAGGCAGGTGCCAGATTAATACTGACAACAGTGGTTTGCTCATCCTCTACATTAACCTTTTTGGTTACTGGCTGATACCAAGGGCTTCGCAACTGCAATGTATGTTCTCCCGACATTACCTCTTCCAGTGTAGCCGGTGTCTTTTTATTGGTATTATTCCCATCCAGATATATGAACATGCCCTCTTCAGGAACAGAATTTACCTTTATACTGCCAAATTGGGGTTTTAAGGTAAGTTCCAGACTCTCCTTTTCTCCCTTGAGTAATATTTTGCCCGCTGTATTATGATACATCGGCTTTTCAATACGGTATGTATATTCCCCTTCTTTGTACTTTCTTTGAAAAGGTGTCTGTCCGGCCAGCTTGTCATTGATAAATACACTCGCCCCGGCAGGTTCTGTTTTTATTATTAGCCATTGTGAGGGAGGGGCACTTTGCTCAATAATTGTTTTAACGGTACCGGTAGTCAGTATCATTTCATATACAGTAGCTGCTTTTATGGCTTCAGGATAAATATAATCACGCAGTACACCCAGCCGGTCATGTTTTATTGTAATCTTTTTTGATCCATGCGGGATGTATATCCAGTATTCTCCTGTTTTCTTTTCCACTTTTGTGATCCCCAGTGTGCCTGCCTCCCAGGCAAACCCCTGCTGGCCGGTGACGACCTTCAATAAAGCACACTTCTCACCATTCTGGTCTGTTACAGGGTAAGTAACACGGGCCGTCTGATCGTTGGGTAAAACCCTGAAAGACGCTACGGAGATGCTTTGAGACAAAACCCCTGCAGAAATTAATAACAGTGCTGTGGTGAAAAAGATGTGCCTGGCGTTCATCAGTACAATATTTTATTCTTTTGTTGTGTTACCTGTCAGGTTTTGTTTGTGTTTATCTGGGGGCCTCCGGGTTCTACCCGGCCGGAGCCTCTGTCTGTGCTTTTGCCTTCTTCCGGCTTTGCTACCGGGGTTCCACATTTTGGACAGAACACGGAATCATCCGGTATCACAAAACCGCATTTTCTGCAATAGATCATTTGGCTATACTGTTTTACTATAAATCATTAAATTTACAAACTTTATGAAGAATATCCACTCTTATTACAAAAGCTCATGATTCGTTTTCACTAAAAATAACCTATACTCCATGAATTAAAATTATCCGCGAATACCCTGCGGACGGTAAAGGGTAAAAGTGTAAAAGAACAAAGGGTTATAAGTCCCGAACTAAACGAAACCCGTTGAAGTTGCTTCCGACACCGGGTCCATCCCAGTCGCGGTTTGTTGCACGGCAGTCACTACCACTATCGAGCATAGATCCGCCACGCAACACTTTATATTCACCTGTATCAGGTCCTTTCGGATTGGAACCGGGACTTTGGGAATAATAACTTTTATCATACCAGTCACTGCACCATTCCCAAACGTTTCCG
>DRPN01000048.1 GCA_011374625.1 Bacteroidota bacterium
GCCTACCTGATCGATTATTTTATTTTACAGTTTGCCGGTTTTATCTTATCCCTGCCGTTTATCGGCGGGATCATATTATCAGCTATAAAACTGGGAAATAACCCGTTGGATGAAGGGATGACATTTCTTGGAGTAGCCGGGATATTTTGTTTTGTTTTGATGATTGTCCTGATCAATCTTCTGCTGGGATGGTTGTATTTTGCTTTTATGCAATCCTCCAGGACACAAGCCACCCTGGGAAAAATGGCATTGAATTTAGCTGTGACCGATCTGGGAGGATACCGGATTACTTTTGGAAGAGCTACGGCAAGATATTTCAGTAAGATCATTTCCAATATGACCATGTATATCGGCTATATTCTGGCTGGTATTACCGAGAAAAAACAAGCTCTGCATGATATGATTGCCGGTACGCTGGTGATAAAAAAGTAGAGCTATCCTACAAATATTTTTTATATCTGATAGACAAATCGTTATCCGACCAGTTCTTTCACTTTATCTGCAGCTTCCTGAAGTGTAATCGCCGAATAAACTTTCAATCCTGAGTCATCAATCAGTTTTTTGCCTTCTTCGGCGTTGGTTCCCTGCAACCTGACTATAACCGGGACGGTAATATTTCCGACAGAGTGATAAGCATCTACTACTCCCTGGGCTACGCGGTCACAACGTACGATCCCTCCGAAGATATTGATAAGAATTGCTTTTACGTTTGGGTCTTTCAGGATAATGCGGAAGCCTGCTTCTACTGTTTCAGCATTGGCAGTCCCTCCCACATCCAGAAAATTGGCCGGTTGTCCGCCGGAGAGTTTGATGATATCCATAGTGGCCATGGCCAGGCCGGCACCATTGACCATACATCCAACATTGCCGTCCAGTTTAATAAAGTTCAGATCGTGTTTGCTGGCTTCCACCTCGGCGGGATCTTCTTCGGCCAGATCGCGGAGTTCCATATAATCCTTATGGCGGAACAGGGCATTGTCATCCAGGTTAACTTTACAATCGACAGCCAGGATCCGGTCATCGGAAGTTTTGAGCACCGGGTTTATCTCAAACAGGGAGCTGTCGGTTTTTACATACGCAGTGTACAGGGCACTTACAAAGCGCACCATTTCTTTGAAAGCTTTTCCGCTCAGGCCCAGGTTGAAGGCTATACGGCGAGCCTGAAACCCGAGCAGACCGACGGCAGGATCAATTTCTTCCCTGAAGATCAGATGGGGTGTTTTTTCAGCTACAGCTTCGATGTCCATTCCACCTTCGGTAGAATACATGATCACATTCCTGCCGGTCTGACGGTTTAAGAGCACGCTCATGTAGTATTCTTTTATATCCGATTCGCCAGGGCAGTATACATCCTCAGCAACCAGGACCTTATGTACCACTTTGCCTTCAGGACCTGTCTGGTGAGTAATCAGGGTCATCCCGATCATTTTTTTTGCCAGGTCTTTCACGTCATCAATGTTCCTGGCCAGTTTAACGCCTCCCCCCTTGCCGCGTCCGCCGGCATGGATCTGAGCCTTAATAACCCACAGTTTGGTACCGGTATATTTGCTGAGTTCCTTGGCAGCTTCTACTGCTTTTTCTGGGGTTTCAACTACGATCCCCTCCTGGATGGCTACTCCGTAACTTTTCAGAATATTTTTCCCTTGATACTCATGTATATTCATCGAATGTTCTGTTTAATAAATTTTAAAAATAATTTTTTTCAATGAGAAATCAAATATGTTTTTCAACCTGTCAGCTTATATATTTCCGGTTGGA
>DRPN01000172.1 GCA_011374625.1 Bacteroidota bacterium
TGCCATCCTCCAGGATAGCATTTTTTGTGCATATTTAAGAACTGTAGCCGTATATGCCGGATCTTCTGCCAAATTATGCAACTCTTCCGGATCTTTTTTCAGATCAAATAAAAGATCCGGCATGGCTGCAAAGTACACATATTTGTAATGTTCATCTCTGATAACATTAAGGGAACATTCATCAAAGTCAATAGCCGGTCTTTTGCCGGGTGGTAGATAACCCGAATAACGGAAATCGTACTCCCAATGTACCTCAGTACGAAATTTTTCCGGTGTTTCACCTATAAGGAAAGGAACAAGGGAACGGCCATCACACTGTATCGGGATATCAGCTTCAAACATATCCATAATGGTTGGAAAGATATCGATGTTCTCGGTAAACGCGTTTATCACACGACCGCGCTGCTGCTGTCTTTTTCCATCCGGTGCCCGTATAATTAGAGGTACATGAAAAGTCTGATCAAAGTAAGGTCCTTGTCCTAATAAATAATGGTCTCCTAATTGTACGCCATGGTCGCTGGTGAAAACTATAACTGTATTTTCGTACTGACCGGTCTCCTTGAGAAGTGTTATGATCCTGCCGATATTTTCGTCAACCTCTGTCATTAGTCCGTAATATGTGGCGCGCAACTGCCGCATCGATTTCTCATCTCTGGGGTATATACTGGCAGAATAATAACCGCTATTTAAATTCTTTTCTAATTGAAAAGCAAGGAAGGGATGCTGATTTGCCTCTTCTTCCGGTGAAGATGCCCGCTTAAAATCCGGAACATTATCAGGATGGTAGAGCCGATTATAAGGTTCCGGGGCAAGATACGGCCGATGCGGTTTCAAGTAGCTGATGTGAAGGAACCATGGCCTGGTCCCCGGATTACGAAGGAATTTATTAGCTTTATCAGTCACAAAAGCAGTTTCGCTTTCTTCTTTTGAATATGGCGCAGGTGCGTAGGTTTTCCCGAGCTCTTCAACCCCCGGATATCCCTCCACAGATTTATAATAAAGATCGCGAAGATTTTCAGGTACCTTATAACCACGTTCTTTCAACCATTGTGCCCAGGATTCAGGGAAGTTTTCACTAGACATGGCCAGGCAGTTAAATCCGGGAAGTATACCCTCATAGGTTTTCAGTCTTGGATCATGAGGCGGATATATGCGCGGATCCGGTGTAGTATCAGTATATCCCACAAGAGCAGGGTCATAACCAAGTTTCTTGAATTCCAGCGCGATATTAGTATGGCGTGCATCCAGTGGTGTCCCGTTTTCCAGTGAGCGATGATTTTGTAGATACATCCCGGTAAAAATTGATGCCCGACTCGGACCACACGGTATACACTGTGCAAAGTGGTTTTGGAATAGAACGCCATCGGCTGCTAAAGCGTCGAGATTCGGCGTTTTAACAGTCGGATGCCCCAGGGTAGACAAACACTCGGCTCGCCACTGATCTGCAGTAATGAACAAAAAATTTTTCTGCTCCATAATATCGCCTCCAATTTCCAATTAATCTTTCTTTTGGTTCGCTATGATTTTACTTCGCCTTTTATACATATCATCAATCTGCTGATTGTTCTCCTCGCCCCTAAGATCTACTGTCGTTTGATGTTCCAAAGCACCTTTGAGAGAAAGCTTTTCCGCATAATGGCAGGAGACGAAATGCCCGTTAGATACTTTTTTAAACTCCGGTACTTCGCTTTTACAACGATCGTTATCTGCATAGGGGCAACGGGGGTGAAAAGTACAA
>DRPN01000176.1 GCA_011374625.1 Bacteroidota bacterium
CCTAAATTCATCCTCGGTAATTAAGGACAGCTTGACCCAGCCGAAAGGATATATTCCATTGGCCAAGGTGCGGGTAGTGCCGTGAGGAATCGGGGTGCCCTGTTTCCCTCTTCGAGTCTGAGGCTGGTTATTTGTCACAGTGACACATTCCACATGGGAATAGTGGCCTATCCTCAAGACAAAGCTGTTGTCGTCTTGAGTGAGAATATCTTTTTCTATCGCAGCCAGCGCCTTGGCTGTATTATCAAAATGCGGCTGCTTGTAAAATTTGTCTCTTTCTTTACGATACCTGGACTGGTAAAATTCGCGGCAGATTCTCGCCAGGTCAGCCAGATCAAATTTTTCATGAATACGTCCCTGATTTACTTCCAAAATACCGTCATCTGGTCGCTGGGGATCGCCTATCCCGATGCGTGAGCAAAGAGAATAAGGAGACAGATCCATAATAACTGAACGCATAACCTCACAATGGGATTTGGGTGTGCCTGGACGGTCATCCTTCCGTCTCTTTTCTTCCGCCGACACAATCCTGGCATCTTCAGGCACAGCCTCAAAATCCCATATTTTTAACGCTTTAAAAGAATTTTCTCTGATAGGGCCTAATAACTTTTCCAAAGCACTGCGGTATGATCTGTTATCCCCGGACTGTTCCCTTAAACCGAAATCATATTTTAAGTCCAAAAAATCTATGATTGCCGTCCTTATTGCCCCTTTTACAGAGCTGCCAGGGATGAGCAGGTTGCCTGCCAGGGAATTTTTGAGCCCCGGGCTGATGAGAAGTTGGTTCCGGGCATCTTCGCTATCCAGTTTACTTTCATATTCTCTAACGATCATCGGATTGGTGACATGGGCTGAACCCACGGAGTAAACTTCCGGATCCAGGTGTTCGTGAATATATTTTCGCACAAATGAAAAACGATTTTTTTCAAAAATATCAGCCAAGTGCTCTGGATTTTCCGAATCCTGGATCCATTGCACCAAATCCACATAGTGGAGACTGGCATCGTTAGGTTGGGATACCGGATGAATGACGTACGAAAAGGGATCAGCGTCTTCCCCTGTTCCAATATGTACAGGGGTCAAAACATCCATCTTTATGTATAGGGTCTTCATCTATGCAGCCCCTGTCATATTAAACCGGATCATCAACGGAACCGTGCAGTGTATTATTGATGGATTGCTGTGTATATCGGTTAAGCTTGAGCCTTGCAGCGGATACGAGGTGAATACAGAACCTTCTCTAAATGCCAGAAACGGTCTCTTAAACGGATTGTTTTCGCCAAAGCCGTTCCAGACCTTACCATACTTGGTAAAGACCTCGTAAGTCCCGGAAACAGAAGAAAGATCCTTGGCTGAAAAAACTGATAAATTCATATAATGATCGCCCCTTCCGAATAGATCCCCGGGTGCAAACGTGTTATCGCGTTCCCATTTAAAGAAGCCTTTACCCAAGGCCCTGTCTTTTCCAAATCCGGTAGCCGCCACATGAGAAAGATAACGTTCCAGTGAATCTGCTTCATCGGTTTCCGCATAGAGGTCTAAGTAGTTCCCCTGCCCGTAAAAAGTAGTCTCCGTCGTGTAAAGCCCGCCTTCAAGCACCCGCCCCGTATTTCGATTGATGCTGTTATGGATTTCCGGCACAATTTTAGTGTTATTCTCGTTTCCCTTTTGTTTATTCTGGGAACCGGCTTTGCCTTGCAAA
>DRPN01000076.1 GCA_011374625.1 Bacteroidota bacterium
TCATTCAGGTTCTCAAAATAGATGAACCAATCATCCGGAATGCTTTCATTAGCAACTGCATATCCGTGATTCTGCGATGTGAGGTAAGCTTTGTTGGTGCCCGTTTCCAAAACGGGTTGGTTATGACTCCGGTGTCCGAATTTTAGTTTGTAAGTTTCGGCACCGGAAGCCAGTGCGGTTAACTGATGTCCCAGGCAAATACCAAAGAGCGGCCGGTCATCTTTTAGTGAATTTTTAAGGTTGTTGATTGTTGGAACACACATTACCGGATCGCCGGGGCCGTTGGAGATAAAGAGCCCGTCATAGTCCTCCCCTGAATAATTATAATCCCACGGTACTCTGATGACCGTTGTGTCGAATCGTAACAGGTATCGGATAATGTTCAGTTTTACGCCGCAATCAATAAGCAGGATCTTGTGTTTTCCGTTTCCATATGTTTTTTTCTTCAGGATACTAACTTCATCCACAAGATTGGTTTGGTTGGGATCGAAAAAGGGAATGTCTGCATTAAAGACGATTTTGGCCAGCATGACTCCTTTTTCCCGGATGATCTTGGTCAATTTCCGTGTATCGATTCCGAATAATCCCGGAACCTTTTCTTCTTTCAGCCAGTTACCCAGGCTCTTAGCTGCATTCCAATGGTTGTATTTTTCCGAGTAGTCAGAAATGATCAGTGCTGCAATATGAATATGTTCCGACTCAAAATGTTCCGGCATGTTGTTGTTTATCGTTTGTGCCGGCACACCATAATTTCCCACAAGTGGGTAGGTAAGTACTAAAATCTGACCACGGTAGGAGGGGTCCGTCAGGCTTTCCGGATACCCTGTCATGGCAGTGTTGAAAACAATCTCACCGGCAACAGATCCTTCGTAGCCGAATGAATATCCCGTAAATTCTGTTCCATCCTCCAGGATCAATTTTGCTTTAATGTATTTTTTAAAGGTCATATATCACAGGCATAAAAAAAGACGGAAAACCGTCTGAAGTAAGAAGAAAAATATTTTTAATTACCGCTATTAGCTGAATACCGTTCCCGGCTGAATAAATCATTGTCATATTAGGGTACAAAAATAGTATCGGAAACTATATTATCCGGATAAAGAGTAAGTCATTTTTCCATGAGTTTTTAACAACCCGAATGATATTTGATTTAGTTTTGATGTTGCTTATTTACGGAGTGGATAAGACCATTTAATTTAAATCCAAAAAATAATGAAAAAGTTAATGATTGCTTTAGTAGCGGTAATGGTACTCACCGCTGCTTTTGTCCATGCCCAGGAAGACGGAAAAGACAGAGCAAAGTTCAAAGAGTACGAGCCCGGTTATTATCAGAATTTTATTCTGAAAGATGTACATGCGGTTCAGCAAAAGCAAAAGGAAGTAAAAAAGCACAAGTATTTCCAGATGGATCAGGAGGGTCTGGATTTGCCCAACAAGGTGGTTGATTATAAAGACCACACTTACTGGCATAATCCCCCCATCTCGCAGGGAAATACAGGCACCTGCTGGTGTTTTTCCACGACCTCGTTTTACGAGTCGGAAGTGCATCGCCTTTTTGATAAGGATGTAAGGATCTCTGAGATGTTCACAGTTTACTGGGAATATGTGGAAAAGGCCAAAGGCTATGTTGAAACAAGGGGAAAATCACTTTTTGACGAAGGTTCGGA
>DRPN01000149.1 GCA_011374625.1 Bacteroidota bacterium
CATTTCACATAGCCATCTCAAGCGAATCCCTTGAGTCAGTTTACGAGTTCACGATTTCCGAAAATTTAAATGGGGGATTTAGTTATCAGCGTCTTAAGGGAGAATCGGTGTCGATTAGGCGTGGTTGCGGTACAGCAAAACCTCTTGAAGAATATCTTCAAAGTGACCCTTGGATTATCCAATATGTAAATGGCTCCCTCTCCTATAACTGCTTTCTCATCGAATTCCCTGAGACGATTGGAGAATTTAACGCTGAACAGATAGAATGCTGGGATTGGCGCGATATTGATATTAAAAAGGAATCTATGGGCAAAACGCGTGAGACCGGTACCATTCAGTGGAGATCGTTTAAGCAGATAGAAGATCAGTATGATTTAATCATAAATGATGATGGTAGTGGCGAAGCGGCTGACTTGATAGGGTTCAAAGTAGTTGACGATGAAATCCATCTAGCTTTGGTGCACTGCAAATACTCCAAATCCGACGAGCCTGGAGCAAGGATAAATGATCTGTATGAAGTATGCGGACAGGCCCAAAAGTCAATCCGCTGGAAGCATGCTGGAATATCTCGACTCTATGGACATATAAAAAGGCGGGAAGAGAGCTGGAAAGAGGACAATGCATCACGCTTTCTAAAGGGGTCCATGTCTGATCTTGCAAGCCTCAAACGGCGTGCTCGGACTGCGCCAGTAAAGCTTCACGTGTACATTGTCCAGCCTGGCTTAAAAAATGATGATGTTTCGGAAAATATGTTGAGGGTGCTAGGAAGCACTTCGGTTTACCTAAAGAATACAGCACAAGCGGAATTGGTCGTAATCGGTTCGGAAGGATAGGTTGTTTACTTAACGACATAAGGATAATCCTGGGCTGGAGACTTGGGTTATGATATCGCCGCGTTTGATATGGCAGACGTAGGGACGCGGAGAACGGCAAACGGAAGCTCTCAATGTATTGTAAATAAAGGGTTTTTGATGTGTTGGCGATAGGGAGACTGAATTTCCGGAAGGCGGCGAGCCCTCCTCTTGAGCGTCTGTTGAGTTAACACAACCGAGTCCTAATCCAAAAGTCCGGGAAATCTGAGTATGAAATTAATTTCGATTTCCTCAATTTTTGTCAAACAGAGAATGACGACTCCTTGCAACTGGCTGATATTACTTGTGTTATAAGATTGAGGTTTTCGGACGAGCGTTCGAAAAATGGGTGGTACGGTACAGGTTTTCTAACTTTTCAGAAAAAGGCCAAAAAGGAAACGGATTTCCCCTTGATTTCCCAATCCGGAGAAAGCACCGTTTTCGGAGAATTCCGCAACTCCTGGAGAATAAAGCAATTACAGGGCTGCTCATACCAGACTTGGTTTTCGAGAATGAAACATGGTCTGAGAGACCGGATGTCATCTCGAACGCTCGTCTGGGGAAATGAACGGGAACTGGCGTTTATCTGTTTTTCCCTGCTTATATTTTGGTCAATACCGTGATCCTAAAATAAGAAAGACTGTTATTTTAGGTTACGCCATTTGACTCTTGATGCGCGTTTTGTTATTTTAAGATAAGCATTTAATCTAAAATAGCAGCAAGGCTTATTTTAGGATACGGGAAAACGATGAAGCGTGAACTCCAGGGACATTACGTCAGCATATCGACGGTGGGCGAGGAGGCCCG
>DRPN01000115.1 GCA_011374625.1 Bacteroidota bacterium
GCAGTAAGGTCTCTATCACCTGCGTTTCCATGATGTTCCCTTCTACCCTCACGATCGGTTCATTGGGAAAAACAATCTCTCCTTCCCGCACAGACCAGAGATCCCCATTAAAACGAAAATCAGCCAGGTATTTCAGAAACTCATCCTGGAAACCCAGACGGGACAGATAATCCAACGATTCCTGAGGAAAAGTATAATTGTTCAGCAAATACAACATGTTCTCCAACCCGGCAAAAATAACATAACCGCCATTGTAGGGATTGGAACGAAAGAAATAATCAAAAACGGCTTTCTCCTCCTTTTTCCCTTCCAGAAAGTACCCCTGGATCATGGTCAGCTCATAGAAATCGGTGTAGAGGCCTGTGAGAACGTCGGAAAGTATCGGTATTTTTTGGTTCATGCAAAAAAGTTAAAAGTTAATAAATCTGAATGAATCCCCACCTTACCAACGCTCCGGCAGGCAAGGGTTCCGGGTTATTTTTCCTTGTATCTTGTTTCTTGTTTCACTACACGAAATTACCTGAAATTTCCGAATAGTCAAAAATAATGGTTGCACGTGTCCGGTTTATGATTATATGTAATTGGTTATAAGATATTTATTGGTCATGTGTGCATGGTTTGGGGATTTAAACAATTGTTATCTTTATTGATGATGACTGCCTAACAGTAGGTAAATCTACAGGCAGGCAGATGTTTCTATATTTTTGGTTACATGGAATATTTTTTGTAAATTAAATCCGAATTAAAAAAATGGTTCGTATAGTATTATCGGTTCTATTATGTTCCCTGGTATTGTCGGGTTGTTCCGGAATAACCCGGGAAAATAAGGTAAATGTTTTGCCTATGGAAAGCATGGAACAGGAGCCTCAAGACAGTCTTACCTGGCAGCGACCCAGGTTTGAGGAGAAAAAGGATGAACGGCTGCGTATGGTCCGCAATGAAATCATGAACGATCCGTTCATCCGCATAACGGACAAAAGAGTACTGGAGGCAATGGAAGCTGTGCCGCGCCATCTCTTCGTACCGAAAAATTACCGCAACGCAGCCTACGAGAACCATCCGTTATCAATCGGGCATGGACAGACCATCTCGCAACCCTTGATCGTTGCTCTCATGACTGAACTGCTGGAGATACATCCAGGAGACAAAATCCTGGAGATCGGCACGGGCAGTGGCTATCAGGCAGCGGTTTTGTCCGAACTGACTCCGTATGTCTATACCGTAGAAATCGTCAAAGAATTGGCTGAACAAGCTGAAAGCACGCTCTCCAGACTAGGTTACAAAACCATCAAGGTAAAGGCCGGTGATGGCTATGAGGGCTGGCCCGAATACGCGCCTTATGACGGCATCATCGTCACCTGTGCTCCGGAAAATATCCCTCAACCCCTGATCAAGCAACTCAAGCCGGGTGGGAGGATGGTCATCCCCGTAAGCACAAACGGCTGGACACAGTGGCTAATGGTAGTGAAAAAAACCAAAAACGGCAAAATAAAGAAAACCCGGAAGTATCCGGTGGTGTTTGTACCGATGACGGGCAAGGCGGAGAAAAAATAATGCCTCACTGATGTCGTTCATGTGGTGGTAAAGAAATAAAAAATATCAA
>DRPN01000097.1 GCA_011374625.1 Bacteroidota bacterium
AGGTGTCTCGCCTCTTTTTTCCCGGCATGTTCCGTCATTTTTATTTCAAAAGCCAGAAAACCATTTTCCTTTTCCAGCAACAGATCCGTTTCTGCTCCGTCATGAGTACGTAAATGATAAAATGAACCGTTAAAATGCAACACTTTTGTTTGTTTGTATATTTCCCCGACGACAGTGCTTTCGTATTCATTCCCATCGGGATCTCCTCTTTTTTGCAGGATGGCTCTCTGCACTCCGGGATCCAGATAGTGTAATTTGGGAGTTTTTATCAGACGTTTTATCTTATTTCGGGTCCATGGTTGCAACAAAATCGTCTGATAGCTGATCTCAAGATATTGTAAAAAGCGCTGAGCCGTTTTTGAGGTAACCCCTGCTTCCTTACCAAGCTGGGAATAGTTGATCAGTTGCCCCGTCAAAAGAGCAGTGATCTTTTGTATTCTCACAAACGGTTCCAGCGACCTCAGTTCAACCAGATCCCTGAGATCCCGTTCCAGGTAGGTACGGACATAATCCTTTAACCACTCGAACCTCTCCCCGTCATTCATGTTCTTATTGACCAGAGCCGGATATCCGCCATTAATAAGATAATACTGAAAAGCCTCCATCCTGGCGGCATAATCAGGATACAGTTCAAAAGAGGAAAGAAAAGGGGGAATTTCCCCCGTGGTTAAAAATTGCTGGTACCAGGAAAATTTCGGATCCTCCTGCCATTTGTGTGTAAGAATCTCCGGCAGGGTTAAGGGCATGATCTCCTCAATGATACATCTGCCTGCCAGACTTTCCTTCACCTTCTTTAACAACAGTAACTGACTGGATCCCAGTAATAAGTAATATACATCCTCATACTGATCATATACGGACTTTATACTCTCGATCAGCACCGGTTCTTTCTGCACTTCATCCAGGATTGCTCTGGGATAAAAATTATGCCATTGAGCCGCTGTGAGATTCTTATATTGAATTCTTAACACCGGATCCTCAATGGACAAATAAGCATAGGAAGGAAAACAATGTCTGGCCAATGTTGTTTTACCTGTCTGACGGGCACCGGTCAGGACAATGATTCTGTTTGGGAAAGAGCTGTTTTTATTCAGTAAACGGGTTTTCAGAAATCTTGATTTCATATAGACGTATATTATGGAATATCATTCCCAAATATACGCAATATTTTGGAATATCAGATCTGATTATAATATATTTTCAAAAATAATATATTTTCAAAAATAAATTTGCCTTCCTTGCTCCCGACTCATAACTCATTGCTTACTCCATCTGTGAATAAGCAGGCGCTATGCGGCGAAAATTAGTTCGCTGCGCTCACGAAATCAGTGCCTGCAAACTTTTCAACTTTTCAACTTTTCAACTTTTCAACTTTTCAACTTTTCAACTTTTCAACTTTTCAACTTTTTTAAACTTATCTCTCACCTCTCACCTCTCATCTCTCATTTCTCACCACTCACCACTCACCACTCACCACTTGACTAAAACCCTCTTCACCTGGTTCTTCACATTCTGCCAAACCAGCTCTTTCATCCATGCC